>NZ_CP054139.1:906614-1208819 GCF_013283875.1 Mucilaginibacter mali
GTTATGTGCTACACTGATATTCAGGTCGGCGCATTCCTTAAATAACTCATCGTGCAGGGCGCCGGTAACCACCAGCAAGGGGCCTTTAGTGCGCGATGCCTTGGCGGTTTCTACGGCGTGGCGTAGCAGGGTGGTATCCTTATATTTTAATAATTGCTTAGGCTGCCCCATGCGGCTGGAGCCGCCGGCGGCTAATATCACAATGCCAATATTATCCATTACTAAGTGCTTTTATAATTTGGTTACGGTTGTGTATCGGTGCATCTAAATTACGCAAAAAACCACCATTTAAGCCATTGCGCACGGCCAGCAGTTCGGCCATTATGGCCAGGGCAATCTCGTCGGCGTTCTCGCTGCCAATATCCAGGCCTATGGGGCTGTGCAGGCGTTTATCTAAAGCTTCGGTATCTATGCCTTTTTGCGCCAGGTCGGCCAGCATGCGGTCGGTTTTTTTGCGTGGACCTAATATGCCGATGTAATCCAGAGTTGGAAATTGCTCCAACTGTTCCAAAACAGCCAGGTCGTAGTAATAATTATGGCTCATTAGCACGGTGAAGCCTGTTGGGTTCACATATTGCTGTAATTCGCCGGTCCGGGCCACCTGTACTAACTCTGCTTCAGGGAAACGGGCAGCGGATGCCTGCAATGGCCGACCGTCGATCACCATTACCCGCCAGCCTAAGTTTTTAGCCTGTTTGGCCAGTGGCTGCGCATCGTTACCGGCACCATAAATGGTAAGCAGGGGAGCCGGCTTAATCAATTCTAAAAACACACGGATGTTGACACCTGCGTATTCCATATCCAAACACGCCGATGTGCCGTTGACTAACACATCTTGCATTTCGGGTAGTAATTGTTGCTGTATAAAATTGGGATTGATAGCGCCGGCCTTAGTGTTGCCATTGTTCAGCAATAAAACCCGTTCGGCTATTGGGGCAATGGCTGCATCGCTGCTTTTGAGCACGGTAGCCAATACCGATGGCTGTTGCAGGCGGAAGGTATCGCGCAGCAATTCAAGCGGATTGTAGACATCGGTAAAATCAATAGGTTCCAGCAGGATAAAGATCTGGCCCTGGCAGCCCAGTTGCGCGCCGTTCTCCAGGTCGTCGTCAATGTCAGTACTATCGTAAACAATAATTTCGGGTTTGCCGCGGTGCATTACCTGTTGTGCGCGCCGGCGGGCATCGCCCTCTAAACATCCTCCGCTGATGGTGCCGGTCAGTTGCCCCTCGCCGGTAACCAGCATGCGCGCCCCGGGCCGGCGGTAGGCCGAGCCCTTCACCTCAACCACCGTAGCCAAAGCGCAGGCATTGCCCAACTTGCGTTCGGCATCATAAGCGGCTAAAAGGCGTTGTAGTTCGGACATGGAGGATGGTTTACTTTAGGTAAAGATAATGGGTAGGGGGCGGATTAGCAAAAGAACGGTAATGTGCCTGGCGTTTGGCTAAAGCCACTTATCAGGTTTAACTATTCCGTCCCATAAATAGGACGGCAATGAATTTCGGAGATCGAATTTCAATCGGTGTTTCTATTATTAGATAAATAGATAAGATAGCCGATCAAAATTCATTGCCGTTAGCTTTAGCCAACGGATAAAAATTAACAGAGAGGGGCTTTAGCCCAATATACTCACAATTCGCCCAGGGCCTGCTCCAAATCCCCTATCAAATACTCCGCATCCTCTAACCCCACATACATTCTGATCAGCTGATGCCGCGGGTTATCCAAACTGTAATCGGCAACCGGGATGGTGGCAATAGCCGGGATCACCAAACTTTCATGTCCGCCCCAGGATACCGCCATCAGGATATGCTGCAGGGCATCGCAAAAAACTTCTATTTTTTTAATGGACGGTTCCTTTAGCGTAAAACTGAACAATCCGCCGCAGCCCTGCATTTGCCTGCAGGCCAGTTCTGCTTGTTTAAAGCCAGGCATAAAGGGCCATACCACCTTATCTACTGCCGGGTGTTGCTGTAGCCAGGCTGTTACCTTTTGGCAGGTCTCAAAGCTGCGTTGCAGGCGCAGGGGTAGCGTGCGCAGACCACGGATGAGCAGCCAGGCCGTTTGCGGGGCCATGCCTGCGCCAATGTTCATGTGCTCCAGTTCAAATACCTTTTTCAGCAAAGTGCGGCTGCCTGTCAATACCCCTGCCACCACATCCGAATGGCCCCCCAAATATTTGGTAGCCGATTGCGCCACCAGATCGATACCCAGTTTAATAGGCTGTTGGTACAGGGGAGAGCAGTAACTGTTATCCATCATGGTGATAATACCTTTGCTTTTGGCCAGTTGGGCTACGGCAGCAATATCCTGCAATTCGTAACTAAAGGTATTGGGGCTCTCCAGGTAAATGAGTTTGGTGTTGGCTTGAAGGGCGTTCTCAAAATTGGCAGTATCGGTACCATTGATAAACGTACAGGTAACGCCAAAGCGGGGCAGTAACTTGGTAAACAGCTTAATAGTCCAGCTGTAAGGGTTTTCTACGCACACCACATGATCGCCGCTTTGCAGCAGGGCAATTACAGGGACTGCAATAGCCGCCACGCCGCTGCCAAAAACCATGGCATCTTCGGCCCCATCCAGCGCGGCCAGTTTTTTACGCAGGATATTGATGGTGGGGTTATTAGCGCGCGAGTAGATATTCTTGTCGTACTCATCGCCCAACGCGGCGCGGAAATCGGCCACCGAATTAAAGGCGAAGTTGCTGGTTTGCACAATGGGCGGCGCAATGGCGTTAAAATAGTTGTCGCGCTCTTCGCCCAGTTCATTTAGTATGTAGGAGATGTTCATGGTATATATAGAGAGGTAAAGCCTAAATACAATATCACTATCGCCGGCAAACAAAAAAATATCAATGTGGCTATCAGCTTAATTTCTATTACACGGTTGTTAAGCAACTCCACAGGTTTTAATAGAATATCAAGCATTAGCCCTGTAAAGCCAATAGTGCATAAAACAATTAATAAAGGTAAACCTACCGACAGGACAGCAGACAGGAAAACATCCCATGGCCGCGCCCACAACATGTATATTAAAATAAAAATGAGCTGGAATATAAAAATAGCCCATGCCGCCTTCCGCAGTGCCTTTGCCGATCGAACCTCCGGCGTGTCGGTACTTTTAACAAACGGCTCCATTATTCCTTCGGTAATTTTCCCTTATTTAAATAAACGCTCGCGTAGTAAATAGCCAGCCCCGCCGCGAATACGCAAAGGCAAACAAAGGCTGCCTGTGGGTTAGCATAAAATATATTGATGGTAACAAACCAGTACGACAGGATGAACACTACCGGAACCAGCGGGAACCACTTAATGGTGTAAATGCCCGTACCGTCCAACTCTTTTGTCCGCTTGCGCAGGATGAAGATGGACAGGGCCGCCAGCGACAAGCCAATGGTATCAAAGAACATCACATAATTAAGCATATTGCGGAAGCTATCGGCAAAAAACAGTACCACCAGTATGCACAGCACAAAAAAGGTAACACCAAACTCCTGCACCTGCGTTTTAGGGTTCACCTTGCGGAAGATATAGGGTAGGATGCCGTCCTCGCTCATGGCGTAGTATACGCGCGGGTTAGCCATCACGTTCACATTAATATAGGCCAGTACCGATACAAACATCAGTACCGATGCTATTTTGGAGCCGATACTACCAAATATCACCCCTGCCATTACCGCCGCAAGCGTGGTGGTTTGCTGCAATCCACCCAATCCTAATATTTTAAAATAAGCGAAGTTGATGGACAGGTACAGCAGTATTACCACGCCGATGCCGATGGCGATAGCCCTTGGGATGTTGTGCTTCGGTTCGATGATATCGCCACCGAAATTGATGGTTTGCTGGTAGCCACCATACGTAAAGAATATCGCCACCAAACTTAGCCCGAAAGCGGTAACGAGGTTGCCGCTATGCGGCGCAGCCGTGGTTACCACATGGCTGTCATCGTGCATAAAAACAGCGCAGCATAGTACCACAATGGCCAGCACTTTAAACATCGTGAGAAAATTTTGGGTACGGGCGCTTACCTTAATGCCCATAAAGGCCAGCGCGTAAAGTATCAGTACCGATGATATGGCCATGATCTTCACCCCCACAGGTCCCTGCCAATCGGCCGGGAGCAGTACCGGGTTAATGTAGTTGGCGCCGATAATAGCCACCACGGCTACCGATGCGGCGTTGCTGATAACCAGCACCCAATTGATCATAAAGGCGAATGCGGGGTGATAGCAATAGGAAAACACTTTGTAAAAGCCACCGGTGGTAGGGTACCGCGCGCCTATCTCAGCAAAGGTGAGCGCACCGCAAAGGGTAACCAGGCCGCCGAAGATCCAGGCGCCGAAGAACACCCAGGTGCTGCCCGCGCGCACGGCTACCTCGCTGGGGTTGGCAAATATGCCCATGCCTATCACCAGGCTGATAACGATCATCGTAAGGTCGAACCGGTTGAGGCGGGGGATAATGCTCATATTTAGTTATAATTTAAAAATTTAGGTTATATTATATTTTTATTTTTTTTGATGTAGCAGATAACATATATTTTATTAGATTCGTTTAACTGATCGTACATCTGGTCCATTAAATGAAATATTTGTCAAGGCAATTTAAACAAATATTGTTGATTACTTGTCTCCTGTTTTTTGCGGGGATGGCATTTGCTCAAACCAAACCCGCGCGGGAAAGCCGCGAGTTCAGGAATTTTAATAAAGTAGCCACCCGCGCCAATGTTGCTGTTGTTATACCCGATGGTTTTAAGGAAATTGATGTAAAAAGCGATAACCCGGCTTTCGATTATGGCATAACCATTCCCGATCAGGGCTTTGAAATATGGCTTAAAGTAATGCCGCAAACCGAAAGTACGCCCGATTCGGTTTACCTGGAGATAGGCCGCGCCCAGGCCAGGCAACTGGCCGGCGATAACGAATACCTGGTGCGTGGCATGCCCGAGCGTGTGCTGAACGACTATAACGCCGATGCCGGCAAAACCTACTTCTTTAACCTGCCCGATGCGGCGGCCACCAAACGCTACAAATTCGCGCTGCTGATCACCCTGCAAAAAAGCCATAAAGGCACAATTATGGCTGTTTGCCTTACTAACGATAAGGGGCCTGATTTCTTCCGGAACATTAATCGTGCGCGTAACTGTATAAAGTTTAAACCGGCAAGTTAACCATAATATACAGTTCCCTCTCCCGGGACTTCTACGTAATCCTATCTACACATTGTCATTTCGAACGAACATGGGATGGCCTGTGTTATGACGTGAGGAGAAATCCTATACGTGCGACTGGCTGCATGTGGGAGATTTCTCCTCACGCAGCCGCAAACCGGCCTCATGTTCGTTCGAAATGACAAAATTCTCTTGATTTGAAAAATGAGGCCACTCACAACGCCGTCAACTCCACCTTTTGATGAAACTCTTCGGGGCTAAGCTTCCCCTTGCGTAGTTGCTGCACATATTTCAGGGCCGAAACCCGGTCCAGTTCCTCGTGGTATTCGCGTCGCTCGTCATCTGTTTTTGGCGCGGCCTGTAAACGGAGCCTGATAGACGAGCGCGAGATCTCGTCGTCAAGCACATCGGGCAAGCAATTGCGATAGTGCCTGAATCAGTCGTCCCCACCCAACGTTCCACCACTTCACTACGATGATGCAATAAACAGACTTAAAAAAACAAATATTCCGCATCATGAAAAAGCTACTTTACTGTATCATGGCTCTTATCCCGGCCTACCTTATCATCCAGGGATGTAACAAACTGGGCAATGTGATATCGCCCGCCGGTCAGATATCAGCCACCCGGGCCGAATTGAAAGTTGGCGAGATTGATACCGTACTGGCCGTTAACGCCAAGGCAACCGACAACATCAGCTGGTATGTTACCCCCGTGGGTTTCAATACGATTTCTACAAGGGATAATGCCGCCACGCTGGTGTTCAGCAAAGCCGGTAACTATACGGTTAAGGCAAGTATCAACGGTAGCCCGACCGACGCCATCAGCATCAAGGTAAACGAAGCGGCCACACCGCCGGCCAACACCCTGATGTCCCTGACCGGCGACCAGATCAACCTGGTGCCTACCTACTATAAAAGCGCGCATGCCGATACTACTTATATCTACTTCACCGCCACCACCACCAAAACCTATTGCGCCAGCAGCAGGCTTAACTTAACCAATAGCATTGATGCCAGTGGTACCTATCTGCTTAACTTTACCAATGTGCTGGTATACGCGGGTTGCAGCGGCACATCATCAACCATACATAACTGGGCTTACTTTAAGCAAACGCCCATACTACTGGCCAACGGTACCTATCCGCTTAGCGTAACGCTTGATGGCACCACCTATACCGGCACCATTGCGGTTACCACCACCAACGTTACTTTTAACTGGACCTATACCTCGGGCGTACTTATCGCGCCAAAGGTGTTGACGAGGTAAAATCATTTGTTACCCGACGCGTATTTACTCACCCTGACTACGCTACGCTGGTCGGCCCTCTCTTCGCTGCGCGGAAAGAGGGCAGGAGCAGTATTCGATATCCATATCCCCTCTTTGCGCAAAGCGCAGAGAGGGTGGTTGGGCGAAGCCATGACCGGGTGAGTAAAATATGCGGCTTGTCCTGTTGTCTCGTTACCACTAAGAACAGGACAAGAACAGGACAAGCATTATTAACCTAAATTTTTTTAAATTTTACCCAACGTTTTGCACACATGTCCCGAAGCTACCTTTGGGAGCGGTGGTGAACCTGGATCTTTAATGAATATCGCCAAAAAGGAAGCAGATAAGCTGGTAAAAGGATGTATGGATAACGACAGGGCAGCGCAGGAGGCGCTGTACCGGCTTTTTTATGCCGATATGTTGCGCGTGTGCTACAGCTACCTGCCCGATAAAGAACGGGCTAAGGAAGCGTTTAACAGCGGCTTTTTAAAGGTGTTTAAAACCATTGGTAATTTCGATAACGAAAAGGGTGAACTGGGGGGATGGATCCGCAAAATAATGATCTACACGGCGATAGACCTGTATCGCAAGGAACTAAAATTTAATACCACTGCCGCCGACCCGCCCGATGACGGGCCGGAGCAATTTATATCGCCGGGGGTGCTGGATAAGCTCTATTTTGATGATATCCTGCAGCAACTGCGCAAGCTGCCACCTGCCACGCAAACGGTATTTAGCCTGGCGGTGCTGGATGGGTTTACACACAAGGAAATTGGCGAGCAACTGAACATTAGCGAGGGTACATCGCGCTGGCATTTGGCCGAAGCCAAGCGGCAATTGCGGCAACTGCTTGAACCCGCGACGCAGGCCAATACCAACAACGAAGAAAGGAGGGGCAAAGCGTTATGAGCGAAGATTTAAAATACGCGACCCTTTGGCAAAATAAACGCGACGGATTGTCTGTTGATGGCGATCCGGGCGCGGACTGGCAAGGCATGCAAAGCCTTTTAGATGAACACCTGCCAAACCCGGCGCAAACCGGCGGGAACGCTGGCAGCACAGGTGGAGGTGCCACTGGCAGTGGCGGAGCAGCTGGCTTTAGTAGCGGCATCATTAAACTGCTGGCTGTATTGGCTATCGCCATACCGGCTACCGTAACCCTGTACTTTTTGGTGTATAACGCTAACCTGAAAGATAAAAAGCAACCGGCAAATACACGCGATAGCGTAGCGTCCGCCATCGTAAAGAGTGATAGTATATTGGCCGATAAGCAGGCCAGCAACGAACAGTTGACGGCTTATAACGATAGCATTGCGCAGGCGCAGCAACAAATTAATACAGTTAATATCGCTTTAAACACTTTATCGGGTAGCATTAACAAAACCGCGGCTGTTAAAGATAGCATAGCCGTGCTTAAGCGTACCCTTGCAGCAGCAAATCAAACCTTAAGTAAGCTAACAGTCGTTAGGAATGCGATATTGGCGGATCGTAAACTTGTAGCCGGTAACGGTGCTTCGGGGAATGGTGGGGCAGCATCCGCAGATGAAGCTACAGCCGCTTCGCCCGGCAATAAAAGCAATATACCGAACGGTCTATCGAGTATAGGCAATAGTGTTGCAAACACTAACAGGCAATCATCAAATAAGAAAAAAGCCGCGAATACATCAGAGGGAAACACCCGTTTAGTACCGGGTGGCGGTGGTAACAGCAAAACGGGACACCTAATCAATACCTTACCTGGTACAAGTACTAATGGCCGGCGAAACAGGCCTGAAAACTCCTTATCCGGTAACGGAGATAATAAAGGAGGCCACGCCGGAAAGGGCGCATCTACTAATGACAATATGCCGGGTAACAAACCCGGCGGCCTGACAGGCAGTAATTCCATTAATTCGACCGCTAATAACACCAACGATCCATTGATGGCCATCAACGGTTATCACCCCGATGCCGACGTATTTGGCATTATGGCCGCGTCCGGTAATTATCCCTTTATCAATAAGCTGCGCCCGGGCGATATGCGTTACAAGCTACGGGTATACCCCGGCCCGGGCAGCAGCAAAATAGATGTAAACAAGCCCGGTAAAGCACCAAAGGAAAAGAAGATAAAGACACCGAAAAGCCCGGGGGATACCCTATCGAACATTGATTGGGGCCTGTTGGTGGGTGTAAACACCAACGGCAGCTTCACCGGGAAAAATCAGAACGCTAATATTTACGGCAGCCTGCCTGTCGATTTATATACCGGCCTGTTCGGTACCTATCACTTCAATAACAATTGGGGGCTTAACGCGCAGCTATGGCTGTATAACCCGCAAAACATCAGCGGCGGCTATAGTCATGCCAACGGCAGCAAGGTAGATTCGGGCAAGGTGATACAGGTTTCCGATAGCCGTAAGGCCTATTTTGTAACCATCCCGGTGCATGCCCTATATCAAATTACCGATAACCTGAGCGTAAAGTTTGGCCCGGTGATCAATCTGCCTGTAAAGCAAATTAACGGCAGCACCAGCCTTACGCCAAGCACCATCAGTAAGGATAGCAGCTATTATAAAAAAACCATCACCCAAATAAACGCCACCAAATACCAGCAGCAACTCAACTTTGGCCTTAGCGGCGGCCTGCAATTCAATACCGGTCGCCTAAGTATCGAGGCTACCTATCTTAAAAATTTAGGCGGATATAAAGTATCGTCTGATTACGGCACGTATACGGCCGGTCCGGGTGTGTTGCAGTTTACGGTTGGGTTTAGGTTAAATAAGGGGAGGTAGCGATACATATGTCGTGCTGAGTAATATAATCCCGGCGGCCTCTAATGGTTTTTATGACATGCCGATGAAAGCCCCCTCTAAATCACCCCCAAAGGGGGGGACTTTGGAACCCCTCCTCTGGAGAGGGCAGGGTGAGGCTTCAGCGGAAAAACAAACATGTCATAGGTAACTTGTCGAATACTGTGCGCGATGGGTCGGTCCGACATTAGTAAGGTTGAAATGCAGATAGCGTAATTTCTCCCCTCTTTTCGCGAAGCGAAGAGAGGGTGGTCGGCGAAGCAACGACCGGGTGAGTCCTCGCCGTACAGCTTACTCACCCCGACTACGCTACGCTGGTCGGCCCTCTCTTCGCTGCGCGGAAAGAGGGCAGGAGTAGTGATGGCCCTGCTCACAATGACACCCTACCTATAAATCTTGTCTTGCTGTCGTGGTGTCCCGTTACCACGATGCGCAGGACAGGAACAGGACAGAAGATTATATGGAAATTAGGCTAAAGCCATTCCCTTTATTATCGCTATTCCGTCCCATAAATGGGACGGTAATGAATTTAAGATTAACGTTAACCAGCATTACAATTCATTGCCGTTGGCTTTAGCCAACAGTTTAAAGGCCAGGCAAAAGAGGCTTTAGCCCAATCTCGCACTACTCCCTCACCAGCCCCACATCATCCACCCAGCAAAAAGCCTTCGCCGCGCCATCAGCAAAAAAGCCAACCTCTACCTTGCCGCCCTTAACCGGGATGTGCGCCAGCGTAATGGTTTGCCATGCAGCGTTCTCGCCCTTAATGCTGTACTTCATGGCCTTGCCCTTGCTTTCTGCATACATATCCAGCGTGGCGAAACCGGCGCTGTTCTTCACCTTAGCAGTCAACGTATAAAGCCCATCGGCTAAAGCCACATAGGGCGACGAAGCGATCACCTGCGATACCTTGCGTTTGAACGGCACCTTATCCGTCATATTCAGGCTCTTCTCGCCGATGACGATCTTGCGGTCGTCCACACTGTTTACGTGGTTTAAAACAATCGAATCGGCGCTGCCGATGGCTATCTTGTTGCCGGCTAAAACGTTAGTCAGCCAGCCGGTTAGTTGTTCCTGCACGGGCTTCACCGGGCTGGGGATATTCTTGCGGTCGGCTTCGAAGCTGCCGTTCCGTACATAATTATTATCGGGCGCAACCTGCCACAGGCCCGTTTTGGCATCCAACCCCCACGAGCCAAGCGAGTTGAAATAAGGCACCCTGCCATCAAACGACAGTGGCACCCATTGGTTATAGCCCAGTCCGTTTCCGGCAAAATCGGCCCAGCGGTCGCCGCAGTAAATCACCGTTTCCTGCTTGCTGCCCCTGATGGTGTAAAAGAAGCCCGTTTGCGTAACGTGGGCGTAATCGTCGGCACAGCCGTTCATCACCTGCATATCGTCGGTTGGGATATATGGCCCGCGGATGTCGTCGGCCACCAAATAATAAGCAAAGGAGGCATCCCAGCCGTAAATGTTTGATGCGCACATGTAGTAGCGGCCCTTGTACTTAAACATGCAGTTTCCCTCGCGGCTTTCACCCTTAAAAACCTGCGTGCAATCCAGCAGATCAACCTTGCCATCCTTAACACCAATTTCGGATACATAGATCTTATTGCGCCCCTTTCCGTACGAATACACCAGGTACGATTTCCCCGTATCCTCGTCCGTAAACACCGTTTGGTCGCCGGTATTGGTGGTGCCAATCCGCTGCTCCATACTGATCTCCTGGTGCCAGCTGAAGGGGCCGGTTGGCTTATCGGCAACGGTAATCAGTACCTTGCCGCCATGCTGCACAAACAGGGCATACTTGTTCAGCTCCTTAACATAAGCCACGCCCAAACGCCCCACCCAGGTGCGCCTGCCGTTAACATTGGTTACTTCCGGCAGTAACACATCGCCCTCCAGCTTCCAGCTCACCATATCGGTAGAGCTATAGCAGGTAACCGACTCGAAGATATTGCCGTTCAGCGTAACCGATGGGTCGGCACGGTAGGTTTCGGCCTGTTTGTAGTGTACGCCGTACCAGTAATACTTTTTGGCGTGCGTCAGCGGGTCGGCAAACTGGAAGATGCCGCCGCCCTGGCTATAAATAGGTCGCCCGTCTACCGTGTTCCAAAAGGTATCGTTTTTAATATTGCGCAGCTGAGCCACAGCACCGGTGCCTAAAAACAGGCAGGCAAACAGGCATAAACAGGCACATCGTTTCATCAGGGTGGTCGAAATCATTTTCATAGTAAAGCAGGTGCTAATTGGCAACCTAAAATTGCGCTAATATTTTAATTAAGGCATCCTGCACTGTGATGATGATAATTTGCCATCCTCCCTGTAACAATCCATGCCGTGCTGCGTCCAAAATGGTAAAACAGACCTCAATGCAATTAAAAAACATCTTCCGCAAAAAAGTTACCGATAAGCAAAAGCCTAAAAAAAGCAAACTACGCGAGTGGGGCGACGCGATATTATTCGCCGTTGTGGCTTCTACCATTATCAGGGGGCTATTGTTCTCGGCTTATGCTATCCCGTCAGGATCGATGGAGGGAACTTTGCTAACGGGGGATTATTTGTTTGTGAGCAAGATCAACTATGGTCCGCGCATGCCGTTCACACCGCTGGCCATCCCGTTTACCGAATCGACCGTTTATGGGATTAAAACCTACTGGGATGGCATTAAATTGCCATATATGCGTTTGCCCGGTCTGTCGGAAGTAAAGAAGGGGGATATTGTGGTATTTAATAAACCTGAAGAAGCTGATCCACAATACGACCGCCCGGTTGATGCCCGTACCAACCTGATCAAGCGTTGCCAGGCCACGGCAGGGGATACCTTAAGTATTATGAACGCTCAGGTATATGTAAACGGTAAGGCTGTACCGAACGCGCCGAAAGCACAAACATCATACAGTGTAACTACTGATGGGAATGATATTAACCCGCAGGCACTGCGTGATATGCATATCGAGGTTACGCAGCAAACATCAGTCAATCAATTTGAAATGATTATCCCGACCGAGCAATTGGCGACGTTTAAAAAGTTTGGCAATATTAAAAATGTGGTGCCGGTGATACAAGTGGCTGGTGAATATGATCCGCAGGTGTTCCCGCATAATAGCGCCTTTAAATGGAACCAGGATAATTTTGGCCCGCTGGTGATGCCAAAGCGGGGAATGGCCATTGCGCTGAATGATTCGACCATGGCGCTTTACCGTCGTGCTATTGAACTATATGAAGGCAACAAGGTGACTGTTAGCGGCAAAGACGTTTTGATTAACGGGAAAAAAGCCACGCGATATACCTTTAAAATGAACTACTATTGGATGATGGGCGACAACCGCCACAACTCGCTGGATAGCCGTTTTTGGGGCTACGTGCCCGAAGACCATGTGGTGGGCAAGGCTATGATCACCTGGATGAGTATCGATTCGACCGGTACTTTTTTGGACAAGGTGCGATGGAACAGGATCTTGAAAGCGATAAAGTAATTCCTGTTCGGTAGAGCCAGATAATTATCTGGCTCTACCGAACAATGCACAACCGCCCAACATAAACCCGAAGTGGAAAACCCGCAGCCGTGATAGGCTATGTGTTTGGGAAAGGCGAGGCTTTGGAACGGATAGTGGGAACAAACGCTGATAGGAGTAGTGGCAGTGCTTTTCAAAAGACTTTTTGTTAGTGATTAAACCCCTCCCTGCCACTGCACCAACCAGCCGCACCCTCCCCTAGGAGAGAACTGGACCGTAGAGCCAGGTAATTATCTGGCCCTACAGGATGATCCATATCTCAATTGAACTCAATCCAACAAATTAAATCGACGAAAACCTTAGTGCACACTAATCATTTAGTAATTTCGTTTGTTAAATTTGTGCCTGCTGTTAGGTATTAGCGGCATTATTTTCCATCTTTAACCCATGTTCAAACGCATCAGCAACAAGTACCTGCGGTACCTGGCCATATTTATATACTTCGTTATCATTTTTGTTTGCGCTATCGAGCTTAATTTCCTGTGGCTGTTTGGCTACGAGCCGGATATGCACGATATTAAAAATCCCACGATTTCGGTGGCCAGCGAGGTTTATACGGCTGATGGCAAGCTGATTGGTAAATACTACCACGAAAACCGCTCGCCTATTGAATATAAGGACCTTTCGCCGGCGCTGATCAACGCGCTGGTGGCTACCGAGGATGTGCGCTTTTACAAACATGGCGGGGTTGACTTTTACTCGTTCAGTACCGGGATGCTTGCTACGGCCAAAGGCGATAAGCGCGGCGGTAGTACCATCACGCAGCAGTTGGCCAAAAATCTGTTCGCCACCCGTAAGCGTAAATCGCAAGGGGTAATGAGGCATATCCCTGTTATCAAGACTTTGGTGTATAAGATAAAGGAATGGCTGACGGCGTACAAAATTGAGCATGTGTATAATAAGCAGCAGATACTCACTATGTATTTCAATACCGTTCCGTTTGGAAATAACTCGTTCGGGATAAAAACGGCTGCTGTTAAATACTTTAATAAGCAACCTGCCCAATTGAACCCAGCGGAGGCGGCCACACTGATCGGAATGCTGAAGGCGACATCAACCTATAACCCGATCACTAATCCCGAGCGTTCTCTGCAACGCCGTAATACAGTACTTGGCCAAATGCAAAAATACGGCTACCTGAAGCCGGAAGAGTATGCCGCCAATAGTAAGCTGCCGCTTAACTTGGATCTGAGTTATGTGGACGATGAATCAACAGGCGACAGTTACCTACGCCAGGCGGTTGAAAAATGGCTGAAGAAATGGTGCAAGGATAACGACTATGACCTGTACGAGGATGGCCTGAAGATCTACACCACTATTGATAGCCGCATGCAGCAGTATGCCGAAGACGCGGTGGCCGAAAAAATGAAGATGTTGCAAAAGCGCTTCTACAATATTTGGGGCAATAAAAACCCATGGCGCGATAGCAAAGGGGTGGAAATAAAAGACTTTTTACTAAAGGCCGAGCAACGTTTGCCGGTGTATGCCGTACTTACTAAAAAGTACAAGGGAGATACTGTGCAGATAAACAAGTATTTCAACACGCAAAAGAAGATGCGGGTATTTACCTGGCATGGCGAACGCGATACCACCATGAGCAGCGTCGACTCCATAAAATATTATACCAAACTGCTGAACACAGGCATGATGACCATGGAGCCATCTACCGGGAAAATTAAAGTTTGGGTAGGCGGTATCGACTATAAATACTTTAAATACGATCACGTTAACCAGGCTAAGCGCCAGGCGGGTTCTACCTTTAAACCCTTCGCTTATTTAACAGCTTTGGATAATGGTTACAGTCCGTGCGATAAGTTTACCGATAAGCCGGTATCTATCAACTATACCTACGAAGGTAAACAGGAAACCTGGGCGCCTAACAATGCCGACTTTAAATTCAGCGGGATGGAAATGTCGTTGCGTTGGGCCATGGGTAAATCGGTTAACAGCATCACCGCTCAGCTGACTGAAAAGGTGGGTTGGGATAAAGTGGTCGACTACGCTCACCGCGTAGGTATCGAAAGTCCGCTGAAAGCTATCCCGTCGGTATCGCTGGGATCGAACGATGTATCGGTATATGAGATGGTGCGTGCTTACAGCACATTCCTGAATAAGGGCCAAAAGGTTGACCCCATACTGGTAAGCAAAATAGTTGATCGCGATGGCAAAACCGTTGCTGAGTTTACTTTAAAACAAGAGCAGGTGATCAGCCCGGAAACTGCCTGGCTGATGCTGTATATGTTCCGTGGCGGTATGGAAGAACCGGGCGGCACATCGCAAGCGCTGTGGGAATACGATGGCCTTTGGAGAAGCCCTCTCTGGAAAACGGAGAACCAGATAGGCGGTAAAACAGGTACATCAAGCGATTATGTTGATGGCTGGTACATGGGTATCACTAAAGACCTGGTGACTGGCGTATGGGTTGGCGACGATGACCGGAGCGTACACTTTAACAGTAGTGAAAGCGGTGAAGGCTCGCATACGGCCCTGCCTATTTTTGGGAGCTTTATGCAACGTGTTTACGCGGATAAAAGCCTGGGGTACGGTTTTGGGCTGTTCCCTAAACCGTGGGTGAAGATAAGCAAGGATTATAACTGCCCATCGCCACGGATGCCTAAGGATAGCGGCGAGGTGGACAGTAGCTGGGTGCCGGTAGATACATCGGCTGTATTGCCGCCGGCAGTATCGACAGAAGGAGAGAAGAACGAGACGAAGCCGCCGAGGTAGTTAGACTCACCCGGTCGTTGCTTCGCCCGACCACCCTCTCTTCGCTGCGCGAAAAGAGGGGATTGTTTTATCGGATACTGCTCCTGCACTCTTTCCGCGCAGCGAAGAGAGTGCCGACCAGCGTAGCGCAGTCGGGGTGAGTAAAACCGATATGCTGAGCCAATAATATGTTAAAATAAACATGTGCGCTTCAATACATCGCATAATAAGTTTAAATTTATACGTTATAACACCACAATACCCTTTGTATGGATAACAACTACACCCTGTTAAGTAAAACAAAAAGATATATTGCGGTTGCACTTTGCCTTGTGGCGGGTTTGCTGCTTACGCAGCAGGCAAGCGCGCAGTATTTTGGGCAAAACAAAGTGCGCTATAAAAAGCTGGATTTTAAAGTGTACAAAACCCCGCACTTCGAGATCTATTATTACATGAAGAACGATAGCTTGCTGAAGCGCTTCGCGCAGGAAAGCGAGCTTTGGTATACGCTGCACCAGCAGATCTTCAGAGATACCTTCCGCAAGGCCAACCCTATTATTCTGTATGCTAACCACCCTGATTTCCAACAGACAACTGCCATTGATGGTGAGATTGACGTAGGTACCGGCGGTATTACCGAGGGTATGAAGAACCGTGTGGTGATGCCGATAATGGAAACTAACCAAACCACCCGGCACGTAATCGGGCACGAGTTGGTGCACGCCTTCCAGTATCACCTGTTATTGGGTAATGATACTACCAATACCGATAATATCAACAACCTGCCCCTGTGGATGATAGAAGGTATGGCCGAATACTTGTCTATTGGTAAAAAGGATGCCTACACCGCTATGTGGATGCGTGATGCTTACCTTAATAACGATATCCCCACGGTAAAAGACCTGACCGAAACTAATAAGTATTTCCCATACCGTTATGGCGAGGCGTTCTGGTCGTTTATGGGGTCAACCTATGGTGATACGGTTATTGTGCCATTCTTTAAAAACACGGCCCGCTTTGGGTTGGAGTATGGTATCCGCCGTACATTCGGGTACGATGAAAAAACGCTTTCGGCCTTATGGAAAAACTCCATTATTAATGCCTATAAGCCTTACCTGAAGGATACGGTACAAAAACCGGTAGGTAATAAACTGATAGATTACAAAACCGGAGGAGATTACACCGTAGCGCCATCGGTTAGTCCGGATGGTAAATATCTCACGTTCCTGTCATCCAAAGAATTATTTACGATAGATCTCTTCCTCGCCGACGCGCATACGGGACAGATCATTACAAAGCTGACGAGTAAGGTGAGCAATACGCACATTGACGAATTTAACTTTATCGAATCGGCAGGTGCATGGTCGCCGGATGGAAAGAAGTTTGCGTTCAGCGTATTCAGTAAAGGCCGAAACCGGATGATGGTGGTAGAGATACCGAGCGGCCGTGTGCTGGATAACGTATCGATGGGCAAGGCAGAGCAGTTCAGTAACCTTAGCTGGTCGCCGGATGGAGATCATGTAGTTTTCCAGGCATTGTCAGAGGGGCAGGGCGATTTGTACATGTACAGCTTTAAAAGCAAAAAAGTAACCCAACTGACCAACGATAAATATTCGGATTACCAGCCAAGCTTTTCGCGCGATGGTAAGAAGATCATCTTCAGCAGCGACCGTACTACCTACGATAAATCTGCAAGCCAGGCCATCACTTTTAATTTGGCAGAACTGGATATCGCTACCGGTAAGGTAACCGATATTAAAGTGTTCGATGGCGCTAATAACCTTAACCCGGTTTATTCAGGCGATGGTAAACAGGTACTTTTCCTAAGCAACCGCGATGGTTTCCGCAACCTGTACCGCTACACTTTTGCCGATGGCAAGGTGGAGCAAATGACCAACTTGTTTACCGGTATTAGCGGTATTACCGAGTTTTCACCGGCCTTAAGCGTATCTGCACAAGGTGATGTATTATACTCGTATTACAGGGCGCAAAAATATCAGTTGTATAATGCTAAGGAAAGTGATTTTAAACCGGTTACCGTACAGCCGCAGGAAACCAACTATGATGCCGCTCAACTACCGCCGTTTAAAGCAGTTGGTGTCGATCTGATCAATGCTAACCTGAACAATTATCTTGCTTATCCGCGCATCCCTGCCGATTCGGTGAAGCAAATTAAATACCGGCCGCAATTTAAGCTTGATTATCTGGCCAGCAGCGGTGTAGGCATTGGCGTTAGTAATTATGGCACAGGCTTGGCCAGTGGCATACAAGGTGTATTCAGCGATATTTTAGGCCGTAACCAAATCTATGCCGGCGCGGCAGTAAATGGCGAAGTTTACGATTTTGGCGGTGCTTTCACTTACATCAATCAGTCAGGCCGATGGAATTTGGGTACAAGCATTTCGCATATCCCATACCAGTATGCTACTTATAATTTGGTGAACAGTACCTATACCTATAATGGTACCACTATTCCCGCTTATGAAGAACGGTACGATATCGTCCGTATTTTCCAGGACCAGGTAGGGGTATTCACCGCTTATCCATTCTCGAAAATTAACCGCATTGAGTTTGGTACCGGTGCTGCTTACTATTCGTACCGGGTAGACCGTTATAGTACTTTTTATGATCAGAGCGGTTATATCCTCGATTACCAGAAACACCATATTTCCCGCGCGGATTACGAGGCCGACCCTAACAATGGTGGCGTAAGCCTTGCACCATTTACTGTATTTAATTTTAATACGGCATTTGTTGGCGATAATTCCTACTTCGGTATAGCGGCGCCTTTAAATGGTTTCCGGTACAGGCTGGGTGCCGAGTATAACTTTGGTACATTTAACTACTTCGCCCCAACTATCGATTTGAATAAATATGTGCGCGTAAAACCCGTAACATTCGCCGGTCGTTTATATGGCTACGGTCGCTTTGGCGGACAGAATACCTTGTACCCATTGTATTTAGGGTATCCGTTCCTGATCAGAGGTTACGAATCGCAAACTTTTTATGGTAATAATAACAAAGTTGCTTCCAATAATTTCACCATCGATCAGCTTTCGGGTAGCCGAATAGCGGTAGCCAGTTTTGAAATGCGTTTACCGTTTACTGGCCCTGAAAAGTTGGCCGCCATCAAATCTAAATTCCTGTTTTCCGATCTGAATCTATTCTTTGATGCGGGTTTGGCCTGGAACGCCGGTGATAAGATATATTTCCAGACTAATCCGCCTATAGTTGGTCAGCAAAAAATGCTGGATGCTAACGGTAACCCGCAGGTGGTTAACGGGCAGATTGTTACCACGCCAATATATGGCCGCGTACCTGCTTTAAGTACAGGTGTGTCGCTAAGGGTAAATATGTTCGGTTATTTTATATTAGAGCCATACTTGGCATGGCCGATAAACCGTACCGATATCAGCAAGCCGGTATTTGGTTTAGGCTTTACACCGGGCTGGTAGTAATAATATTGTTGATTTGTAAAAATGGGATCAGTATCATGATATACTGGTCCCATTTTTGTTAGATTTGCATCCGTTTTGGTTTAGGCTTTTGTGCCTTAATTTACTGATGATGAAAAAGGCTTGTATAATTATCCTGTTGAACCTGGTTACCGTGGCCGTGTTTGCCCAAAAAGTTGATAGCGCTAAGGTAAACCTGATCAAACCGAAGGGTATTAAAACTACCATGGTAAATGGCGCAACTATGATGGGCAATCTTAACATCATTCAAAACGTATCTAAATCAGGAGAGCACACGCAATTGCTAAATGCCATAAAGGCTGCCGGACTTACTTTAACATTTGAGAGCAAAGGCCCTATTACCATATTTGCGCCAACCAATGCCGCTTTTGCTAAACTACCGGCCGGTAAATTAGACACCTTATTAATGCCCGAGCATAAATTGGAACTTAGCAGCCTGGTTACTTACCATGCCATAGCGGGAAAGGTAAGCGCTAAGGATATTTTACATAATATTCGTGAGCATAAGGGAGTAGCTAATTATGTTACGCTTGCTGGCAGTAAACTTGCCGCAACTATTGATGCCAACCGTAACATTGTTTTAACTGACGAGACCGGGGGGCAATGCGTCATCAGCCAGTTTGATGTAGAGCAAAGCAACGGGATGCTGCATGTAATAAATGGGGTTTTTGTCCCTAAAGCAAGGGCTATATAATTTTATAGTAACCATCCCCGTGTTCAATTCAATTTATATCACAGGTCCCAAGCCTGGAAATAATGGCTATTAAAAATTGCTTTAATGAATCTGTGTTAGGGATTGAAACGAATACCGGCCAGCGAGCGTAATGTCTGCAGGCGTATGAGTGTAAAGCCCGGCCGAAGGCAGCACCATGATAATCCTGATCGTCGGCAGAAAAGTATCTGTCCGTACTAATAAATTAATGTATTTGACGATGAGTTTGTCGATAGAAACCCGTCAAACGTTGCCGCATGAGCGGGCTGCCTTTACGTTTATTAAAAAGCGAAGCTTTTGCGGGCCTGTGGCGCGGTGTTACGCATAACCGGGCGACTGTATAATTCCTGCTCTAACTTTAAACCCTTGGTCAGATCCATCCAGTCTGCATTGGCCGAGCGAATCATTTTCTCTTTTTGCGCACGGGTAAAAGTGCTTACATATTTAAAGCGGTCCATTGCCATTTCTTCGTTATTGATCTCTTCAAAGTAAACCAGCCTGGTCAGGTGCTTCGAGCTGTCGAAAAATAGGGTGGGCATCTGGCTGTAAAACTCTAACGTTTTTAGCAGATCGGTGCACATGCCAACGTGTAGATTATTGCGGTTACGATCGGTGATGATATAGATGAAGTTCTTCATTTTGATAAATTTTTTTGCCGTTTCGGAATTTATTACTAATTTTATGAGCATAAAGTTACTAATAAATTTAGCAAATCCAAATTTTATGTCAATTATTTCACAAAATATTAAGTTCTTACGCAAAAAAAAGGGCCTTACCCAACAGGCTTTTGCCGATGAAGTAGGTATAAAACGCTCATTAGTAGGCGCTTATGAAGAGGATAGGGCGGATCCTAAGTATGATCTGCTAAAAAAATTAGCAGTTTACTTTGATGTAAGCCTGGACGACTTTATTAACGAAACAATTGACGAAAACTGGGCGCCTAAACCCAAAAGCGAGGGGAGTAACCTGCGTATCCTTAGTATCACCGTAGATAAGGAAGATAACGAAAATATAGAAATGGTACCGGTAAAGGCCAGCGCCGGCTACCTGAACGGCTATGCCGACCCGGAGTATGTATCCAAGCTGCCCAAGTTTTACCTGCCGATGTTTAAGCAGGGCACCTACCGCGCATTCGAGATCAATGGCGATTCGATGCTGCCGCTGCAATCGGGTAGTATTATTATAGGCGAATACCTGGAGCGCTGGGGAGATATTAAACAAGGCGACACTTATGTAGTGGTATCTAAAAGCGAGGGCGTAGTATATAAACGCATTGGTAATAAGTTTAAGGATAATAAAAAGCTGAAGCTGGTATCTGATAACCCGGTTTATGACCCGTACGAGATCAGCGGAGAGGATATCCTGGAGATATGGAAGGCGAAAGGTTATTTCAGTACCCATCTGCCTGAACCGACACCAGAGCCTACAATGGAAAGCCTGACAGGTATGATGACCCAAATGCAGCGATCGATTGCAGACCTGCAAAAAAACAGCAACAATTAAGTTACATGGTTGCGATTAAACGATTAGGGTATATCTTTATCTAAACTTAAAAAACTGAATAATATAATGAAAAAATTAATCTTAGTAGGCTGTTTCGTGTTAGGCGCAACAGTAGCCAGCTTCGCCCAGGGTGGCGGTGGCCAGGGCGGTCGTGGCGGTATGAATATGAAGCCGGAAGATCGGGCAAAAGCGATGCAAACAGCTTTAAAATTAACCGACGATCAAACAGCCAAAATAACTGCTATTTACACTGCACAAACTGCAAAACAAGATAGCATCATGAAAGCTAACAATGGCGACAGGCAAGCAGCTATGGGAGCAATGCGCCCAATGCGCGAAGCTACCAACGCTAAAATCAAAGCGTTATTAACCGAGGATCAAAAAGCCGAGTTCGACAAAATGTCGCAACGCGGTGGTGGCCGTGGTCAAGGCGGTGGCCAGGGTGGTCAGGGCGGTGGTACTCCTCCCCCTCCTCCAGCAAAATAATTTGCATAAAATTATCTTAAAAGCGGCTTTCGGGCCGCTTTGTTTATTGGATAACTAATTATCGATAGCAATAATTAAAAATCAAAGGCGTTAGAAATATAGTTTAACGCCACATTCATCAAACTAAAATCTAATTAAAAAACCATGAAGAAATTAATGTTAGTATGCTGCTTCGTTATCGGCGCGGTAGCAATGAGCTTCGCCCAGGGCGGTGGCGGTATGCGAATGAAACCTGAAGATCAGGCTAAGCGTTTGCAAACCCAGTTAAAATTAAATGATGACCAAACCACTAAAATTACAGCTATTTACACTGCACAAGCTGCAAAAATGGATAGCTTAATGAAAGCGGCCAATGGCGATTTCTCATCACTGAGAACCACTATGGGCCCAATGCGCGAAGCTACTAATGCAAAAATTAAAGCATTATTAACCGACGAGCAAAAAGCTGAATTTGACAAACAACAAGCTGCTATGCGTAACCGTATGGGCGGCGGTCAAGGCGGCCAGGGCGGCGGTACCCCACCTCCTCCACCTCCACCAGCAAAATAATTTTGCGGTAACAATATTTAACAGGGAAGCGGCTTTTGGGCCGCTTTCTTTATTTTAGCACAAATTTATAGTCTTGAAAAAAGCAGATCAGTTTATACAAGCCAAACTACAGGAAAGGCAGGAAGCCGGGAATTACCGCCAGCTGAAGCCCGAAACAGGCTTGATGGATTTCTGCTCTAACGATTACCTGGGCTTTGCGCGATCGGCAAAATTGCGAGATGCCATTGATCAGGAATTAGCAGATCGTCCAACGGTTTTAAATGGCTCAACAGGATCAAGATTATTGGCAGGTAATACAGATTACGCGGAAAAACTGGAAGCGGAAATAGCAGGTGTCCATGGCTACGAAGCCGGGTTGATCTATAACTCGGGATATGACACCAATCTTGGACTGTTTTCGTCGCTGCCACAAAAAGGCGATACCATTATCACTGATGAACTGGTGCATGCCTCCATTATTGATGGTTGCAGGCTAAGCCATGCAGAACGCTTCCGTTTTAAGCATAATGATATCAATAGTCTTGAAGATAAACTACAACGGGCAAAAGGAAATATTTATATAGCAATTGAAAGCATCTACTCCATGGATGGAGATGTTGCCCCGTTAATAGCTATTGCCGCGATAGCTGAAAAATATAAGGCCCATTTAATTGTAGATGAGGCACACGCCACGGGCGTCTTCGGCTATGGTTTGGTTCATCAACTTGGCTTGCAGGGTAAAGTTTTTGCCCAGGTGGTAACTTTTGGCAAGGCCCTGGGCTGCCATGGCGCTATTGTGTTGGGCAGCAATTTACTGCGCGATTATCTTATTAATTTTTCCCGGTCGTTTATTTATACCACTGCCGCGCCCTTTCATCAGTTGGCATCGGTTAAAATGGCTTATCGCTTATTGCAGCAAAATGATATGCACGCTCGGTTACTTCATCATCACATCAACTATTTCAAGGCCAACTTTACTAATAAATACTACCGGCTAATACCCAGCGATAGCTCCATCCAGTGCATTATAATGGGGAGTAACGATAAAGCAAAAGCATTGGCAGGGCTATTACAGTCGGGTGGATTTGATGTGCGCCCTATACTTAGCCCAACCGTTGCAGCAGGGAGTGAACGAGTACGGATCTGCATCCACAGTTATAATACCGAACTCGAAATTGCCGGATTATTAGCCATCATTAATACTTTTACAGCATGAGCAAACCGATATTTATTACCGGCATAGGCACTGATGTGGGCAAAACCGTTGCATCGGCCATATTGGTTGAGGCCCTGCAGGCCGATTACTGGAAGCCCGTACAATCCGGCGATCTGGATAATAGTGATACGATGAAAGTGCAGCGCTTGATCAGTAACACCAAATCGGTATTTCACCCCGAGGCTTATCGCTTAACGCAACCATTCTCGCCACATAAGTCGGCCGATCTGGATGGGGTGGAGATAAACATTGATCAGATCGTCGCCCCTAAAACAACTAACCGATTGCTTATAGAAGGGGCAGGGGGACTAATGGTACCCTTAAATAATAAGCATTTCATTATCGATCTTATCGCCAGGCTTGAAGCCGAAGTAATATTGGTATCGCGCAATTACCTGGGTAGCATTAACCATACCTTGCTATCAATTGATGTGCTGAAGAACAGGGGGATCAATATAAAGGCCATTGTATTTAATGGCCTTACAGATAAATATTCAGAAAGTGCAATTGCCCTGTATGCAGGTGAAGATGTTCCAGTATATCGCATTGGAGAACTGACTGAAATTAACCGGCAAAGCATTGCTGCCGAAGCGGAAAAATTTAAAGCGAATTATAATATATAAAAAGCTTAGCCAGGTCGGCATCGTCTTTTAGGTTTGGATTTTCCTTTTTTAGATAGGCCTCAATTTGAGTTTGCTTATCAGCAAGGGCAGTGGTCACTGCTTTTTTATCCCTTTTAAACGGAGTTGTTTTGTTATCCTTCAGTATAAAATATTTATCGGCAGATATGAAGGTTTTAGTGGGCGCCGCGCCCACGTAAGTTGGGTTTTGCTGTATCTCTTTAACAGGCTGTTTCAGCAGGTTGATACGGCCATTGGTAAGTACCTGGTAAAATGCGCCATTATTCGAAATAAACTGCTGATCGGCGCCATTATTATTTATGGTAAACTCGGCAATAGGGTCAACAAATTCTAAAACGGAATCGTCCTTACCCTTAAAATAAGGCTTGCCTTCCTTTCCGTTAAACTTCAGGTAAACGTTTTTATAAACAGATCCGTTGCTCATTTTAACGGTGCCGCTCATCCAGTCATCGTATAAATATGGCGAACCCTCAACGCCATCATAATTTCTAACATTAAATGGCCGGCCGGTAACATCGGTATATACGGTTACCTGTGCCTTGCAATCAAACGCCAGGAACAATAGCACCAGGACTGTGGCTTTTAAAAGGTTTTTCATGTCGTTCAAATTGTGGTTATATCAACAACGCTGAAAGATAGGTATTTAATTGCCACTGCCGGTTAATTTAAAGCGAATTATAATAGATGAATAGCTTGGCCAGGTCGGCATCGTTTTTAAAGTTAAGGCTTTCTTTTTTCATATAGGCCTCAACTTCGGCTTGTTTGCCAGCCAATGCGGCAAGTATGGCTTTCTTGTCTTTTTTTACTGCGGTCAATTTACCGTTGCTCATCACAAAGTATTTGTCGGCTGCTATAAAAGTTTTACTGGCTACTGCCGATCCGTAGGTTTTGGTTTCCTGTATCTCTTTAACCGGCTGTTTTAATAATTTGGTGCTGCCATCAGCCAGTACCTGGTAAAATGTACCGGCTTCAGCAATAAAGTGCATGCCGTTAAGTGTAAATTCGGTAACAGGGTCAACAAATTCAAGCACTTCATCGTTTTTGCCTTTAAAATAAAGCTTGCCCTCTTGTTCGTTAAGCTTAAGGCTGATGTTTGTATAAACCGATCCGTAGTTCATTTTAACTGTTCCGGGCATCCACGCATCGTATAAATAAGGCGAACCCTCAATGTCGTCGTAGGCTTTAGTCCGGTAAGGCCGGCCATTAATGTCGGTTACCATATTTCCCTGTGCCTTGCAATCGACAGCAAAAAACAGTAGCAGCATGGCTGTGGCTTTTAAAAGGTTTTTCATGTTTTTAAATGATGACAATAAATAAAAAAAGAGTACTGAAATATATCTATTCCAGTACTCCTATACAATTAACGATTAACTATATAATACTACCGGCGTAGCATAAGTAAAAACTTGCTGTAGTTTGCACTTGGTGCTATTTGTGCGTTGCCGGTAATATCTATTGTTAGTATGCGCTGCTGGCCCACGGTAGTTATACTGTTAGGTATAATATCTACCAAAATATAAGCCTGCGATGTGTTTGGGGCAAAGGTAACTTTGCGCGCGCCAACGGTGCGGAAGTTATAGTTTGTGCCCTCAACCGCAAGGGTTGTGCCGACAGGTGCCGAAGCGGGTACCGTACCGCGTACGGTATAATTAATATCGATAGGGCTGCTGCTTTGCGGGCCAACCAATTGTACCAAAATACTATCGGTAGGGCGCGAGTTGATCAGCACAGTCCGCGACGAATCTGTTTGTGCAGTGGTGGTATAAATACCGCGCGCGGTTAGTTGCGCGGTTAACTGGCCCAGTGTTTGATTCTTTACTTCAACCACCGCCGGCCCCTTATAGGTAAGCCCGGTCTCGGCTTTTTCAGGCAGGCAGCCGGTAATTAAACCGCAAAGCGCCACGCCTAAAATGCTGTATACAATATATTTTTTCATCTTCATTTCTCTTTATTATTAATAGTTAGGGTTTTGCGGCAACGCCGGGTTTAAAGTAACTTCGGCTGTTGGCAGTGGTGCCAGTAACCTGTAATCGGTAGCAGCGATGGTGCCAACCGCGGTAAGTGCCGGTTTGGTGATACCGTTGCCCAGGCGTTTCAAATCGAACCAGCGGTGGCCTTCAAAAAACAACTCCCTTCTTCTTTCAGTTTGTATGAAAGTTAACAGCGATGCATCTGTAGGTACCGCGAGGGTAGCGTTACGTGCAGTACGCAGGGTAGTAACCAGCGCTGCAGCGGCTACGTATTGTGTTTGATTAGCCAGCGCTTCAGCCTTCATCAGGATGATGTCTGAATAGCGCATCATCAGGATGTTATCGGTAAAGGCACCACCAGCGCCCGAATATTTGTTGGCCCAGGTATAAACATTGGTGTTGGTAGTGGTACGGCTGTTAAAGAACATGCCTTTACGGTCGTCGTTAGCTTCAAACAGGGCAACCAGTTCGGCGGATGCGGTTTGACCTGCAAAAGTAGCCACGTTAGCCGCGTTATAACCGGTAGGCTGGGTATAGGTAAATGGAGCATCGTTGCTGCCGGTTACGCCAACCACTTCAACCGATTGGTTATAATATAGTTCAAGTAATGATTCGGGGTTAGGGATCTTTTTAAAGGCGGCATTATAAGTACCTGCTGTAATTGGTGCCAGTGTGCTTGGAGTGATAGTAGGATCAAGCGCGTTATCAAACTCGGTAACAGCTTGTGGATACTTTTCCCAGTACAAATAAAGCTTACCTAAAAACGCGTGTGTAGCGCTCTCGTTAATATGGTAAGGGTTGGTTGGCTTTTTAACAGTTGTAAAAGAGTAGCTGGCTTTAAAGGTAGCGATAGCCTTGTTCAGATCGCTCTCTATCTGGGTATAAGTTTGGGTGATGGTAGAGCGGTTGATCGAACTGGCCTGATCGAAGCTTGTGGTTGGCGTTAAGCGTATAACAGCGCTTTTATCAAAACTTGCATCGGTACCTGTAGTTGGTACTTTATTAGGTTCGAAACCATATACACGTGCAATATCAAAATAGATCATGCCGCGCAGCGCGTAAGCTTCAGCTTTAACCTGTGCCTGTTGTAATAATTGCGTATTACCAACAGCAGGTGCTGCATCAATACCTGCAATAATGTTGTTCAGGTCGTTAATGGCGGCGTAAGCCTGTGTCCAGATGTTGTAGTGGGCGCCACGGGTGTTGGTGTTAACCGTAGTGTAACGGCCGCCTGCCAGCGCGGTAACGGTATAAATGTTATCGGCCAGGGCATCGCCTTCCAAAGCCATATCGCGGCCCCAGAAAGTGTACGATTGCATCCTGTCGTAAACCGATATTAATAAAGCGTAATAGCCGCTTACATCCTTTAACGCAGCCTCAGTACTGATCTGGTTCTGCGGTTGTATATCTAATATCTTTTTGCAGGCCGTAAACGACGACGACAGCATGATGATTAGAGATACTACAAATATTTTCTTATTCATTTTCATGTCTTGTTTAGAATTTAACGTTAATACCTGCGGTAAGTGTCCTGGCGTTAGGATAGAAGTTCAGGTTGTTGCCGGTATTTTCCGGATCATCACCCCTGTAGTGGGTAATAGTAGCCAGATTTAATGCCTGCAGGAACAGTGATACCGAACCTACTTTTACTTTATCAGTTACCGATTTTGGCAGCTTATAACCTAAAGTAACTTGTTTTAAACGGATGTATGAAGCATCCTCAACAAACCTGCTCGACAGGGTTTGTACCGATACACCACCTGGTTCGGCACCGGTACTGCCTACATAAGGGCGTGGTACCGAAGTGATCTGGCCCGGAGTTGTCCAGCGGGTTAGCTGGCTTGCTGCCTGGTTGTTAGCCAAATCGCCCGATGTTTCAAGGTATTGCTGGGTTTGCAGGTACGATTTGTTGCCATATTGGTATTGCAGTAATACATCAAGGTTAAAGCCTGCATAAGTAAAGGTGTTTCCAAAGCCACCATAAAAGCGT
Organism: Mucilaginibacter mali; assembly: GCF_013283875.1. NCBI lineage: Bacteria > Pseudomonadati > Bacteroidota > Sphingobacteriia > Sphingobacteriales > Sphingobacteriaceae > Mucilaginibacter > Mucilaginibacter mali. The sequence continues at coordinate 934,588 of NZ_CP054139.1, forward strand.
GGCAACTGGTTGCCAATAATACGCTGATCGGTAGTTTTTGGTGCATAGGTGATATTACCATTAATATCATAATACATGGCGCGGCCGTCTGCCGGGTTAACACCAGCCCATTGTTGGGTATAGATGTTTTGCAGCGGGCTGCCTACTGTATAGGTAAAGGTACCGGTTTGCTGTAAGCCGTTAACCAGTTGTAACAGTTTGGTGCGGTTCCATGAAATATTGAAGTTGGTAGTCCATTTAAAAGGACCATCAACGTTAACCGAGCTGATCTGTAACTCGATACCTTCGCTTTGCGCGGCACCGGCGTTAACGGTGTATGATGTAAAGCCCGAGTCGCCTGGCAGGGTTAAACCTAATATCAGGTCGGTATTCTTTTTACGGTAGATATCAAACTGACCGGTAATGCGGTTGTTGAAGAAACCATAATCTAAACCAAGATCGATCTGGGTTGATTTTTCCCAGGTGAAATCGGGGTTAGCCAACTGTGCGGGCCTTAAACCACCAGCCAGCGGAGCGCCGTACTGACCACCGCCACCATATAAAGAAAGGCCGGTAAAATCGGTAGTTGGCTGCGAACCGGTAACACCATAGCTAACACGTGGTTTTAACTGGCTGATGAATTTCACATTGTTCATGAAAGACTCTGACATCATGTTCCAACCGCCGGAGAAACCATAGAAAGTACCGTATTTTTTGTTGGGGCCGAACCTTGATGAACCATCGCGGCGGATATTGGCCGAGAACAGGTATTTGCCTTTGTAATCGTATTTTGCATTACCCAAAAAGCCCGCCACACGGTAACCGGTAAAGGTTGATGTTGCGGCAGTTGGGGTTGAACCGCTGCTCACCAGGATCAGCAGAGGGCTTGGGAAGCCTTGTGAAGATGCTGATTCGACACGGTTAGTAACCGAACGGTATTCGAAACCGGCAATGGCCGAGAAGTTATGCTCGCCAAATTTTTTAGTGAAGTTGAAAGTACCGCTGGTATTGTAGTTAATATTACGGCGGTAGGTTTCAACACCCGAGCCAAGCGGCGCGTAAATTGGAATAGTAGCCGGGCGATAGTTAACATCGCGGATATCTGAAAACTCCAAACCCCCGAATGCCCTGAACGATAATTCGGGCAAAATGCTGTATGTTAAGCCCAGGTTACTAACTGTTTGGAAGGTACCTGCGGTACGTACTTCCTGAACCACGTTTTGTATAATGTTATTACCCGCGTTAATACCCACTGTAGCCGTGTTGTAAGAACCATCGGCATTATAAATTGGGTTGATAGGTGAGGTAAGTATAGCGCCGGTAAATGGCGTATTGGTAAAGAAGCCTGAGTTTGTTGACGGACCAGCTTCGCCCGAACCGGTAAGGTTGATGGCGGCCTGCATGGTAAATTTATCAGATACCTTATGATCAACATTGGCACGGAAAGTACCGCGGGTAAATGATGAATTGATAATGGTACCCTGTGTATTGTTGTATGAACCGGCTACAAAGAATTTTGTTTTAGCATCACCACCACTAAACGAAAGGTCGTACTGGCCAACTTTACCGGTTTGTGTAATACCTTTCACATAATCGTAGGTAGGGATGTTTGCTGGCAATACCCCGCTTGGAAACGAAGCGGTGATAGCAGCGGCAGTACCTACGCCCGGTGCATTACCAATGCGTTGGTTATAGTTCTCGTAAGCTTCCTTTTGCAGCAGGAAGTAATCGGCGCCGCTAACGGTTTTGTACGGATTGTAGTTACGGGCCTCGCCAAACTGTGCTGAAGCATTAACAGTTGTTTTGCCGGCCTTACCGCGTTTGGTAGTGATAATTACCACACCGTTACCTGCTAACGAACCATAGATCGAAGCCGATGCCGCATCTTTCAGCACTTCGATAGATTCGATATCGTCAGGATTGATAGATGACAGCGAGTTAACCGATGTTTGACCAGACAGGCCGCCGGTTGAAAGTTGCACACCATCTACAATGTAAAGCGGCTGGGTAGTACCGTTGATAGTAGCCGTACCGCGGATAACCACCGATAAACCACCACCCGGCTGACCGCTTGATGAAGTTACCTGCACACCGGCGGCGCGGCCCTGCAAGGCGCGGTCCATGGTTTGGATAGGTTTGTCTTCAATATCAACAGCTTTCAACGATACGATGGAGCCTGTTACTTCTCTTTTTTGCTGCACACCGTAACCGGTTACCACAATTTCGCTCAGTGCTTTATTGTCGGTTTGTAGTTTTACGGTATAAGTATTAGCAGATGTAATAGGGACAGTAAGTGTTGAATACCCTAAGTAAGAGAATTGCAGCGATTTGGCGCCTGCTGCAACATTGAGGCTAAAGTTACCATCGGCATTACTTTGTGTGCCCTGGTTAGTACCCACAATTTTAATGGATACCCCGGGTAGCGGTTGCCCCTCGTCGGCACTCGTTACACTACCCGTAATTTTTCTACTTTGAGCAAATGCACTTGAAATGGCAAAAAAACTCAAAAGAAGAAGATTGAGTAAATTTTTCTTCATTTTTGATCAGTTAAGAAGTTAAATAATAGTTTGAGGCTGTAAAGTAACAATACTTTGACAGTGTAACAATAATATTAATAAAATATTAAATGATTGACAATTTGATGACCGAGTATATTATAGGTTATAAAATATTTTTATATTGAAAACAACATGAAAAACATCACAGTAATTGGTTCCGGAACAATGGGCAACGGGATAGCCCATGTATTTGCTCAGCATGGTTTTAAAGTGCAGCTGGTTGATATGAAACCCGAGGCTTTGGACAAGGCGATGAACACTATTTTGACCAATTTAGACAGGCAGGTAAAAAAAGGTGTTATAACAGAGGATATTAAAACCGATACACTAAGTAATATTAATCCGGGTACCGATCTGGCCGCCGCCGTTAGTAATGCCGACCTGGTTGTAGAGGCCGCTACCGAAAACCCCGAGATTAAACTTGGTATATTTAAACAAATAAGCGATTTATGTGGCCCCGATACCATTTTGGCTACTAATACCTCTTCTATTAGTATTACCCGCATAGCCGCCGTTACCAAAGCGCCGGGTAATGTAATAGGTATGCACTTTATGAACCCGGTACCGGTAATGCAACTGGTTGAGGTAATACGAGGCTATGCTACTACTAACGAGGTTACCCAAAAAGTAATGGACCTGAGCCGCCAGCTAAATAAAGTACCGGTTGAGGTGAACGATTACCCGGGCTTTGTGGCCAACCGCATTTTAATGCCGATGATAAACGAGGCTATTTATACCTTATTTGAGGGCGTGGCCGGCGTATACGAAATTGATACTGTGATGAAACTGGGTATGGCCCACCCAATGGGCCCACTGCAACTGGCCGACTTTATTGGCCTGGATGTTTGCCTGGCTATATTAAATGTATTGTACGATGGTTTGGGTAACACCAAATACGCGCCTTGTCCGCTGCTGGTAAATATGGTTACTGCCGGGCATTTGGGAGCAAAATCGGGCAGCGGCTTTTATAAATATACCCCGGGCAGTAAAGAATTGGTTGTTGCAGATAAGTTTAGCAAAGGTTAATTTTTTAAACCATTGCGTTTGTTGTTTGTCATAATTATATGTACTGAAAAACATTTAGCTATGAAAACTACAAGTAAATTAATATTGGGATTAGCCCTTGCCGGAAGCATGCTTGCCGGATGCGCTGGCAGTTATTATGTGGCCGAACAGCCCGTTGAACCTGTTTATACCCGTCCGGTTGCACCATACGAAGGCGCGGTTTGGGTATCGGGCGAATGGAGCTGGCGCGGCGGGCGATATGTATATACCAATGGCTACTGGACCCGCCCACGGAATAACCGGGTATGGGTATCCGGATCGTGGGAGCGGGGCGGAAATGGCTACTACTGGCGCCGCGGGCACTGGAGATAATATTTTAAAGTGATTTCACCGATTTGAGGATGATTTCACCGATTATACTAATAAGGCTGCCTGTAGAAATGCGGGCAGCCTTATTTATTCCTTATGAATACTTAGAACTTCTTACTAAAAACTCAGGACCTAATCCTTGGGTGCTTTCTTTACCGGGTGCACCGGCTGCTCTTCATTCTCGTGTCTTTTGGCGATGTTTTCCTGTTCGGGTTCATCGGCATGATATTGTTTATCGCGGTTTTTCACTACGTTTTTGTGGCCTTCGTCATTTGGCCGGTCGGTAGGGGTATCCGCGGGCGATGGTTTATTGGGATTGTTGGCTGGTTCTGTCATGGTAGGATAACAGGCAGTGCCATAAAATAGTTTTCGTCAAAACCCGCGTTATGGATTGAAGCGGATACCGGCCATGTGGCTAAGGCCTTGTGTAGTATGAGCGAAAAGCCCGGGCCGCAGGCAACGCCCATATTCAACTCGTCATCCTGAGCGATAGCGAAGGATCCCCGACAAGCAGAGCAGAAATGCAAAGTTTGGGATCCTTCGCTATCGCTCAGGATGACGATCTGGAGCGGAACTCCAGAATGAGGATAGGTATTATTTCTTCAACCCTAATATCGAAAAATCGCTTTTAGAGGCTACGATCACGTTACTTAAAACGCCCAGCCCGGTAATGTCCATCTCTACCAAATCACCTGCTTGCAGCCATTGGGTTTGATAGTTAGGGTCGTTAAGCAAACCTGTACCGTTTAGTTCAAGGAAGCAGCCGGTGCCAACCGTGCCCGAGCCAATCACATCGCCGGGCAGTATATCGCAACCGTAAGCGCAACGCTCGATGATCTCGGCAAATGTCCAGTCCATATCGGCCATATTCCCTGCCGATACCTGTATGCCGTTTACAGAGCAGTTCATGGCCAGGTTATAGTTGTTGCCGGTATGGCCTGCTTTTGCGGGCACTTTATATTGTTCCAGTTCATCGGGCGTTACCAGCCATGGGCCTATCACGGTGCTAAAGTCTTTGCCTTTTGCCGGGCCAAGATTTAGCAACATTTCTTCCATTTGCAGGGTGCGGGCGCTCATATCGTTCATGATCATGTAACCGGCTATGTAATTATCGGCTTCGGCGGCAGTAACATTGCGGCCTTTTTTACCGATAACAATGGCCACCTCCAGTTCAAAATCAAGCTTTTGAAAGTGATCGGGCATGCATTCTATCTCGCCCACGCCTTGCACGGCATTGTGGTTGGTGAAATAGAAGATGGGATATTGATCAAACTCGGCTATCATATCCACCTTACGATTACGGCGTGCGGCCGCTACATGCTGACGAAATGCGTATCCATCGCGGCAGGAGGCAGGGTGGGGCACAGGGGCCAGCAGTTCGAAAAATAGTTCTTCTTTAGCTTCCAACTTGCCCGAGATGATATCGGCATTGATCTTTTTCGCGCGGTCCATCAACTCGTCGCCGCCCTGTAAAAAGGCGTTCATGTTATCGGGGATCAGTTTATCGCACGAGTTTAAGTTATAGATATGGTTGTTGGCAAAAATGCCCAGGTGCTCACGGTCTTCGGTTTTATAGGATACAAGTTTCATGGCGGTTTATATTTGGGATGTGGTCAAATCTATGAAAGAAAGCTGAAAGCCAAAGGCTCAAAGCAAAAAGCTTTATGCTTTAGTCTTTTGGCTTTTTGCTATACTATGCTTGCATATTAAAATTATATGTTTTAATTTCGTTGTTATGATCATTCGCGTTATACGTGGCTTTTATTGCTCAATGGGGTTAACCTCTATGAGTGGCGCCGCGCTTTTCCGTAACGCGGTACTCTCTAAGATCATTTTCGCGCAGTATTAAAGTTTCGGTTTTAAGGTTTAAATGTTGGAAAGTTGTAAGGTTTGCAACGCCCCTTCATTTGAAACCAATGTTGAATACACTTGTTGTTATGTTAACCAATTGAACATTTCAACGTTCCAACTTTACAACATTAAAACAAAACAAAAATGCCAATCTATCATACATTAGGTCAAATCCCGCATAAGCGGCATACGGTTTTCCGTAAGCCCGACGGTGGTTTGTATGCCGAGGAACTGGTATCAACCGAGGGCTTTTCCAGCTTGTATTCGTTGGTTTATCATTGCTATCCGCCTACCATTGTGAAAACTTTGGGCGAACCCTATTCGGTAGAACCCAAGATAGCGCGCGCTAAATACCTGAAGCATACCAGCCTGATTGGTTTTAATATTAAGCCTGCCGACGATTACCTGGAAAGCCGCAAGGCCGTATTGGTGAATAACGATCTGCACATATCGCTGGCCGCGCCGCGAAAAAGCATGACCGACTATTTCTTTAAAAATGCGCAGGCCGATGAGGTGATCTTCGTTCATATAGGTTCGGGTACGCTAAAGACCGGCTTCGGCGACATCAAATTTGAATATGGCGATTACCTGGTGATACCACGCGGTACCATTTACCAAATGGAGTTTAATACCGAAGATAACCGCTTGTGTATTGTAGAAAGCTTCGGGCCGATCCGCACGCCTAAGCGCTACAGGAACCAGTTCGGTCAGTTGATGGAGCATTCGCCCTATTGCGAGCGCGATATTAAACGTCCCCAAAACCTGCAAACACACGATGAAAAGGGCGATTTCAAGATCCTGATCAAAAAACAAGGTCTGATCTACCCATACATTTACGGTACGCATCCTTTCGATTTCATCGGCTGGGATGGCTTTCACTACCCATGGGGATTCTCGATCCACGATTTTGAACCAATAACCGGCCGCCTGCACCAGCCACCGCCGGTACATCAAACTTTTGATGGGCACAACTTCGTACTATGCAGCTTTGTGCCGCGCAAGTTCGATTATCACCCTGATTCTATCCCTGCACCATATAACCATAGCAATGTAGACAGCGACGAGGTGCTGTATTATGTTGACGGTGATTTTATGAGTCGCAAAAATGTGGTAAAAGGGCAGATCACCCTACACCCGGCGGGCATCCCGCACGGGCCGCACCCGGGTTCGGTAGAAAAATCGATAGGTAAAGAGGCCACCGAAGAACTGGCCGTAATGATCGACCCGTTTCATCCGCTGCAATTGACGGAGGACGCGGTAAATATTGAAGACGAGGGGTATTACCACTCGTGGGCGGAGTAGCCCCACCCAAACCCTCCCCAAAGGGGAGGACTTTAAAAACATAGCCTTTGCCTCCCTCTCCTATGGAGAGGGCCGGGATGAGGCCAAACAACAAAATAATGGACACGCTAATAGCAGATAAAAAACTACAAACCACTGATTTCCTGCCGCTGAACGGCACGGATTACGTGGAATTTTACGTGGGCAATGCCAAGCAGGCTGCTCACTTTTATAAAACAGCATTCGGTTTCCAAAACCTGGCTTATGCCGGCCCTGAAACCGGTGTGCGCGACCGTGCATCGTATGTGTTGCAACAAGGCAAGATCAGGCTGATGCTGACTACGCCGTTACATTCAGACCATCCCATTGCCGAGCATATTAAAAAACATGGCGACGGGGTAAAAGTATTAGCCATTTGGGTGGATGACGCTTATGACGCTTTCGAACAAACAACCAGTCGCGGTGCCGAGCCGTACCAGCAACCGCAAACGCTGACCGACGAGTTTGGCGAGGTACGTACCAGCGGTATCAAACTTTATGGCGAAACCGTGCACCTGTTCATCGAACGTAAAAACTACAACGGTGTTTTCCTGCCCGGTTATGAAAAGCTGGAGAACAACTATAACCCAACCGATACCGGCCTGCTTTATGTAGACCATTGCGTAGGCAATGTAGGCTGGCATAAAATGAACCACTGGGTTAACTTTTATGAGGAGGTAATGGGCTTTAAAAACATCCTTACGTTCGACGATAAAATGATATCAACAGAGTATTCGGCGTTGATGAGCAAGGTAATGAGCAACGGCAACGGCTATGTGAAATTCCCGATAAACGAACCAGCCGAAGGCAAAAAGAAAAGCCAGATAGAAGAGTACCTGGAGTTTTACGAAGATGAAGGTGTACAACACCTTGCCCTTGCCACGCACGATATTGTTAAAACCGTTACCGAACTGCAAAGCCGCGGCGTTGAGTTCCTGACCGTACCCACCACCTATTATGATGAGCTGGAAGCCCGTGTTGGCAAGATCGATGAAGACATTGAACCACTGGCCAAATTAGGTATCCTGGTAGATCGTGATGATGAAGGGTACCTGCTACAGATCTTTACCAAACCGGTAGAAGACAGGCCGACCGTTTTCTTCGAGATCATTCAGCGTAAGGGGGCACGTTCTTTCGGCGCGGGTAACTTTAAGGCGCTGTTCGAGGCGATTGAGCGTGAGCAGGAACTAAGGGGTAACTTATAAGCCCTTAACCCTCTAAAGGAGGAATTTAAATAGAAACTGTTAACTGATCTATTATAAGCCGAAGCCGGGCAGCGAGTGCCCGGCTTTATTTAAGCAAACTACTTAACTGATCTATAAACCCGAAGCCGGATATTTATTATCCGGCTTTACTTGAGCAAACTATTTAACTGATCTATAAACCGTGAGCCGGGCAGCAATGTCCGGCTTTTTTTGTAATTTTATTTATCACCAGCGTGGTATTAAACACTTGCAAATGACACTTACCGCAGCCCTCGAACACCTTAAAGAACACGCATCGCCGCAGTACCTGGCTGGCATGTCCCGCTTTGGTATTGATAACAGCAAAGCGCTTGGAGTTAAGCTCCCGGTGATCCGCAAATTGGCTAAGGTCATCAAAAAAGATCAGCAGCTATCACTTGAACTTTGGGCGACCGATATACATGAAGCCCGCCTGCTGGCTACGATGATCGGTGATCCGGCGCAGGTTAGCCCGCAGCAGATGGATACCTGGGCCGGCGATTTCAGTACCTGGGATGTTTGCGACCAGGCTTGTGGCAACTTATTTATCCGTACGCCATTTGTGCTGGATAAGATCAGGGAGTACTGTACATCCGACCAGGAATTTGTAAAGCGCTGTGGCTTTGTACTGATGGCCGAGTACGCAGTGCATCTAAAAAAAGCCACCGATGATGTGTTCCTGTCATTTCTGCCCATTATAGAACGCGAAGCCTGGGATAACCGTAACTTTGTAAAGAAAGCTATCAACTGGGCTTTGCGGCAAATTGGCAAGCGCAATACTCTACTTAAACACACCGCGATTGACACCGCCGACCGGATCTTAGAGCAGGATATCAAAGCCGCCCGGTGGATAGCAAAAGATGCTTTGCGCGAATTACATAACCGATAATACCCTCCCCCCTATAGGGTGATTTTCGCATATTTCGACCAACGGTTATTGTACGCTATGCAATTATATTATATTTGATTTTAACCTAATTACACATTTTAACGATGAAAAAATTGCTGATACTGGCTTTTGCTGCCTTTACCTATTGCGGCAGCTTTGCACAAACCACCACCGCCAAACCCAACCCCGAATATGACGCGGCCTTAGCCAAAAAACTGGGCGCCGATGAATACGGCATGCGCAAGTACGTAATGGCTTTCCTTAAAACCGGCCCGACTAAAATAGCCGACAAAGCTAAATCGGCCGAATTGCAAAAGGCGCACCTTAAAAACATTACTAAGCTGGCCGATGAGGGCAAACTGGTTGTTGCCGGCCCCTTTATGGATCCGGGCGAGGTAGAGGGCATTTTTATATTTGATGTATCTACCATTGCCGAAGCCAAAGCACTTACTGAAACCGATCCGGCTATAAAAGCTGGTGTGCTGGTGATGGAACTGCGCCCGTTCTATTGCTCGGCGGCCTTGATGGAAGTAGCCAAAACCCATAAAAAATTAGCTAAAAAGAATTTTGCCGATTAATACATATCATGGAAAATACCGAACCTAAAGTAGATGCTTACATCGCTAAATCGCCCGCATATGCCCAGCCCATCATTACCCATTTGCGTAAGTTGATACACCAGGTTACCCCGCAGGTTACCGAAGTGATGAAGTGGGGCCACCCGCATTTCGATTATAAAGGTCCGTTTATGGGGTTGGCCGCCTTTAAGGAACACCTGGGACTTAATTTTTGGAAAAGTACCCTGATGGACGACCCCGCCGGCCTGTTTGCCGCCGCCGAAAAAGGCAGCGCCGGCAGTATCGGCAAGATCAGATCGATGGCTGACTTACCGGCTGACGATGTTTTGATAACCTATATGCTCAATGCCATCGATCTGAATGAAAAGGGAATCAAACTACCGCCACCTAAAAAAACCGAAGAGCCAAAAGAATTAGAAATGCCGACCGATCTGATCGAAGCTTTTAAATCCAATACCGGCACTTTACAGCATTTCGAAAAGTTCAGTCCATCTGCAAAGAAGGAGTATATCTCGTGGCTTGACGAGGCAAAGAGTGAAGCTACCCGCCAAAAACGATTAGATACGATGATGGAGTGGGTGGCCGAGGGTAAAACCCGCCATTGGAAGTATAAAAAGTAAGCTTCATTTTCGGATCTTATCATAAAAAAATTTCCCGAAACTGAAATTTAAAGACCGGGCAATCTGTGTGATCTGCCCGGCTTTTTTGTTTTATGCCTGAGCGTAAATGGGCAATGGGCCCCATGGAAGCGGTTTTGTGCAATTAAGTGTCAAAGAACTGATTGTTTTTGGTGTTTGTTTTAGGTAGGCTTCGCCAAATTATATTTGGTGATTTAAGCCTTCCTGAAAAAGTGGGGTTTGCAAACATCGTACAATCGGTTGATGGTACGGGAGCAGGGATATACAATATACGGAAAATTGGCCGGAGTTGCAAATGTAATTGGTGGCTTAAAGATGGTCGCTTAAGTTTTGTCGGGTTTGGCTAAAGCGTCGCTTCTTTTTTGTCCTGCCGTCCCATAAATGTGCGGCAATGAATTTGCACAGTTATTCTTTATTGCCGTTGGCTATAGCCAACGGATAAGTTAAGGACTGAAAGGAGGCTTTGGCCTAAAACGCTGAAGCTTGTTTTAAAAGTAATGCTCCTCTACTTGCTAATTAGGGCTACACCTCACCCAAATAAACTTCGGTCTGGTATTCCATATTCACCGTGCCGTTGTTTTGGTGACGATCAAAAAGCTCCTGTAGTTTTTTCAGGAATAGGGCGCCTTCGGGTGTTTCTTCGGAAGGTACATAGGATGAAGAGAATGCGCGGCCGGCCAATCCCTCCATATCAAACACCTGGGTGTTGGGGAACCGGGTAAGCTGGTATTTGCCGTCCTTAAAAAACGCGTTGAAGTTGGCTTCGGTGAGGTTTTGGTGATTTACACGCTTATAATCTGATGCCTGTTGCTGCAGCAGTAACTCGTAATTGATCGAAAATTCGTCAACCTCTACCTGCCGGTTGTTCCATATCAAAGCTACGTTGCCGCCGGGTTTCAAAACGCGGGCAAACTCGGCCTTGGTTTTATGGGCATCAAACCAATGGAAGGCCTGCGCGCATACCACCATATCAGCCGAATGTGCTTTTAAGGTGGTAGCCTCGGCAGTTCCATTAATCGAATGATATTTTTTATCTCCGCCTAAGCTATCATCTGCCGCCTGTCGCATCGCTCCATTGGGTTCAACGGCGTAAACCGTGTATCCCTCATCCAACAATAATTTAGTGAAGATACCGGTGCCCGAACCCACATCGGCAACAACCGCGTTGGCTGATAGATGGCCCGATGTGCGCAGCAATTGCAGCACAGCATTAGGGTAACCGGGGCGATATTTGGTATAATTATCAACCCGGTTGGTAAAGCGTTGGGTAGAACCCGTCATATATTTAGATATGTTGTGTAGGTTTTATATGCTGATATAATAACTGGCATCAAACACATGCCCGTGCACCAGTTTTTGCACACCTTCCTTGTTTTTAAACTCCACATGCTGGCCCGCGGTATCGGCATGCCCCAGCCATGGTTCAATGCAAACAAAATCGGCATTGGTTTTGGCCCAGATGCCCAGGTATTGGAAATGCGGGAACTGCACAGTAAGGCTCTCATCGTGCTTGTGGCTTTTTATCGTCACCTGGCGCGATTTCATGTGCTTAAACACCAGCGCGTCGTTGGCAAACAGTTCGTGCGTCAGTTGCAGGTTTTTGCCATCCAGCTTTAAAGGTCGGGTCTCCCCGCTGAAAACGCCTTCGGGCGATAGCAGGTGTTCGGTCAGTTGCTCCTCGGTTTCAAACTCCAGGTAGTAATCATCATAATTTTCGCCGGGGTGGAAAGGTACATTAAAAGCCGGATGCCCGCCTACCGAAAAGTAAATGGTTTTATCATCACGGTTAAGCACTTTAAAAGTTACCCGCAACGAGTTGTCGATCAGGTCGTATATAATATGCAGATCGAATTTGTAAGGATACATCGCCATGGTGGTTTCGCTGTAGGGTAGCGAAAATTTGGCGTGATTACTGTCGGATTCTATGAGTAAAAACTCCGAATAGCGGGCAAAGCCGTGGCGCTGGGTAATTTCATAAGGCTTGCCGTCAACAATAATTTGGTTGTCTATCAGCGTGCCAATAACCGGGAACAGGTTAGGGGAGTGCCATGGCCATGCCTCGCCGGCCTGCCACATGTGCTCCACACCGGTTTCCTTGTTAATTAATGATGATAGTTGCGCGCCCTTGGTATCGATGGCCGCTTTCAGAAATTCGTTCTCGATGATGATCATGCTTAAAAGAAAGGTTTATGCCAATATATTAAATACTGAACATATTATTCATTATCCTGTTTCTTTTTCTTTTTGAATTTCAAAAAGTATGCCGGGGGCTGAGTTACGGCAATGTATAGCTGCTCTGCCACTTTTGTTTACTCACCCCGACTGCGCTTCGCTGGTCGGCCCTCTCTGCTGCGCAAAGAGGGCAGGATTATTTTAACCCTCTTTGCACAGCAGAGAGGGTGGTCGGGCGAAGCCACGACCAGGTGAGTCAACTCGCCGGCTCAGTTTGTCATAGTGAGCTGACCCTTACACGCAGTCTTCGATAAGCTTAGGCTGACAGCACCCTTGGATTTCACCGCTATCATGTCTTAATCATCGTCATCTTTCTTCTTCTTCTTTTCCAATATCACAAATGCGCTGCGTTTTGGGGCTGGCATTACCGATGCTTCGCCTTTTACATATTTCCAAACTACTTCGTTTAGTTCAATATCCGGTGCGGCATCTTCCTTGGCTAAATTCCACAATTCAGACCGGCGGCTACTTTCGTTCACTGCTACGTTTCGTTGTTCCAGATCAACCTCGGCAGATTTTGCAGTATAAGGCGTAAAATCGGGCTTGCTGGTGAAGCATTCGTAAAGTGGCATGGCAGCAGCATCGTACTGGCTCATTGGCGGTAGACCCAGGATCAGCTCCATGGTGCGCAGTACGCCCGATGTTGAATACATGCCATGCACCACAGCATTACGTTTTACATATGGGCCAACCACGTAAACCGGCGAACGGTGTGCATCCACATGGTCGGGGCCGTTTTGGGCGTCATCCTCCAAAATAAACACCACCGATTCTTTCCAGATCGGGCTGTGCGACAGGTGATCGATAAACTGACCAACTGCCAGGTCGTTATCGGCAACAGCGGCTATCGGCGATATTTTGCCTTTGCGCTGGCCGCTGGTATGGTCGTTACCCAGGCGTACGGTATTAAACTGCGGTACCGCGTTTATTTTTAGTAACGAATCAAAGTCATGCTCCCAGATCGATTCGCGCAGCACATCCTTAATATCCAGCGTAAAGCCCGGCGATTGCGGGCACAAATGCCCCTGCAGCGATTTGATATTGGCCTTGCCATTTTCGGCAAACTCGCCATAGGTGCGGTAGCTTACACCGGCACGCTTGCAATAATCCCAGATATACCCATCGCGCGGGTCGCCAATTTTGCGGGTGCCTTCGCCATCGTAATTACCACCGCGACCGCCGTAACTGGTAGGCCAGGTCTTCTCGATAAAATCGGTAGCGTAGGCGGCCATGCTCCAGTTGTGTCCATCGCAGCTTACTTCGGCATCTACATAAAAGTTATCGGCCAGTACGTAGTTTGATGCGATAGCGTGCAGGTTTGGCGTAACCTTGCGCGGAAAGATACACAGCGCGCTGTCGCCATTGCCCTGTTTCATATCGCCCAAAACCTGGTCGTACGTGCGGTTTTCTTTAATAATATAAAATACGTGCTTAATTGGCGATTTATCCCCCACCTTGCGTGGTATCGGGTTGCCCGCCAGTCCATCGGCCAGGTTCACTTTATCGTTAGTGAACGGCGTGTTGGCGTAAACCTGTTTGGTATAAGCTTTCAGCTGATCGGCTGTAGGCGCGTTGATAAACGACATGGTGCCTTTAAACAAGCCGCCGATGTATTGCTCGCGGCTATTGGTAGAGCCAATGTGATGGCCGCTGTTATCGGTTTTGCTTACCGGCTGCGGGCCGTTAGGGTTAGCCATCGATGTGAAACCCTTACCGTTTGAAACAATGATCTGGTTGCCCAAAGTTTTTACATTGGTTGGATACCAGCCTACCGGGATAAAGCCCATGCTTTGGCTATGCCCGGGGTTGCTCAGGTCGAATACCGCCAGGCAGTTGTTATCGGCATTGGCAATGTAAAGTGTCTTTTCGTTTGGCGATAAAGCTAAGCCGTTGCTGGTAGAACCGGTCAGTTTGGTTGGGTATAAAGCGGTAGATACTGTTTCCAGCACTTTATTGCTTTGGGTGTTAATTACCGATACGCTGTTATCGTTAGCGTTGGCGGCAAATAAAAGGGTGCCTTTTTTGTTCAGCAGCAACTCGTTAGGGTGGTTGCCCACTTTAATGCTGTTTTCAATTTTGCCAGATACGGTGTTGTAAATAGCTACTTCCTCGCCACCCCATAACGATATGTAAAGTTTCTTTTCATCGGGCGATAGCAGGCAGCTATAAGCTTCGGCGGCCAGTTTAACACGGCCGGTGATGCTTTTATTTGCGGGGTCGATAGTGTAAAGGGTGTTATCCTCTTTGGTTACGGCATATAAAACGCTGTTGTCTTTTTTAAGGGCAAGGCCCGTGGCGCATATTTTGTTGGCAGGCCACGGTTTGCCAAGCGTAATGGTATCGGCTTTGCCCAGTTTATTATTCTCGATAGGGTAAACTACGATGCAATTGTTATTACCGCCCGACGCGTATATCTTTTTCTCATCGTTGCTGATGGCCAGGCCATACCACGATTTGTTGATGATCTTTGTATCAAGTACTTTTTGGCTTTTGGCATCGATCAATTGTACCGATTGCGTGCTTTGCCCGTTATTGGTAACTGCCATCAGCTTGCCCGACGACGATAGTTGAATATTTAACGGCAGATCGCCAAGCGGCAGCGAGTTATGCCCCGCGGGGCTCAGTTTCCAGCCGTTTGGCAGTAAAACCTGGTCGGTGCCTGATACCTTGCCCGGGGTTTGTGCAATGGTAATTTGTACAAGGCCGGCAATGGCCAGCGCTGCGGTAAAAAGTTTTCGTAACATCAGTTAATTAAATGTAACCAAAGCTAAGAAAATTGAAAGGAAATGACTGTGGGTTAACAGAAACTTAATAATGGGCTGAACCGCCACGTAATTACGAGGTACGAAACAATCTCTACGCATGTAGGACGGCTCTGCTTATCGTTAGACTCACCCCGACTGCGCTACGCTGGTCGGCCCTCTCTCCGCCTTTGGCAGAAAGAGGGCTGGCGCAATATTTGACAGTCGCATTCCCTCTTTTCGCGCAGCGAAGAGAGGGTGGTCGGGCGAAGCCACAACCGGGTGAGTCTTCGCCATTACTGCGCCAGTTTTATATTCGCCCGTATCACCGAATCCTTTTGCGCCGGCGTCAACTTGTAGTTAAACTTAAATAAAGCCCCTTCAAAATCGCCATAACCTGGATTAGGCAGCACGATGTATTTAGTGCCAAATTGTTTCCTCAGCTTTTGCGTGGTGGCTTCGCGGTTTTCTTCGGATGGATGGTTATCATACAGGGCATCAAAATCGGCCAGGTTATCGCCGCAAAGCAATACGATGTTGTATTTCTTTAATACTTCCTGCCGGCGGGTTTCCTTGCTGGACGTGGTAGTTTTCAGGATCAGGTGCGCATCGTCGGCAAAAGGGAGATGGTATAATTGCAGGTTTTTAAGCGTGCCTGCCCGCTCGTCCTCATCACGGTTGGTGATGTAGAATACCTTTACACCTTTAGCTGCGGCATATTTAAAAAAAGATGGTGCGCCGGGTACAGTATCGGCAATGCCTTGTGCGGTCCATTTTTTCCAGGCTTTGGCATCAAACTCCTGGTTGTTAATGGCAGCGCGGGCGTCTTCGGGACTATTATCTAAAAGGGTTTCGTCAATGTCGGTTACAACGGCCAGCGGCTTGGTGCCTTTGTGCTTTACAGCCTCGTCAATACGCAGGCGGGCGATGTTGTAAGCCTGGAAGCAAAGCGCCTTATACTCGGCGGCGCGCTGCTGGTAGAGCGATGCCCATAGTTTGCCGGCGTTGGCTGTGGATAAATTTGGCGCCTGCGCGAATGAATTAATAGCAAAGCACAGCAATAACGCCGCGATAGGGTACTTGATTTTCATAGGGAAGATTTTGGGTGGAAGATACCGTTAATAATGGTACATCACTGCGCTGTTTTCTTTTAAACTTTGCGCGGTAAGCTCTTCAATAAAGGCCGATAGGTTGTAGCCGGCCATGTTTGCAGCCTGTTCAATACTTAGTTTACCGGTGTCGTAAAGACGGGTGGCGACAGCTGTTAAAACATCTTTTTCAGATATTTTTACACCATCCGGTAAGTTAATATTCAAAGTTTGCATAATCAAATATAAACATTTTTGACAATTACAATACTTCTGGCTTAATTTTTTCCACAAATTCCTTAATAAATTTGTTAAGCTTGGGCTGTATCACCACCATGCAATATGGTTTCAATGTATTATCATTATAATAATTCTGGTGATAATCTTCGGCTTTGTAAAATTCAGACGCCGGGGTAACTTCAGTTACAATGGGCCTGTCAAACACCTTTTCATCGGTTAGCTTTTTGATCATCTGTTCGGCCTGTTGCTTCTGTTCTTCGCTATGATAAAATATGGCCGAGCGGTATTGCGTACCTACGTCATTACCCTGGCGGTTAAGCGTAGTGGGGTTGTGGCTTTTAAAAAATGCCAGCAGCAATTCATCGTACGAGATCGCATCCGCATCAAACTCAATGTCAATAACTTCGGCGTGGCCGGTATCGCCATTGCAAATTTCCATATAGGTTGGGTTAATGGTATGCCCGCCTGTATAACCCGATCGTACCTTTATTACGCCTTTAAGTATTTGAAATATCGCTTCGGTGCACCAGAAGCAGCCGTTACCAAATGTTGCTTTTTGAATATTCATATCTGCTAAATTAACCACAAAATGTATCTTTAGTTTAATTTCACTGTCATTGTAGCCTTTTCACCTTAATAATTGCTTTTGTATGATGTTTAAACTTGCCATGCGTATGGCCATCCTAATACTGCTGACGATCGGTAATATGGTTGTCCGCGCGCAAGGCAATAACCCCATGGTAGATAGCATACTGAAGCATGCTGCATATTATCATGTTAAAAACCCGGTATCGCTGATGTTCGTCCACCTGGATAAAACGGTGTATGTAAATAACGATATGATGTGGTTTACCGCTTACCTTTTGGGCGTTAAGGCGCACGAGGCTGCGGGGCACCAGGTATTATCGGCCGCGCTGGTGAATAATAACGACCAAAAGATAGCCGTTCAGGGCCGCTTTGTAATGAGCAGGGGACTGGCTTATGGGAATATGATGATCCCGGATAGTGTGCCGCCCGGGCATTACAGCTTTGTGGCCTATACCAACCGCATGCTGAACGGCAAGCCGCAGGTTTGCTTTGTGCAGGCCATCACCCTTAAAACTGTTACCGAACCTAATTTTAATGTAGAACTGGCTTTGGATACCATGTATCATGATCCGGCCAATATGCGCGTATTGTTAAAAGCCGATTCGCGCAGCACGCCGCTTGATGGGGCTTCTGTCAGCTATTTTTTAGGTAAGAATGCCAAAACGCGTGTAGCGGGCAAAGCCAAAACCAACGTGATAGGCAGCTATACCATTATGCTCCCCAGGGATCGTATCAATGCCACGCAGCATAATTTAGAGGTGCAGGTAAAATCGGGCGCTGATGTTAAAACCCTGCACCTGGATATCCCCGTAAAACGCCCGGCCGTAGCCATCGGCTTCTACCCAGAGGGTGGGCATTTGATAGAGAACATAGTGAGCCGCGTAGGCTGGGAAGTGAAAACACCGGGTGGTACAGCCATTAAAACCGATGCGGTATTATATATAAATGGCAACCCGGCAGATACCATCCATACTGATAGTTTTGGGATGGGTGTTTTTTCCATTAACCCGCAGGTCAATGCCACCTACGCGGTTAAACTGCTGGATAATGATTACGATACCGAACTGCATCCGCTGCCTGCGGCGCTTAAGGCGGGGGTGGTGGTCCGTGTAGCCGATGCGATCATAAATGATTCGTTACGGCTCCAGTTGCGGGCGCAGCAGGTAGGGCGGGTTACGCTGCTGGTGCATAATTACCGGCAGGTATATTCGGCTACACCGCTTACGGTATCGCAGGCGGCAAGAGGCGTAAAGGTCGATATGTCGGCAATTCCGCGCGGTATCAGCTGCATCACGGTGTTAGACAGTCTGAACCGTCCCTGCGCCGAGCGGTTGTTCTTCGCGCATTATAACCAGCGGCCCCGGCTAAGCATCAATATTGATAATACGGACCCTCTTTTACGGCAAAAGGTAAGCGTAAAACTGAAGCTGAACGAAAATAACGGACACCCGCAGCAGGGCATTGTATCGGTAGCCTGTGTGCAGGATAGCCGATTTGAGGTTAAGAACGATAATAACATCGAAAACTATGTTTACCTGCAAAGCGAGATAGACGATCTGCCGGTAAAAGAACGCCTGATGGGCAGTGCCGAGCTCGACCTGCAATATCTGAATGAACTGCTGCTGATACGGGGCTGGAGCAAATACAAATGGCTGGATATGATGAAGACATCGGAAGCGGATACGATTATCCGCAATGACAGCTTATTCTATGCCGGAACAATAACCCATTTTGGCAATAAACTGAAAAAGCCTGTGGAAGTATTGCTGATGAAGGATTCATCAGCAATGAATATGATAGCCAGCACCGCTACCGGCGGCTTTACTTTGGCTAACAATCAGCTATATACACCGGCCGATAAAAAAGTACACCTGATCGTTAGCGGTAGCAGCAGCGATTACCTGATAGATGTGGCAGATCCATATCCGGATAGGAATAAACAACTGGCAAAGGATATCGAGCCCGTAATGTTTGAACCGCCAATTGTGCAAAGCACAAAGGAACTGGTGCTGAAAGGTTTTGAACATACCACACACCTGAAGGAGGTGGTGATCAAGTCATCAAACAGCAGGAATTTTAAGCATGGTTTTGCTGTTAATGCCAACGCCTGCGGCGATTATGTATGTCCGTACCATATCCTTAACTGCCCTAACCATACTTCGGACCCGGGTAACCACGCGCCGCAGCAGGGCGAAATGGTGCACATGGGCGGGCAAGGTTTAACACCGTATTACGGCTGCTCTGATGAAGTACCGAAAGGAGGGATGCTGATATTTCAGGGCATTTACGCCGCGCGCGAATTTTACGGTGCCGATTACGCCAAGATCAATCCAACCGAACCAGATTACCTCTCTACCATCTGCTGGAAGCATGGTGTCGGCATCAGTTCGGAAAAGGAAACCGAGATCTCGTTTTATACCAGCGATATCACCGGCAAATTCCGCATTGTAGTGCAGGGTATTACCAATAGCGATGTGGTTTACGGCGAAGACAGCTTCACGGTGCGGAAAAAATCACCCTGAATGGTATAATATTTCGGCGGGCGTGTCTTTGTATATATAAGGCAATTACTAACTTCGTTTTTGTATCTATACCCAACCATCAATTCCATATGATATTAAACCACATCTGTTTTAAACAAGGCAAGCTGTTAGCGCTTGCTTTAACTGTATTATTTACAGTAAAAGGCTACGGTCAACAAAGTCGCACTACTGTCGATTTTGATGCCGGCTGGCGCTTTCACCTGGGCGATGTAGACAATGGCCAGGAAGCATCAATTGCCGATAAAAGCTGGCGCCTGCTCAACCTCCCGCACGATTGGAGCATCGAAGGCGAATTTAGCAAAGATAACCCCGCTACACCCGAAGGCGGCGCGCTGCCGGGCGGTATTGGCTGGTACCGCAAAACATTTACCGTGCCTGCAACATCAAAAGGCAAGCAGGTATATATTGATTTCGATGGCGTTTACCAAAAAAGCGATGTATGGATCAATGGGCATCATTTGGGCTTCCGTCCCAACGGTTATATCTCGTTCCGTTACGAGTTGACACCTTATTTAAAATACGGCGCGGCCAATGTGATAGCCGTTAAGGTTGATAATGCAAGCCAGCCAAACTCGCGCTGGTATTCAGGTTCGGGAATTTACCGCAACGTGTGGCTGGTAACTACCAATAAAGTGGCGATAGATCACTGGGGGACTTTTATTACCACGCCAAAAGTGAGTAAAGAGCAGGCCAGTGTAGAGTTGCAGGTGAACATCCGCAACAGTGGCAAACCACAAATGGTTGATATGACCACCACCATTTATGACGCGCAGGGTAAAACCATAACCAGCACGGGCAATAAAGTGAACCTGGCCGATAGTATTACTACGATGCACCAGCAGTTTAAAATGGCTGCGCCAAATTTATGGTCGGACAAGCGCCCGTACCTGTATAAGGCTGTAACCAAAGTTTATAACGGCAAAGTATTGACCGATAGCTATACCACCAATTTTGGTGTCCGTTATTTTGATTTTAATGCCGATAATGGCTTCAGCTTAAACGGTGTACCGACCAAGATCTTAGGCGTGTGCGACCACCACGATCTGGGTAGCCTTGGTTCGGCCGTGAGTGTGCGTGCTACCGAGCGTCAACTGGAGATACTGAAAGCCATGGGCTGTAATGCTATCCGTACATCGCACAATCCCCCATCGCCCGAATTATTAGATCTGTGCGATAAAATGGGCTTCATCGTGATGGACGAAGCTTTTGACGTTTGGGAACGCACCAAAGAAAAATACGATTATGCCATATTTTTTAAAGAGTGGCACAAACGCGACCTGGAAGACCAGATATTGCGCGACCGCAACCACCCCAGTGTAATCATTTGGAGCATGGGTAACGAGATCCCCGAGCAGGGCCGCCCACGCGCCGGCGAACTGGCTACCGAAATGGCGGCGATTATCCATAAGCTGGATACCAGTCGCCCATTAAGCACCGCTAACAACAACCCCGATACCACTAACAAGATCATCAAATCGGGCGCGGTTGATTTGGTGGGCTATAACTACCACTTCCGCGATTATCCAAACTTTCACAAACGTTACCCGGGCAAGATCTTCATTGGGTCGGAAACTACATCGGCGCTGGAAACCCGTGGTTATTATGATATGCCGCCAAAGCTGGATAGCATTCGCCGCTGGCCGGTAAAAGGTAATTATAACGACCACGTGAACATGAATGCCGACAATACCGTATCGGCCTATGATAACGTATCGGCCCCATGGGCATCAACGCACGAAGAAAGCTGGAAACCGATCAAGAAATACCCTTTCCTGTCAGGCATGTTCATCTGGACTGGTTTTGATTACCTGGGCGAACCCACACCATACACCTGGCCGTCGCGCAGTTCGTACTTTGGCATCATCGACCTGGCGGGTTTTCCTAAGGATGTTTATTACATGTACCAAAGCGAGTGGACCGACAAAACCGTGCTGCACATCCTGCCGCACTGGAACTGGGAAGCAGGCAAAACTATACAGGTTTGGGCCTATTATAACCATGCCGATGAAGTGGAATTGTTCCTGAATGGCAAATCGCTGGGTAAAAAAGCCAAACAGGGCGACGACCTGCATATCTCATGGGGCGTACCTTTCGAGCCGGGCACGTTGAAAGCCGTATCATACAAGGATGGCAAAGTGGTTAAAACAACCGAGGTGCACACTGCCGGTCCGGCCGCTAAAATTGAACTGGTTGCCGATAGAAAGAACATCAAGGCAGATGGTAAGGATATGTCGTTTGTTACTGTTAGGATACTGGACAAGGACGGCAATATCGTACCTAATGCCGATAACAAAGTTAACTTTAAACTAAAAGGCAATGCCTTTATAGCTGGTGTAGACAACGGCGACCCGGTAAGCCACGATCCGTTTAAAGCCGATTACCGCAAGGCTTTCCACGGTTTGGCGTTGGCCATTTTGCAGTCGAACGCTAAAGCAGGGGCTATTACCTTTACCGCTACGGCGGATGGATTAGCGCCGGCAACCGTTACTTTGCAGGCGAAGTAAGTTAAAAAACACAAACAGGAAAAGGCGCTATCAGCGCCTTTTCCTGTTTTCACCCACCCGTCATGCTGAGCGCGAGCGAAGCATCCCCGATAAGCACAAAGCGATAATGCGTAGCGGGAATCCTTCACTATCGCTATCCAGACGTGAATACTCACCCCGACTACGCTACGCTGGTCGACCCTCTCTTCGTTGCGCGAAACGAGGGCAGAAGCAGTACCGGATAACCTTGTCCCTCTTTCCGCCGCAGGCGAAGAGAGGGTGGTCGAGCGAAGCAACGACCGGGTGAGTATTAACCTTTGTTAGTTTCTACGCGTCATCGCACCCCTACATGCCATGGGTTTTAACTGAGGATGACAATTATTTTCCGGTAATTATTGGATCTCTATCCCTGTTATTTCCTTTACGTTATAATAACCTTTGGCTTGTGGCAGGTAAACTTCCATATCCTGCCAGGTAATCTTTAATTTTTTGCCGGTAGCTTTTACCGGTGTAGCCATAAAGGCTTCGGAACCCGGGAATTGTTTCAGCCACAGGAAAGACTTTTCGTTGCCGCTGTTATCGGTAATTACAATATAATTAAAACCCTTGTTGTCAATGCGTTTAAAGGTGCCGGTGGTGCTGCTGGCGCTGATAGTTGGCGGCTCGCCATTGTTTTCTTTTTTTACCATCAGCATAGATAATTTCAAAAACGACTCGCATTTTTGCTTCAGCAGGTTTTTGCCGATATCGATACCCACATTACGCATGGCTTCCTGGTCGGTCATGTCTATTTTCCGTTCTTCGGCAAGGGCAGGCAGCAGGTCCATGTTCTCCATCAGGCAATTGGTGAAAACTTCCGTCGCCTTTTCCTTTGATGTTATGGTCGAAAAATCCTGTTTGGCCAGGCAATTGCAAATATTATCGGTTATCTTTTTTTCAACAGGACCAATAGTGGTTTGCGCCCTGGCAGTTAGTTGGATAAGCGGTAGAATAAGTAGTAGTAAATATTTTTTCATGTGTGATAATGTTTTTACCAAATATAATATTTTACTGTTAATAGTAATGGTAAAGAGATTTTTGATGTTGACTTAGGGTGCGTTATCGGGAGATGCAAATTATGCGT
This sequence comes from Mucilaginibacter mali, assembly GCF_013283875.1. Taxonomy (NCBI): domain Bacteria; kingdom Pseudomonadati; phylum Bacteroidota; class Sphingobacteriia; order Sphingobacteriales; family Sphingobacteriaceae; genus Mucilaginibacter; species Mucilaginibacter mali. The sequence goes on from NZ_CP054139.1 coordinate 958,036, forward strand.
CTCTACATTTATGTACGAACCGTTCAACCTAAACGCGATAGGAGTGGAAACCCCGCAAGCCTGCACGGCCTGTGCATTGGGAAGCGCGGAGTTGGAACGGATAGCGGGGCTACCGGCCGCCATGAAATACTGACGTTCATTTTCAAACTTGTCTGAACCTTTGATCTGCGTTGATTTTTTGATTTCGTTGATGATGCTCCTAATCCGTCATGTTGAGCGATAGCGAAACATTCCAAATTAGCAGAGCGACTATGCAATATAGATATGCAATCCGGGGATGTTTCGCTATCGCTCAACATGACGTAGGAAGGAGAGATGCTTCGCATCACCCCAGGATGAGGTAACAAGAGCATAAGAACAAAAACCACCTATCTATTTGATTATAAAAATATTCTTACTACATTTGCATCCCCGTTTATAGGCGGGTAAAAAGTAAAAATCATTTAAATAATGCAACAGTACGAAACCGTAATCATTCTGACCCCGTTGTTATCAGAAGATGCTGCGAAAGAGGTAATTGCCAAATTCTCAGGTATCCTGACTGCTAACGGAGCCGAAATTATCCAGGAGGATAATTGGGGTCTGAGAAAACTTGCGTATCCTATCCAAAAGAAATCGACAGGATACTATCACCTTACTGAATACAAGGCTCCGGGTGAATTAATTAACAAACTGGAGATCGAGTTGAAGCGTGATGAGCGCGTTGTACGGTTCCTGACCATTGCTTTGGACAAACATGCCGTAGCTTACAACGAGAAAAAACGCAGCGGTGCATTCAACAAGAAACCGGCTACTAAAACCGAGGAGGCATAATTAAAATGGCAAACGAACAAATTCAATACGTTACTGCTCCCAAGGTGGACGATAACCGTAAAAAATACTGCCGTTTCAAAAAGAACGGTATCAAGTATATCGATTACAAAGACGCTAACTTCCTTTTAAAGTTCGTTAACGACCAGGGTAAATTATTACCACGTCGTTTAACCGGCACTTCACTGAAGTTTCAGCGTAAAGTGGCACAAGCTGTTAAACGCTCACGCCACATTGGTTTATTACCTTACGTTACAGATTCACTTAAATAATCGGGAGGTTTAACAATGGAAGTTATTTTAAAACAAGATATTAAAAACCTGGGCGAGAAAGACGATATCGTGAACGTAAAGCCAGGTTATGGCCGTAACTTTTTGATCCCTCAGGGTTTCGCTCAGTTAGCCACTCCTTCAGCACGTAAAGTACTGGCCGAAAACATTAAACAAGCGCAATTTAAGCAAGAAAAGATCCGCAAGGATGCCGATGCTGTTGCTGCTAAACTGGAAGGTGTAAAACTGACCATCGGCGCTAAAGCCGGCGAAAGCGGTAAGATCTTCGGTGCTATCAATACCATCCAGGTAGCTGATGCCCTGAAAAAACAAGGTTTCGACGTTGACCGTCGCCGCATTACTTTCGAGACCGAGCCTAAAATGGTTGGCGAATATGTAGCTAACCTTAACCTGCACAAAGAAGTGAAGGTACAGGTTCCGTTTGAAGTGGTAGCTGAGTAATCAGACCCCTCCCAAACCCTCCCCGAAGGAGAGGGCTTAAGATATAAAAAGGTGTTTAGCGAAAGCTGGACACCTTTTTTGTTTACCAGGCGGTCATGCCGAACTTGTTTCGGCATCCCACTTGCATAGTTAAACCTTGCATCCTTACCTGTATGATGGGATGCTGAAACAAGTTCAGCATGACCTGCTTTTTCTCTGTGTCCTCTGTGCTTCTCTCTTTGTGCCCTCTGTGGTTAAATTCTAAAAATCCGAAATAAAAAATTATTTTCGGACAATGAAACGGCGTGTAAAAACAGGAGGTATCTGGAAACTCATCTGGCGTATTGTAAAACTTGCGTTGATCCTGTTTATCAGCCTCAGCGTGTTTTGGGTACTGTTGTACCGTTTTATAAACCCGCCGGTCACCTGGCTGATGATCACCCGGGGCTTCGAGCGTAAAGCTGACGGTAAGCCATGGAAGATAGATAAGCGCTGGGTTGATTTCGATTCTATTGCTACATCTATGAAAAGTGCTGCCGTGGCTGCCGAAGACCAAAAGTTTTTAGAGCATTACGGGTTCGATTTTAAAGCCATGGAACGCGCTATTGATAAAAACGCGCATAGCCATAAACTGATAGGGGGTAGCACCATATCGCAGCAAACGGCTAAAAACGTTTTCCTGTGGCCGGGGCGTTCCTACGTGCGCAAGGCTTTCGAAGCCTGGTTTACCATGCTGATAGAATTATTCTGGAGCAAGAAACGCATTATGGAAGTGTACCTAAATGAAATAGAAATGGGCGATGGCATATACGGCATTGAAGCCGCCGCGCAAAACTACTACCATAAACATGCCGCCAACCTCACCAAACGCGAATCGGCAGCTATTGCTTCTATTTTCCCTGATCCGCTGAAATGGTCGCCCACTAACCCGAGTGACAGGGTGGCACATCATCAGTATTTGATATTGAAGAATATGCGGAGGTTGGGGCCTTTGGATTTTTAAAGGGAATATTATGGTTGATGACATAGATTTTAATAAGTCGGTAAAATCCATAAAAATTAAATGGAAGGATTCTGATTTTATTGGTCATTACGCACTGCCGATACCTTTAATTGGAGCTGTTATAGTTTTGATACTTGATGCAAAGTATTATCAATCCCATAATTATCAAATAGGTATGGCAGTAACTATAGGCCTGTTATATTTAATAATTGATGTTATATATCAAAACGATAAATTGATAAAAGTCCCTTTTTATGGAAACGTAACAGAACTTAGGAAGAGTTTAAAAGAAAAGATAGAACAAGACGGGTGGATTTTATACAGGAATAACGCGCACTACATAACTGCCGATAAGCAAGGTAAATGGCTTGCCGGTAGTAAAATGGCCATATTGTTTGATAAAGGTGTTGTTTTTATTAATGTGCAAAACCTTGAAGGCTTCCGCGGTTATTTCCCGTTTTCGTTTGGGCGAAATAAAAGGATACGAGAGGAATTTATTAAATCGATAGGATCTTACAAGGTATCATGACTTGCTAATTACTTCAAACTACATTTTAGTAACTACCTTTGTCTAACCATGCAAAGCCAAACTCCCATATTAACCCTCGACGATATCAAGAAACTGGTTGATACCTTTTATGGTAAAATACAGGTTGATAGCCTGCTTGGCCCCATATTTCACGATCGGATAGAAGACCGCTGGCCGCAGCACCTGGAAAAAATGTACCAGTTTTGGCAAACCACCCTGCTGGGCGAACATACTTATACCGGCCGCCCGTTCCCGCCGCATGCAACATTGCCGGTTGGCCACAAACACTTCGAGCGTTGGATAAAGCTATTTACCGAAACGGTTGACGAATTGTTCACCGGCGAAAAGGCCGATGAAGCTAAATGGCGCGCTAGCCGCATTGCCGAGATGTTCGAGATCAAGGTGCACAACTTTCAGAATAACAACGGGTTTATCCTGTAATTTGCCCGCATTTACTTAGGCGCAATCATACTCAGTATCAGCAATGCTTCGCGTGCCTTATTATCAGGAATGTTAAGGTTGGGTTGGCTATAAAATGCCAGGATATCCTTTTGTACCGCCGGGGTGATATGGGCAAAGTGATCCTCCTGTAGCTTCAGTATCCAATCGGCGTAGCTTTTATCGGCCAGGCCGTATTCGTGCAGTTCGGTTCGGTTGCCGGTATCAAAATCGATGTTTTCTAAAGCGAGAGTATTTTCGGCGGCATGCTGCAGGGCGATGTTATAGTTTACCATAATGCTGTCCATGCTGCGCATATACAGTTCCTCGGCGGTTATGCCGGGGTATTTAAAGTTCAGCTTTTTAAGCGGGCCTATTTTGGGCAGGGCGTTAATTACAGCCACAACGCCGCGGGCCAACAGACCAGTACGATCGTAATCCTTACCGAATTGCTTATCGAAGGCATTTTTCGGCATCCGGCTGGTAAATGTTTTTTGGTTAATACTGTCGATAGATAACTGGGTGCCCTCCGGGTCGGTTTGCCAGGCGGTGCGGGCCAGCTCGGGGAAAAACTCGCGTACGCCCCAACGGAAGTTGTTGATAGCCTTTTGAAAGTTAGGGAACACGCTGTAAAGGCTGTGCCCGTAAATTTTCAGGAAAGCCCTTTCTAAAACAGGTGTAGCCATTTCGAAGCCGGTAAAATTGTGGTAAGCGGTGCTGGCATAATTGCCTTTATAGGTTTGGATAATATCGTAAGCAAATTCGATGCTGCTGTGCGAGCTGTGGTCGTTATCGTAAGTTACCACCCTGCCAAATTTTTTCTCTAATTGCGGATAAACAATCGGTACCGAAACATTGGTAGCCAGCGCGTGCCCGTATTTATCGGCCATATAGTGCGACATGGCGCCAAGGGCAAAGGCATATTCGTTCACGTTTTGCGATTCGTTAATAAGCGCCATCACCATATCGCCGCTGCGTACATAATGTAGCAGGTTGGTGAAGTAGGGGCAACCCGATGGCATATAACCCATATCGGCCACCAGCGAGCCGCCGTAGGCAAAGGCATGGGCCTTATCCAGTTCGGCATCTGTTGAGCCAGGGTATTTTTTAAGCAGCAGCGGGCGGATGTGTCCCAGCCATTCGGCATCTATAATAGCCTCGTGCGCCAAAATTGAAAAGGAAAAGGACGGGGCCGCGAAAGTGAGAATAAATAAGAGGGTGAGGAGATATTGCTTAAACGGGTTGAGCAATTTCATGATATCGTTATCGTGGGGTTAAACGCCTTGCAGATCACGATGCAAATATCCGCAGCTAATTTAAGCTGGTTATTTCTTTATGTTAAGTTTTGATTAAATATTGCGGTTGATATTAAAAAATTTGGCTTTTTCTTAACATTAAAAGCGGTGTTTATTTATCTGCAACTAACGATGCGAACAGTTGGATATGCCAGCTATCCTTAAACGGCACTTCCCATTTGGTTTGCAGTTCGCCCAGGTTTTGCACCAGGTTGTTAAATACAATGGTTTGCTTGTTGATGGTATCCTGCCTGATCATTTCCTCAAACTGCAGTCGCGGTGCCGAGAGTACTTTTTCTCCCTCGCGGTAGGCCAGGTTAAACCGGTCGAACAAATTAATACCAAACTCCTGCTCCAAATGCTGCATAAAATGAACGGATTTATCTATCGAGCAGCCGCTGGCGCCGGCCTGGCTTTCATCAACAACCAGGATGATGAAGCGGTTATAACGCACTTCACCCCTGGCTTTTAGCTGGTGGTTGTGCGCGGTCCAGCCGGTGGCGAAGCTGTTGAGTTGCTGCTGTATTTGTTCAGTCTCGGCAGCCGATAGTTCACGGTTGCTCTGGTAGATCCAAACCCTCGAATTTTCAGAAAATTGCATGTGCAAATTTATTCAAATTATTAACTTCGTTTACGCTATTGTTGTCATGGTAAACTCAGTTCTGCAAAAAACCTTTAAACTGTCGTTTTTATTGTTGCCCGGTTTGCTGCTTTACAGCTTTAAAACCGACCCCGATGCCCAGCAACTGTTGAGTTGGAGCAACCGCCTGCTCACCCGTGTTTACGATCCATCTAACGAGGTAAAACTGAAAAAGTGGGAGCTAAACCTTACCGACGGCTACTTTCTTCGCCTGCGTAAAACCTATCAGAACGGCAAGCAGGAATACTACTCGTGCCAGCTGCATGCCTTTAACGATCTGGATTACATCGGCACCACTGCCAGCGGCCTCATCCGCATCACTACCAAAGCCGACGATATCATTGTACAAACCTATAACGACCGTAAGGGAGATGTGGATTCGATGGCTACATCCCTAACCATCCCTGTAAAAAATATGGAACCAGAGCAGGTGGATAGCCTGCGCAATGCGCTGCTGTATTTTAAAACGCAGCGGTTGTGATATAAAAAACACCTAACCGGCTGATGTTCTGCAATACAAAAAGGAATATATAGCGCACCATTTGCTTTTTTGATAGTCTTAATTTTGGTATAACCGGTTAAGCTAAAATTAAAGTATTGTTGACGACACGTTGCCGACTGTGGTTTTTCCTCGCGATGTTTTTTATCGCGGGGCGATGCTACGCGCAGGAAATAGTGATCACACCAACATCCTATCCGGTTGCCGGGGGTAGTGAAACTTTTAGCGGTCGTTTGTTTTATACCATGCCGCCGGAGATAGACACCTGTATGAAGGTAATCCCCGTTATAATTAATGGTAACTATTATATAGACAGTTTGGTGATCACCGGTTCGTGTGTTAAGTATACCGGCGATAAACTGCTGATCCTATCGCGCGGTACATTTAATTTTGAGATATATTGGCGGGGGCGCCTTGATGTAAAAAAGACGATAGAGGTGGGCCCCAGGCCGGCGCCTGTCATATCATCTATCATTGCCTTACCAAACTTCGGTTGCGAGGGTGAGACGGTTACTTACATGGCCGATGTTCCCGCCGCGCATGATAAGGCACTATATCAATGGCAAATAAACGGGGCGAACGCGGGTGTTAATTCTGCTGCTTATACCGGCATTTTAAAATCGGGCGATAAGCTAAAATTAAAGGTTACCAATTTTGATCTCTGCACCACATCTGCCGATAGCATGACGGTAACAGTACCCGTGCTTAAACCCTCGGCATTGCATACCGTTACGGTAAGCGCTTCAGAGAACCCGCTTTGCGGCGCCCACCCGGTAACGTACACGGCCTCAAGCAGCAGAAGTAGTCCCGGCATGGTTTATCAATGGCAATTAAACGGCCAGGATGCTGGCGATAACAAATCAACCTACACACTTAACAACCCGCATGATGGGGATAGGGTAAGTTGCACCATTGGCGACCTGAGCAATTGCGTACTGCCCGTAAGTTCGCCCTTGCTGATCGTTAGCGTCAGCGAAGTTCCAACAGTTAAATTTGCCGGCAACTTAACCACTAACTATGGCGGCCAGCTGCAATTGCAACCTGTTATAAACGGCAACATCAGCAAATTTATGTGGACGCCGGCCATAGGTTTAAGCGATGCCACTATCGCTAATCCAATGGCAAGCCCGCCCGTCAGTACTAAATATAAATTAACCGTATTCAACAATGATGGCTGTACAGCCGAAGCCGATATTTTAGTGAAAGTTACCATTATGGTACCCAATACGTTTACACCAAATGGCGATGGCGTTAATGATACCTGGAAAATTCCCCAGCTTATCTATTACCCCGATTGCAAGCTGAAGGTTTATAACCGCACGGGGGGATTAGTTTTTCAATCTGCCGGTTATGCAAAAAGTTGGGATGGTACAAGTAATGGCCACCCGCTGCCTGCCGGGGCTTATTATTATGTTATCGAAGTTGACAAAACCATCGTATCCGGTTATATTACCATTATAAGATGAACCATGGTGCCGCCTGGCAAAAGCACCGGCTGATTTAAAAGATCGCCTAAATCTAAATTTATCTGCAACATTTTTGTGGCCTATTGTTTTAGTTAAACTAATTATTTAGTTTTATGAGCAACTATTATTAACCTGTCAGCATCCTATGAAAAAGTCGACTTTTAAAATTATAATACCCGCTATGTTTTTATCGGCAATTAGCGTCGCTAACGCTCAAAAACTACCCGGCAAGCAGGAGGTAAGCGTGCGTGCACCAGCCGATATGAAAACCGATGGTAAACTAACCGAATGGGACGGCAAGCTGCAGGCTTATAATAACGCTACCGAAATTTATTATACCATCAGTAACGATGATGCTAAACTTTACCTCACCATACAATGTAAATACCGCGACATTGTAGATAAAATATTGCGTGGCGGCATCGCGTTAAGCATCAACCATATTATCAAGAAGAACGACCCTGAAGCCGTAACCATTACCTACCCGGTGCTGCGGGGAGGGGATATGTCTGACGCTACTAATATGTTTGCCAGGGCTACAAATATTAAAAATGATGGCAAAGATGGCCCTGTCCCGCTCGGCGAGTTGAACACTCTGCTGCAAGCGAAATCGAAGCAGATCAATATTAAAGGGATAAAGGATATTACCGATCCGTCGATATCGGTTTATAACGAGGAGGGCATCAAAGCGGTATCCATGTTTGATAAAGACCTAACCTATACGTACGAACTGGCTATTCCGCTAAAATACCTCAACCTACCTGCTACTCAATTTAGCTATCACGTGAAAATTAACGCGCCCGACGAAACCCCGATGCGGCATGATGGCCCGCCCGCTCCGCCAATGCCCATGACCGCTACCGCGCCTACCGATTTTTGGGGTGAGTACACCTTAGCTAAATAATGCTATGAAATACACCCTGCCGATTGGAAAGACTGCGGTTTTATGTTTGATGATTGCCACCGTACAGGCGCAGAAGCTTCCTAATAAACAGGAAGTGAGCCTGCGCGCCCCCGCCGATATGAAAACCGACGGTAAACTGACCGAATGGGAGGGCAAGCTGCAAGCCTATAATACGGCCACCGAAATTTATTACGCCATCAGCAACGATGACGAAAGGCTGTTCCTTACCATACAATGCAAATACCGCGATATTGTAGATAAGATACTGCGCGGCGGTATTACGTTAAGCATTAACCACATCATCAAAAAGAACGATCCGGAGGCGGTCATGGTTACCTACCCGGTGTTGCGCGGTGCGGATATGTCGGCGGTTACCAATATGTTTGCTAAGATGAATAACGAAAAAAGCGAGGCCCATGATGGCCCGGTACCTGTGGGGGAGCTGAACACACTGCTGCAAAACAAATCAAAGCTGATCAATATTAAAGGGATAAAGCCGATTACCGACCCGGCTATTTCGGTTTATAACGAAGAGGGTATTAAAGCCGTATCCCTTTTCGATACGGGGTTGACTTATACTTATGAACTGGCTATCCCGCTAAAATACCTTAACCTGCCAGCTACACCATTTAGCTATCACCTGAAAATTAATGCGCCCGACGAAACGCCGTTGCCGCCGAATGGCCGGTTTGCGCCACCGGTGGTGATCACGGCTACCGCGCCTACCGATTTTTGGGGTGAGTACAACCTGGCAAAAAAGCAATAATTTGTATGATGCTAAAAAACTGCTTGTTTATCGGTTTGTGTATGCTTGCCCTAACTGTAGCCGCACAGAAAAAATTGCCGGAAGTGCAAAAGGGTGGTTTGCGTGCACCGGATAAAGTTAAAATTGATGGTCGTTTAGATGAGTGGGGCGATCAGTTGCAGGCTTATAACAAAGCCTCGCAAATATTTTATACCCTAACTAACGATGATACTTACCTGTATTTAACGGTCCGCGCCGCAGATAAGGACGCGGTACAAAAAATAAACATGGGCGGTATTACGCTAACCGTCAGCAAGGCTAAAAAGAAGATGGAAAACGCGCCTGCCATCATCTTTCCGGTTTATGATAAAATGGGCAGTAAATGGTTTTCTGTTGAAGACCGGCCTGCAATAACCAAAAACGTAGAAAGGGACAGGGTGCAGCTCGACTCGTTTGTAAGGGTGAAGAATAAGCAGCTGACCGAATATTTTAAATGGATAGGCCTGGCCAACGTAAAGGATATAGCCGATAATACGCTTTCTATTTATAATGAGGAGGGCATAAAGATTGGCTTTATGCTGGATGCGGGAGTTAATTTTAATTGCGAAATCGCCATCCCGCTGAAATACCTGGGCATAGGAGATAGGCTCAGTAAGTTTTATTACAATATTAAGCTTGATGGCGAATCGAGGTACAGCACTAATTTCACGGAGGTGAGAACGGGTATGTACAGCTATGTAAAAGCTGATGGTAAAAGCTACATTATCGGCTCGGATCCTGCCCAGGGCTATAAACTGTTCCCCACCGATTTTTGGGGCGAATACAATCTTGTAAAAAAATAAGATGAAAAAAATAGCTATACTACTGCTTGCCTTATGCTGCAAACTATCTATGGCGCAAAGCTGGTCGGTGTCTTCAAAAACAATGGACCTGGCCTTTGGCTCCATTGTTTACCTGGAAAGCGTATACCCCGGGCCGGGTGGCGCTAAGGCCGGTACCGATACTTTAACCGCTACCGGGATATTGTTTAAGGATAGCGCCCGGGTTTACCTGGTAACCACCAAGCACAGTGTGCAACGTGCCTTGCTGGGCAAAAACCAGCACCTGCTGAATACCAATATCACATTGACCGTATCGGCAGTGCCCGACAGGATAAAAAAGATCAAACTGCCGCTGCTGACAGCAAACGACAGCCGGGTAAAACCTTATGTGTTTTCGTCGGACGAGGAGGATATCGCCGTTTTGTCCTTTCAAAAAAAAAGGTTTAAGCGGGTTCTGGCTTTTTTATTAAAGGACGAAGCCAGGCCCCTGCCGGTAGATTCCTTAGATCTGTCGGACGATCATTACCCCGATGAGGACTTCTTCCACCCATCGTACATGGTGTATAAAGCTAAAACCGGGGCCAAAACATGGTCTAAGGGTTTAGGGACAGCCAAAATCAAAACCTATCCCGATGCTTCTAATAATTTTGTTATCAGCGATTATATCAGCGCCGGGCGCAGCGGGTCGCCGCTTTTTGTTAACGACAAGATCATCGGCATGGTTAAAAACGGGGAGGGCATGGGCACCAATGCCGATGCCATACGCGATCCGTTTAAAGCAGTAAAGGCAGGCATTGTAATAAAGGCCACGCTGATATTACCCTTGATACGAAAGATGCAGCAAATTGAAAACATGCCGGAATTTAATGCCCCGGATATTGAAATTAAGCCAAGTGCGTTTAAAAGATAGCAAAGGAACTGTTTGTAAGATTTTAAGAACTCCTGATCGTCATGCTGAGCGATAGCGAAGCATCCCAAACTAAGCATGCCCGCCCTGCGTATCGGGGATGCTTCGCTAGCGCTCAGCATGACATGTTTGTTTTTCCGCTGAAGCCTCACCCTGCCCTCTCCAGAGGAGAGGGTTCCAAAGTCCCCCCCTTTGGGGGAGATTTAGAGGGGGCTTTCATCGGCATGTCATTTAACCATTAAGAGGCCGCCGGATTTTTATAACTCAGCATGACGGGGAGTAATTGGGTTGCAGATTGAACCCTACAGCCCGTTAGCCCTTACCGTAATCTCTGCAATATCCAGCACCTGTATCTCGCCCTCTTTTTCGCTGTGTTTAACACCGTCGCTCAACATGGTCATGCAGAAGGGGCATCCCGCGGCTACCACTTTGGCTTGCGATTGCAGGATATCGTCCATACGCTCCATGTTTACTTCCTTGTTGCCTTTTTCGGGTTCCTTAAACATCTGCGCACCGCCCGCGCCACAGCACAGGCCGTTGCTTTTGCAGCGCTTCAGTTCAACCAAATCGGCATCCAAAATCTCCAGCGAACGGCGTGGCGCTTCGTAAACATCGTTACCGCGCCCTAAATAACAGGGATCGTGATAAGTAATCCGGCGACCTTTAAAGCTTTCGCCGCCCTCGGCCTTTAGTTTGCCCTCGTCAATTAATTGCTGAATGAGTTGGGTATGGTGGATCACCTCGTAATTGCCGCCGAGACCGGGGTATTCGTTTTTAATGGTGTTGAAGCAATGCGGGCAGCCGGTAACTATCTTTTTAACCTCATAACCGTTAAGCACCTCAATATTCATCATGGCCTGCATCTGGAACAAAAACTCGTTACCGGCACGCTTGGCCGGGTCGCCCGTGCAGCTTTCCTCGGTACCCAGCACGGCGTAGCTGATGCCCACGTGCTGCAATATCTTGCAGATATCGCGGGTGATCTTTTGTGCGCGCTCATCAAAGCTACCGGCACAGCCTACCCAAAATAAAATATCAGGGGTTTTGCCCTGGGCCACCATTTGGGCCATAGTTGGTATTTCCAGCATCGTTATTAAGCTTAGCTTATCGTTAATTGTCTTCTTCGGTTATATTGTTCAAAAATTCATCTATGCTGCTGTAATCTCTAAATTTTATAGATGAATTAATGCTTTTCAGTTGTTTTAAAATATCGGCAGCAACCTCCAGTGCATCGGCTTCCATGCCAAACATATTGGCATCCCAATTGGCACCCACCAATGTTTCATCGTCGGCCATCCCTATGCACCAGCTCTCTAAAAATTCGGCCAATGGAATTGCGGTAGGCACATATCCCCGCCAATCGTCGCGGGCGCAAGCCTTGGCATAAGCCCTGTCCGACCAAAATGGGATGATATCAACGTCCTCGTCCTCGTTAGAATGGGAGTTAGCCCAGCCATCCTTGCTCATCAATCCCCACACCATTTTTGTGGCGGCTGCTTTTTCAATAAACAGCTTGTATTTGTCTTCTATCGCGGCTGTATCCTGTAACATCTATCAAACTAAATTTATTGCCCGTAAATGGCTGCTACTACTAACTGTCAACTGCTTACTGCTTCTCCGCCCAGTTAAACCTGTCGGCCTGGCTATACTTCCATGGGGCGCCGTTATTTTCCACGTTACCGAACATGTTATTCAGGCTGGCCGGCGCCTGCGATTCTTCCATCACCACATAGCGGCGCATTTCGGTGATAATTTCCAACGGATTGATGTTTACTGGGCAGGCTTCCACACAGGCGTTGCAACTGGTGCAGGCCCATAGTTCTTCGCGGGTGATGTAGTTATCCAGCAGGGTTTTATCGTCTACATGGTCTTTGCCGTGCTTGTCGATGTTATTGCCGATCTCGGTGATCCGGTCACGGGTATCCATCATAATTTTACGCGGCGACAATAGTTTACCGGTAATATTAGCCGGGCAGACCGAGGTACAGCGTCCGCACTCGGTACAGGTATAAGCCTCCATCAGGTTCTTCCAGGTCAGGTCGGTGGCATCCTTAACGCCAAAGCGGGCCACTTCGCCGGTAGTTTCGGGCACAAAAGATGGATCAAGCATAGCCTTAACCTCGTTAGTAACCGATGCCATATTGGTAAACTTACCCTTGGGATTAAGATTGCTGTAATAAGTATTGGGGAACGCCAGTAAAATATGGAAGTGCTTTGAATAGGGCAGGTAATTTAAAAATGCCAGTATGCCGATGATATGGAACCACCAGCAACCGCGCTCGATACCCTCCAAAGCCCCGGTCGATCCCGGCAGGATAGGGGCGATAAGCGAACTGATGGGAAAGCTGCCAGCGGTAACGTAATGCCCGAAGTGCATGGCCTGTAACTTATAATCGGCCCCGTTCATGGTGAGGAAAGCCGTCATTAGCAAAATCTCGGTGATCAGGATGTAGTTAGCGTCAGACTTTGGCCAGCTTTTCATCTCTACACCGCTAAAGCGCTTTAAATGCAGCACATTACGGCGGCATAGGAAAACCACGCAGGATGTAAGCACAAGCAGGGCCAGTACTTCAAAGCCACCGATCAGCAAACCATACAAGCTGCCCAGCGGTTTAGAAAAAATACGGTGCGAGCCGAAGATGCCGTCTATCATGATCTCCATCACCTCAAGGTTGATGATGATGAAGCCCACGTAGATGAAAAAGTGCATTACAGCGGCAACCGGGCGCTTGGTCATTTTGGTTTGACCTAAGGCGATTTTAGCCATTGTCTTCCAGCGCAGGGCGGGTTGATCGGAGCGGTCGGTATCCTTGCCTAACAGGATGTTACGGCGCACTTTAGCCACATTTTTACTGAACAGGTAGATGGCCGCGGCCAGTATGATGATGAAGATAATTTGTCCTATCATTATGCATGCATAGTATTTAAGGCTAAAGTAGAAAAATAGTTTTTATTATGAAGTTAAAATACAGAAAGATGTTGAGGCTGGGCCTAATTTAAAACGGTTAAAAATAATAGGGGAGGTTTGGCCGGCAAATCTTTTGGTTTTATCTCATGGGAATTAAGCGTCAGGAGCTATATCAAAATATTCTCCGGCCACGTACTGTATCAGCTTCGAGTTATCGCGCGAAATATCCAGGCATTCCAGCACCAGTTGGGCATAAGGCTGGTAGGCGATCTTTTTGGCCAGCAAATGCAAAATTTTACAGGCGCCCACCTGCATGTTTTGAATTGCCGACAAGTAGAACAGGATAGACATATCACTCTCATAATGGTTATCCTGCTTATAGCTAACCTGCTGCAGGGCTTCCCTGATCATGGCATCAACGCCAAGGCATTTCTCCGTTTCCCACGATGCCGCCATCAGTTTAAAGATCTCTTTTAGCGTTGCCATTTGGGTTTTAGAATCTTCCAGATCCTCCCGCAGTGCCGACTTTAAATTTTGAAAAGTGCACTGTTCAACCAGGCGCGGTAGATTTTCTATCAGGTTGGTTTTGGCGTTATAGAGGATGGTTAGTTGCTCTACAAAAACGGTACGCAACGAATCGTCAGATAAAGTTTGTTTTGATGGTTGAGTCATAAAGCCAGGGGGTTTGTTTTTGGTAACAAGGCTAATAACAACAAAGTAAGGCGAGGGTTTTGCCTCGCTGTATTGCAAAACTAAATTAACATCTTTTTAAACCTGCTGTTGTAATTATAACGATTTCATTTATTGCCTATTGTGTCCATGAAATTATAGTTGAGGAAATGCTTTTTTGTACTGGATACCTTATATTTTTGACTTTATATCAGGGCGATATTACCCACGTTTAACAGCATCATAAATGAAGGACGACATTATTGAAACCGGGAAAACAGAGGTTTTAGAAAGCGGTCCGTTTTATCACGGAACAAAAGCTGATCTGCAAATTGGCGATCTTTTAACCGCCGGCTTCAGGTCTAATTACCACACCGAAGTAATTATGAACCATATTTATTTCACAGCGTTGCCAAATGGCGCAGGCCTTGCCGCGGAACTGGCTAAGGGAGATGGTAGCGGGCGGGTTTATATTGTGGAACCGACCGGGGTTTTTGAGAATGATCCTAATGTTACTGATAAAAAATTTCCGGGCAATCCCACCCGGTCATACCGAAGCAAGGCACCGTTGAAAATTATTGGCGAGGTAACCGATTGGGTAAGATTAACGCCTGAAGAGTTACAAACCTGGCACGACAAACTGGCCAAAATAAGATCGAACCCGGAAGCGAAAATCATTAATTGATTGCTTGACAGGGGTAATACCTCAGGCTTAAATTTCGGTTTGTAGCACCTGGCTGGCTTTTAAAGTTTTCTCTGCCAGTCTCTTTGCTTCGCCTGCGACCTGCGACGCATTTGCTTTGTTGTTTTACCGGCCCGGATAAATACCTGATCACACAATAAATCATTACTAAATACCCATCGAATGGTGACACAGTTGTGTCACCATTTTTGTTTCGGATTGTCCGGATATTTGTTGTGTAACGTTACGGTCCCCGTTTTTGTACCGAACCAACACCGTGTTGGCGGCCTTCAATTTTATTCTTTCACCATTCTTTAGTTGAATGCAACACGAAGTTGCATCAACGCTTAATCATATTAACATGAAAAAAGTCTCACTGGCAGTCATCATCCTGCTTTCGGCAATTTCTTTTGCTTCCAACGCGCAAACATGGTCCGGCTCTACCCCCGGAGATATTTATTATAACTCCGGCAATGTCGGCATCGGCACGACAAGCCCGTCCACCAAGCTTAGTATATACGATAACAGCAACACCCTTAAGATGCCCCGCCTGATAAAGGACGGCTACTATGACGAGCTGGGCCTCTATAACTATTCCGCTACCGACTACTACCGCACCGACCTCAGCTTCCGGAGGGCGCGCGGAACGGCGGCCTCGCCGGCTGCAAGCCAAAGCGGCGACTGGCTCGGCTCGTTCAGCTTTTGGGCGGCCAATTCCGGGGCATCGTTCTCCAATCCCAGCGCCAGCATCGTCGGTATCGTTGACGGCACGCCCGGATCATCCTACGTTCCGGGCAAGATCGTCTTTCAGACATCGGACGGCAGCGCGACCACCACAGACCGCATGACGATCAAAAACAACGGACATGTGGCGATAGGCACCGGGGATGGGAGCGACCTGCTGACCGTTGCCGGAAATACCCGGGTTGTCGCTTACGCGGGCAACGGGTTCCTTGGCTACGACGCGGCTACCGGCGGGAACCACGTATTCAGCCTCACCCGGCAATCTAATGACCTTGCCCTTTCTGCGCTGGGCGGCATCGGGTTCAGTACGCTCAAAACTTCGCCATCTGCCAGCTACAGCATGTTTATCAACACGTCGGGCGATGTCGGCATCGGCACGACAAGCCCGTCCACCAAACTTAGTATATACGATAACAGCAACACCCTTAAGATGCCCCGCCTGATAAAGGACGGCTACTATGACGAGCTGGGCCTCTATAACTATTCCGCTACCGACTACTACCGCACCGACCTCAGCTTCCGGAGGGCGCGCGGAACGGCCGCCTCGCCGGCTGCAAGTCAAAGCGGCGACTGGCTCGGCTCGTTCAGCTTTTGGGCGGCCAATTCCGGGGCATCGTTCTCCAATCCCAGCGCCAGCATCGTCGGTATCGTTGACGGCACGCCCGGATCATCCTACGTTCCGGGCAAGATCGTCTTTCAGACATCGGACGGCAGCGCGACCACCACAGACCGCATGACGATCAAAAACAATGGAAAGGTCGGCATCGGCACGAACACACCCGACCAACTACTGTCGGTCAACGGCACCATCCACTCCAAAGAAGTACTGGTCGACCTGACCGGCTGGAGCGACTACGTGTTAAAACCCGCCTATAAATTACCGGCGCTGTCGGCGGTGAAAACCTATATCGATCAGAATCACCATCTGCCCGAGATCCCAGCCGAAGAGGAGATAGTAAAAAACGGCCTGAACGTGGGCGAGATGAACAAGTTACTCATGAAGAAGGTGGAGGAGCTGACGCTGTACCTGATTGAGCAAAATACGGCCATTGAGACTCAGCAACGACAACTAAATCAGCTTAAACAACAATTAAAAAATAAGCAACAATGATCACAGCGCAATGTGCTATATGTATACTCCCCCCCATTCGTCCAATTTATATTTATAATCTTCAAATTTCCATCACATGAAAAAAAGAACCCCAATGCAAGTTGCGGCCGCTATAGCCGTATTAGTTATCATTAGTACATTTAATGCGTTTGGTCAGTCTCTGCCATTAACCGGTGGCACATTATCGGGCACTGCAATAGGGCCAAATTTTATACAAAAGGGCAGCATGGCCGACCTCGCCGCTACCGGCACGCTCACTACCAACGGAAACAATTTCGGTGGCGGAGCTCTTTACAGGAGTTCGCAATCATATACTTCGTTGACAACATCACAGTATATGACGGTAGATATCGGAAGCACCTCTTTAACGGTTAATGTCATTTCTTTTGGCACAAACTGGAGTTCTGATGCCAGATATATTCCTGCAGGTTACACTATTGACTACAGTAATGATAATTCATCATGGACAAATTTTGCCACTGTAACTGGCAACACCAATCTTAATCCATCCTATACGCTTTCCATTGCAGCCCGATACTGGCGATTAACAATTACCGCGTTACAAAGCGGTCAGTCAATATGCTCTATTTCCGGATTTCAACTTATCTCCACCGTTGCTGGATCAACAGGTCTCGACTACTGGGTTAGTCCAATAAACAGTGCTGGCATATTTACCAATTCCCTTGTGGGTATTGGTGTCTTGAATCCATCGGCCAAGCTACATGTAGATGGATCGGGCCTCTTTTCGGGGAATGTGACGGCTGCAAGCCTGGTCTCCGGGAGTTCTGCCAACGGAAGTAATATCTTTCAGCAAGTTGCCGTAAGTAACTATAATGGCATTTCAGGTGTAAGCTACCCCGGGCAATTCAGGTGGTATACATCACCCAATAATTCATTATATAAAGATGCCGCCTTATATCAATTGCGATCATATGATTTAGGTAGCACCACCGAAGATACGTTGATCTCTTTCAAAGGCAATGGCCATGTGGGCATTGGTACCACAAATCCCGACGAACTCTTGTCGGTAAAAGGTATCATCCATAGTCAGGAAGTAAAAGTTGATTTGACCGGATGGAGCGACTATGTGTTAAAACCAGCCTATAAATTACCGGCGCTTTCGGCGGTGAAAACCTATATTGATCAGAACCACCATCTGCCCGAGATCCCAACAGAAGAGGAAATAGTAAAAAACGGGCTGAACGTGGGCGAGATGAACAAGTTACTCATGAAGAAGGTGGAGGAGCTGACGCTGTACCTGATCGAAAAGGACAGGCAGGTGGACGAGCAGAAAGCGGTCAACCAGCAGCAAAGCGCAAGTATTCAAGCTATGCGATCTCAACTCAACCAAATCAAAAGGCAAATTGCTGTAAAGGCAGCCAAACATTAAACACTCAAACTTATGAACAAACGAATTTTCATCATGCTCACGGGCATGATACTGCTATCCTATTGCCGTATTTTTGGGCAAGGCGTGGCATCGGTGAATAACTTTACGGGGGCGGCGAGTGTCACCATCCCGCTTTATAACGTCACCAACGGATCTCTCAGCGTACCTGTAAGTGTCAGCTACAATTCAAATGGCGTAAAGGTGAAGGAGGTAGAGGGCAACGCTGGCATCAGTTGGAACGTGAACATTGGCGGCGCGGTGTACCGTACCGTGCGCGACCTGCCCGACGACGTGAAAAAGGATGAGTCCAGCCATGACCGGAAAGGTTGGCTGTACAACACCAATTCCACCGGGATCGGCAATTTTGCATTTCACAACACCGGGCCCGACTGCACCAACGAAGCCTGGGACATTTCCTATATCAACAGCAACTTCAACGACCTGTCTGATACCGAACCCGACGAGTTCAACGTAATTGCACCGGGCTTGTCATGCCGCCTGTACCTGGATTCGGCGCATCATTTCAGGGCCTCTCCCTACCGGGACTATAAGGTAAGCACAGATACGGATGGGGTGGGCAAAATCAGCAGCTTTACTATCACCAACGATCAGGGTACTACCTATATATTTGATGTTATAGAATCTGAGAGAAAGAATACTATCACCAGCGGAACAGTCAGCTTCTTTAAGCGTGATTACAGCTTGTACAGGTATGGCATTACCTATTATACCGCCTGGAAGCTAAGCAGCATTACGGATATGCGCGGCAATTCGGTCATTTTTGATTATACCATTGCGCCCGATATCTACCGCAGTACACCTATCAGGCTGGCATTGGGGGGCAGTTCAACCGCTACTTATCAGTTTGAAACCGTTGAGTATATGTATACCAAGTACTTAACTACCATATCGGTAAGCTCGCGCGGCGGCACAGCCAAACCGGTATTGGGTTTCAGCTATTATCCTTACGCGAGGATCGGTACGGTAGTCAGCGGGATAATGGGTTACGGCAAGTCGGTAAATTTCACCTACACTAATCCCTACAGTCGCGATGGCAGCGAGTACGGGCGCGAGTTTTTAACGGGAATAGATGTTGGTGACCATCAGTACAGCTTTACTTATAAGGGCCTGCAAATGCGGGGACAGTACCACCCGGTCATCTCCCTGCCCGATTCTACTTCCAAAAAACTCGATTATTGGGGCTATTACACGGGCAGCAGCAATACCTCGCTGATATCATCGGTATATGTAAACCCTTCGGATACCACGCTGGAGCGTTACCGTAACATTTATCCTGGTGTCCATAACTTCGATTACCCCTACTTCATAAATGGGGTAAGCCGCTTCATGGTGCCCGACTCGGCCAAGATAGGCCTGATGGACACCGTAAAGTATTCGAAAGGCGGCTTTACCGTCCTCAAATATGAGCCTAACCAGTTTTACGATGCTACGGCGGACAGCTATACCTACGGCAGCGGCTTCCGGGTAAGGCAGATAAGAGACTACAATGGCACGGATACCACAAAAGCAAGCGTCCGCGATTATAGTTATAGCGATGCTTCGGGCAATGGCAGCGGCCGGGCCTTATCTATGCCGCAGTTTCAGTTCACTACACCTTACAGCGGTGGGGGTACAACGCAGGCCCAATGGGAAAACTCCACCATCCGCTCGGAAGACGACCTGTCGCCCGAGGACAAGAGCATTGTATACGGTATGGTCACAGTTAGTCAGCCGGGGGCGGGCAAAACGAGATACGAATACACCACGCCCGCAACTTTTTGGGATACAAGCTACGGTACCGACTGGCGCCCTACTAAGGTTTACCTGGCGCGCCCAAGTTGCACCACGCTCAGTTTCGCCACTAACGATAAGAACACCTATCCTTTTCCCAACAATACCAATTACGATTTTGAGCGCGGCCTGCTGACCAGGCAAACCGCCTTTAACAGCGCCGGCGATACGGTAAGCAAAACCACCTATACGTATACACGCAGCGCAACACCATTCCGTATCACTGCTTTCAAGTTTTCATCTAACGGAACAGACACCGCCTACGCGAAGTACAACATCCTGACCGATGTGGACAACCTGACCACCAAAGTGGTAACCAAAGTGTATGACCTGAACAGCACTACACTTTATAAGCAGAGCACGGTAGACTACTACTATAACAGCGCCTATCACAAGCTGATGACCAAACAACAATCGACAAGCAGCGATGGCAGCGTGAACATTACCAACATCAAGTATGTGAAGGATTACGCGGCCACCAATTCGGGTACCGACAGCGTGAACCTGGCGCTGTATCATATGCAACAGATGAACTGCAATATCCCGGTAGAAACTTACCAGCAGGTGCAGCGCGACAGCCTGCGCACCGTGGGAGCAAGTTTGGTAAAGTTCAAAACCTTTGCTTTTTCAGGATACGATGACCTGTACCTGCCCGCGCACAAGCTTAGTTACATTTCGGGCACAGGTGTTACTAATTTTACACCTTCAGCCATTAGTTCTAATGTGTTTGGCAGTGATTCAAGGTATTTCGTTACCGAAAACGATGTGATGTACGACTATCGTGGCTACCTGCAAACCAGTAACGACAACAACCGGCATACCAATACCGTATTAACCGACGTGATGGCGCAGCAGCCCGCGGCGGCATTTGCCAACGCAACAGCGGCCGAGGTGGGCTTTATGAATTATGACGCCGATATTCCGTCAACTGCGTTCGATGTCGATCCTGCCGAAATCTCTGCAGATGGCCGCACCGGAAAAGGACTGGCGCTGGCGTATACCGATTTGCCCAGCCGCGTATTCACCAAATCGCCAAGAGCAAATAATTATATTTTTTCTATCTGGATAAAAGCATCCTCAGGCGGTACAATGACCATTACCCTTACCAGCGGGGCTACATCTCATAATTATACCTTTGCTTATACAGGCGGCAGCAAGTACAATTATTATCAAAAGGCATTACCACTTACCGGTATGTCGTCAACCTTTACCCTTAGCTACCAGCCGGGCAACAGCATCTTAACCGACGACGTGGCAGTATATCCTGACTGCGCCCAGGCCGCCATTACGGGTTACGACACCGTATCGCGCCAGAAAATAGCGGAAACCAATACCAATGGCAAAGCGGCCTACTACAGCTACGACAGTTTCTGGCGCCCGCTGGCGGTGTTCGACAACGACCATAATATGGTAAAACGCATGTCGTATGTTAACCGCAACGGCGCCGATCCCGCAGACCTTGGTACAGCTACCGTCGGCACATCATCGAGCGATAAGACGGTGAACTTTTATGTGGGCATCCCCGACGCAGACAACCACACCGGCTTGCGCTACAGGTGGAATTTTGGGGATGATACTACGCATGTTACAACGATGAGCGGTATAATATCCCACGTTTATCCGGCCTACTCCACCTATAACTACACCCTAACCATTTCCTCCCCTTATTATCCGGATGAAACTATAACCGGCAGTGTAACCACATCGGCAATTCCCGATCCCGGCTCGTACCCGCTGGTAACAGCCACAGGTTTGGGCGATGGTACGGGGACAATAACCGCGGTGCAGTTTTACCAGGGCAGTACACTGGCATACAGCTTTTCGCAGGCACAAATGGAGTCGGGCACTGTATATGTAGCGCCGGGCAACTATACTGTTATTATCAGCGTGGACGGGCAACAGTACAACGAGAGCCTGGGCACCGGCTATAAACGCGCCGTAGTGTATTACAACGGCGTTGAGCATGATTGCACCCCCTTTGCCGGCCACTCCTTTCACCAGAATTACAGTTTTTCGGTCGACCTTACCTCCAGCGGGATCACCAGTCTCATCTTCGCGCTTGATACCACCAATTGTACCCCCGAATCTTAAGATCAAAAAACACATGAGAACGAAAATATTATTAGCCATTGGCTCGCTGCTTTGCGCGGCGGGCCTGGCAAAGGCGCAAACCCGCGACTATGTGCAAACGGATGTAGTGAAGGTGAGCGGCATAAAAACCGACAGCGCCCTGTTTGTACTTGGCGTAAACGGCAGGCAAACCAGTCGCGTTTACCTCGACGGGCTGGGCCGCACAGCCCAAAGCATTGCCATAAAAGGCAGCCCCAACCAAAAAGACCTGGTGCAGCCCGTAGTTTACGATAGCCTTGGGCGCAACAGCAAAGCCTATTTGCCCTATACCGGGGCGGACGGACTGGGAGGCTTCCACCCCACCGCGCTTACCGAGCAGCACAGCTTTTACAACGGCGGCATGAACAGCACCATAGCCCGCGATACCTCGCCTTATAGCCGGCAACTGTTCGAGAACAGTCCGCTGCAAAGGGTATACGAGGTGGGCTCCATCGGCACCGGCTTTCAGCCGGTGAGCGGGCAGCATTTTAAAACGGCCGACTACCGCACCAATACCGCTGCCGACAGTGTGGTGGTTTGGCTGCCATCGGGCAGCAGCAGCGGCTATTACAGCGCGGGTAAGCTGATGGTAACCTATGGTAAAGATGAGCAAAACAATCAGGCCTATACCTTCAGTAACGATTTGGGCCAGCTGGTGCTGAAGCGCCAGCAAGGCCCCTCGGGTACCTGGTTAAATACCTATTATATTTATAACGATGCCGGGCAGGTAACCTGCATCGTACCGCCCAAAGCTTCGGCCTTGATGAAGGCGGCAAACAGCTACAGCCTTTCGGTTACGGGAGTAGATAAACTGCTGTTTAAAATGACCTACGACTATCGCGGGCGCATGACGGTGAAGAAAGTACCCTCGGCAGGGGAAATGTATGTAGTGTACGACCCTTTGAGCCGCCCCGTACTGATGCAGGATGCTAATCTGCGCGCCTCCAATAAGTGGAACTATATCAAGTACGATGTTAAAGGCCGGGCCATCAGCCAGGGTATTTATACCGATGCCACCCATACCAGCCTAAGCAGCATGCAAAGCTATGTGAGCGGTTTAACTTACACCTACTATTACGAAGACCGCAGTACCAGCAGCACCTATCAGTACTATACCAATAACAGCTTCCCCACCAGCGATACCGAGCCATTGGCGTATAGTTATTATGACGATTATCATATCACGCATACCAATACGCCCGACTACGCTTATGCCCCCCAGGGCCTGAGCGGCGAGGCATCGGCAGATACGCTGGTGAACGGCATGCTGACCGCTGTAAGGAAACGCACCGTAGGATCGGGGATTTCAGCTACCTGGCTGATGAACGTGGTGTTTTACGATAGCTTTGGCCGTACCATCCAAAGCCAAAGCAATAACCAGCTGCATACGTCGGGCACGCCCGATAAATCGACCATCGTAATGGATTTTACAGGCAAGCCTATGCTCACCAAAACGGTAAAGATCAGCAGCGGCAGCGACAGCATCCGGGTTCAGACGGCTTATACGTATGATCATGCGGACCGGGTAACTGCCATCGATCAAAGCTATAACGGCGGCATCAACAAGCGCATAGCCGCGTATGCCTATAACGAGCTGGGCCAGCTGATCAAAAAGAACCTGGGCCGGCTGAACAGCGGGACCAGCTATCCTTACGATGTTACCCTGCGCAGTACGGTTATCGCTACTACCAATACCATCGCGCAGAACAGCATTAAGCTGGACAGCGGCTTCCATGCCACGGCAGGCAGCAGTTTAAGCTATACCGCCAGGATAAAAACCGATTACCTGCAGGCATTGGATTACCGCTATAACATCCGCGGGCAGCTGATCAGCATGAACAACGCCACCCTCGCAGCCGATACCGCTAACAATGCCGATGTGAACGACGTGTTTGGTATGGAGCTGCTATATGACAAAGCCGATGGCGGCCTGGGCAATACGGCTTATTATAACGGCAGGCTAAGCGCCATAAAGTGGATGACCAGGAGCGGGACGGCTTATGGCACCCAAAGCGCCCAGAAAGCGTATAACTACAGCTACGACGAGCTGAACCGCCTGACAGACGCCGGTTATTACGAGAAAGCCGCCGGCGGCAGCTGGGTGAATAATAAAGCATATGATGAAGGCGGGCTTACCTATGATGCCAATGGCAATATCCTGAGCCTGAAACGCAACGGCGTTTTAAGCGGCCTTGTAAAACGCATTGACAGTTTGACCTACAGCTACGATGGCAACCAACTGACCAATGTTACCGATGGCACCGGCAGCCAGTATACCGATAACGGCTTTAAAAACCTGACCGGCAGCGCCGATACGGCCACTTACAAATACGATGTAAACGGCAACCTGACCATCGACCCGCGCAAAGGCATTGTAAACCATTACAATATCCTGAACCGGGTAGATAGCATCAGGGTAACGGCCGGTACCAACCAGTGGATCAGCTATACTTATGATGCTACCGGCACGCTGCTGCGTAAGCGGCAGTTTAACGGCAGCAGCACCGTGCCTGTTAAGGTTACCGATTACATTGATGGTTTTGTTTACGAAGGCGGCAGCCTGGTTTATTTTGCCACTAATGAAGGCCGCGTACGCGACAGCGCCAATGTGCTAACCAACGAATATGTGATCACCGATACGCAAGGTAACTCCCGCGTAAGTTTTGAAGATAATGGCAGTGGCATTGCTAAAGTAAGGCAGGAGAATAGTTATTATCCATTTGGTTTGGTGATGGGAAATACTACCACGCCTGGTTCTCAACCCAACAAGCATTTGTACAATGCTGGCAGCGAGTGGCAGAACGATTATGGCGATTTGCCGGATTATTACCAAACATTTTATAGGAATTATGATGCAAGTATTGGAAGGTTTGTTGGGGTGGACCCGGAAGCTGAAAGTGCCGATGATTGGACGCCTTATCAATATGCTCTAAACAACCCGGGGATGTTGAATGACCCGATGGGAGATTTGACAGTAGCTGAATTTCACGAGGTATTGGGAAAATTGACTAACTCCGAATATGGTGGTCACTGGTCAAGTTCGGATGCCAGCAATGTTTATGAATATGGGAATGATCAAACAGCCCTTTTATATGGGACACAAACCTTTGATACCAACAACTCATGGGGCGCTAATCCGGGTTGGGCTAATAATATTGTCCAGGTACAGGATAGGTATAATAATAACACGACTGTAAGCGTAAGTGCCAAATTTTACTTTAGCAATGCCCGATATTATCAAACAGCGATTTGGTATCATGATAAAAATGGTAATGGCATTACAAATGACCGTGACATCAGTAGTGAAGCTACAATATTTGATTTTGGAGACCCGGCAGCACGCAGGGCAGCTTATTTGGAAAGTAACCGATATGATGCGTATCTTGCAACTGAAAAACAGTTATCCACAAGGCGCGACCCCGGTGAATTAGTTTTAGAGGCTGCTAAATTTTATGCAGGTGGAGAAATAGGTGGTGCCATTTTAAGTTGGGCGTTAAAAGGGGCTGTATCCTTGGCTGGAAGATACGTTTTAAGTAAAGCTATTAGTAATCCTATATATAAAGGGGGTGAAGAGTGGGCTATGAATAATATCCCTCGGATAGAAGCTCTAATGAGAGGAAAAGGAATTGACCGTGCTTTTCGAGAGATTGGTAGTGATAATTTGATTTTAAAACTATTTAAAAATATTAACCTGATAGAATTTAGCCCGATGAATAAAGGTGCAGATATAGTAGGAAAAGGGTTATTAAAAGATTCATGGTGGGATATAACTACACCTGGATCATGGGCTCCTCATGTTACTAAATATGGTCCTGGCGGAACAGGTTTATTTTATTAAATTATGAAATCACAATTAGTAAATCGGTGGAAAACAGAAAGCGGCGTTTTGCTTGCGCAGCAGATTAGAAAAACGTTAATGGCTGGGGAGCCGCTTGAAAAAATAGATGGAATTGAAAAAAATGGCTATAGATTAGACCTTCGTGGTATTACATTATCTGAATTAGAAGATGAACAAACAATAAAAGCGGGAGAGCATCAAGCTATTTTCAAAGCAGGTATTTTGAAATTAAAAAACAATGTCTTCGATGCGATCGACTTTTCTTTTTCAACTATAAGCTATGCGCAAATACAAAAATGCAAATTTAGTAACTGTGTTTTTGAATCAGTTATTGCAAAGGAACTTGAAATCAGCGCATCCGACTTTATTGACTGCGTATTCAAAAAAGTCAATTTTTATTGTTCATTTATGAATAAAAATATTGGCAGCAATTCAGGATCATACGTAAATTGTACATTCGATGAGGCAAATCTTACTGAAACTTCTTTTCGTTTTCCGACAATAAAAAACTGTGTATTCAAAAATTGTAAACTATCTGCAACCAATTTTGATGGTAGTCGGTTTGACAATTGCAAATTCATTGGTAAGGTCGATTCTCCACTATTTAAAGGATATTCCGTGTATGCCGTTAAATCTATTTTATGGATTTTTAACAGAATTGATCCAAAGATGTACCCTAATAAAATGTTAAATGTCGATTTCTCAGAAGCAGAAATGAAAGGCGTATCTTTTTCTCATGGAATAGATTTGACAACGTGTATTTTTCCAAAAGGCGACCAATACATATTTATCAAGAATCTTAACGGCACTATGACTAATGTTAGAGAAACTATAGCAACTGAATGGGAAGATGATGAACAGGAAAGAGGCCTTAGATTAATAGACAATCTTTTCTATGATAAAAGAAAGCAAGATCAACAAATGGACTTTATAGATACTTTATTTACAGGAAACTATGATCCGGAATTTGATAAAATTTTTTTTGATTTAATTAAGAATAATTTAAGAGATTAATTGGGGCGCTAAAGATTGTTTCAAGCCCGTAGTCATTCCGGCTACGGGCTTTTTGCCGCGTTAGATTGAAGAGGAAAGCCCCTAACTGGCGCGAGTATGCAGCGTTGGGCTGAGATGGGAGTACTCGTGCCTTAGCAGGTAATGCTATTCAAGCCCGTACCCGGAAAGGTTACGGGCTTTTTTGCGCGTCTTAGCTTCCCACAGGCAGCGAGTGCCGAAAGCTGGACGGTTTACCAGTATGCATATAATAACCCGGGGATGTTGAATGACCTAACTGGCGCGAGTATGCAGCGTTGGGCCGAGATGGGCGTACTCGTGTCTTAACAAGCAATGCCCTTCAAGCCCGTAACCTTTCCGGTTACGGGCTTTTGGCGTTTTAGCTTCCCTAACTGGCGCGAGTATGCAGCGTTGGGCTGAGATGGGCGTACTCGTGCCTTAACCAGTAAGACCAAACAACAAGACCCGGCAAAAGCCGGGTTTTGTTGTTTATATAATTATTGTATTTTTAAACAAGTATGAGTGTCAAGTATAAATTCAGAGACCAGGAGAAACTATACTTTATCAGTTTTGCCGTAGTGAACTGGATAGATCTTTTTATACGAAACGATTATAAAGATATCATGCTCAACTCGTGGAAATATTGCCAAACCCACAAAGGGTTTGAAATATATGGCTGGTGTATCATGACCAGCCATGTACATATGATTATAGGCAGTAATGGCGCAAAGCTGGAAGATATTATGCGCGATATGAAAAAGCATACTTCGATAGCGCTGAAAGCCGCTATACAAAATCATCCTGGCGAAAGCCGCAGAGAATGGATGTTATGGATGATGGAAAGAGCGGGCAGAAAGAACAGCCAGAATATAAATTTCCAGCTTTGGCAGCAGGATAATCACCCGATAGAAATATATGATTTCAGGATGTTGCATCAAAAGCTGGATTATATACATAACAATCCGGTAGTGGCAGGCATTGTTGACAAACCACAGGATTATTTATATAGCAGCGCGCGCGATTATTATGGTTTACCAGGTATGGTCGATATAATTTTAATTGATCCATTGGTGGCATAAAGGCACGAGTACGCCCGTCTCAACCTAACGCTGCATACTCGCGCCAGTTTGGGCTTTTAGCTTCAAAAGGCACTTTAAGACACAACAGAAACCTCTTAGCTTTCACTAAGAGGTTTCTGTTGTGGTGCAGGCTTTAATTATAACACACCATTTATTTTATGATTTGAAAAGACTGACAGATTTAGACCTTAGTTGAAAACAGTTCAAATTTTTTATATTCATCTAAGATTAAAGCTTTATCAAAATGAACATGCTCAAAAAGAATAAACACACCATTAAAGCATTTGCTTTGGCTATTTTGATCATCAGCCTGTTGGGTTGTAAGGGGAATAACAGACCAAAAACGACCGAAAATCCAGCATCAGCGACCATAAAAGTTAGCGCGAATCAAACAACGGACACCACAAAGCATAAACAAGAAATTCAAAAACTCATCCGTAACGTACTTGTTTGGGCAGAAGATGGTAAAAGGGTTCCAGACCTGCTTCCCTTTGTAATAAATCGCCAGGATAGTATAGTTACAGGCTTTGATCTGAGTAAACTACAGGGAATTGATGATAGTTTGAAAAATACTGGTTTTTTTTCTAATGAGTTCATTAATAACTACAACCAAATTATCCAAACCCTTGCTCGAAAGATGGAAAATAAAGAAATCAAGCCTTTCTCAACAGGTGAAATACCACCTTTTGGTTTCCATACTGATGCTGATCCCTGGTGCGATTGCCAGGACGTGCCATATGATGATGAGAATGCATTTAGCATAGCGGCTAACTTAGTTGATGTGCATATTATTGAATTAAATAAAGAAAGGGGCAAAATGTATTGGACTTGGGGGAGTCTGCCTAAAAACGTTTCACCCGATTGGAGAAGCTTTACCTATAAATTCAACGTTATAAAGAAAGATGGTAAATGGAAAATATCTTATTTAGAGGGGTTTGATGTCAAAAAAAGCTAATAAGTACCAAAGGTGATATGGAATAATGTGCCCCACTTTGGGTGATGACACACAAAAACAAAAAAGCCCTCAAAAATTAATCCGAAGGCTTTTTGTTTTTGTGGTACCAACTGGGATCGAACCAGTGACACAAGGATTTTCAGTCCTTTGCTCTACCATCTGAGCTATGGTACCGCCCGATTTGGGATTGCAAATGTAGTTTCTTTTTTTGTTTATCGAAACTTTTTTTGAACTTTTTATTTGGTTGTGGCCTATCGAACTGGATATCAGTCATAATTATTTTAAACGCAGCAGCGCTTTAACCAGGGCCAGGCACATGATAAACCCCACAGCCGCCTTATGGGGATTTTCAATAGTTGAAGATAATAAGGACTGGTTTTACATCATATTTGCGCAAATAGGGTAGTAGGGGGATATAATAAACACTATCGCTAATTATTGATGAATAAAAACTATATTCGACGGATAAAATGCCGCGTATATCGCGACAATACGATCAATATTAAACTATGCAACAAAAGATAACCCGGGAGCAGGCGCTTGAATATCACGCCCAGGGGCGCCCCGGAAAGATACAGGTGGTACCCACCAAACAAACAAAAACCCAACGCGACCTAAGCATGGCTTATAGTCCCGGCGTTGCCGAACCCTGTATGGAGATTCACCATAATAAGGATGATGTGTACAAATACACCGCCAAAGGTAACCTGGTGGCGGTAATAAGCAACGGCACGGCGGTGCTGGGCCTTGGCGATATCGGTCCGGAAGCCGGTAAGCCGGTAATGGAGGGTAAAGGCGTATTGTTTAAGGTATTCGCGGATATTGATGTGTTTGATATTGAAATAGACGAGAAAGACCCGGTTAAGTTTTGCGAGATCGTACGGTCGCTGGAGCCTACGTTCGGTGGCATCAATCTTGAAGATATCAAGGCGCCTGAATGCTTTTACATCGAGCAGACCCTGAAAGAACAAATGAATATCCCGGTGATGCACGACGATCAGCACGGCACCGCCATCATCAGCGCCGCGGCACTGATCAATGCGCTGGAACTGCAGGGTAAACGCATGGAGGATGTGCGGATAGTGGTGAACGGCGCCGGCGCGGCGGCCATCAGCTGCGCGTCGTTGTATATCGCGTTGGGCGTACGTGGCGAAAATATCATTATGTTCGATTCTAAAGGTGTGCTGCACCATGGGCGTACCGATATCACCACCGAGAAAAAACAATTCACCTGCGCGGATAACCACTGGACACTGGAAACGGCTATGCAGGGTGCAGATGTATTTGTAGGGTTAAGCAAGGGCAACGTAATTACCGGTGATATGGTGCGGGGCATGGCCGCAAACCCGGCCATCTTCGCTATGGCAAATCCTACGCCCGAAATATCGTACGAAGAAGCTACAGCAGCCCGCGCCGACCTGATCATGGCGACCGGGCGTAGCGATTATCCCAACCAGGTAAACAACGTGCTGGGCTTCCCGTATATTTTCAGGGGAGCGTTGGATGTGCGTGCGAAGCATATTAACGAGGAAATGAAGCTTGCAGCTGTACACGCGCTGGCCGAACTTACCCGCCTGCCGGTACCTGAAAGTGTATTACATGCCTATGCGATAAAAGAACTGGCCTTTGGCCCCGATTATATTATCCCTAAACCGCTCGACCCACGTTTGCTGGCTAAAGTAGCGCCGGCTGTGGCTAAGGCCGCCATGGAAACCGGCCTGGCGCGTATCGCCATCGAAGATTGGGCAGCTTATGAGGATAGCCTGAACAAACGGATAGGTTAATAAAGAATTGAAGCAGGTGTTGCTGTTGATATGCTTTAGGTTGTATCAGCAGTAACATTTTTGTTTTACAGGCTTATACCTTTTGCACTGTTTTGTTTGAAATATCGGTAACAACTTTATCCAGTTCCTGCGCGGTGGTCATTATATAATCCAGTAATTCTGCCTCGATATCGTTACCGGTTTGGTGTTCCTCCTTCATTAGCCCTACCAGGCCCATCAGGCGGGCCAGCGGCGCGCGCACCAGGTGCGATTGCATCCAGGCGATATCCCACAATTGCGATTCGGCTATTTTGGTGCTGGTGATATCCAGGCAGGAGCCGATCATTTTTTCGGGGCTGCCGGCGGCATCGCAAATTACCCTGCCCCATGATTTCAGGTGCCGCATTTCGCCATCGGGGCGCATGATCCGCTCTTCAAACACCGTGTCCTCGCGCGTGTGCAACGCATTAAGTATGATATTACTTACAGGCTCCCGGTCATCGGGGTGCAGCATGGAGAGGTAACTTTCGTAGGTGGCCATATGGTGCCTTTTATCCACGCCGTATATGTTATATAATACGTCCGACCATTCAACCGTATTATTTTTGATATCCCATTGCCAGTTGCCAAAGTTGGCGAGTTCCTGTCCCTGGGTCATCAGCATGGTGTTTTCTTCGATGATCCTTGCCCGCTGCTTATTTTCGAGGATAACCTTTAAAATAGCGGCCGATCGCTCGATGATCAGTTGCTCGGTATCGTCCGGTTCCTTCACCTCATCGTAGTACATGCCAAATACGGCCATTACGTCGCCATCGCTGTTGATGATAGGGCACGACCATGATGACCGGATATTGTACTTTAAAGCGCAGTCCCTATATTTTTCCCACAAAGGGCTGGTTGATATATCGGCAACTATTATCTTTTCCTTGCGGTAGGCTGATGCACCGCAGGAGCCTGCCTGCGAACCGATGGGCTGACCGTTGATGGCATCTGTATAGTCCTTCGGGAGCGACGGCGCAGCCAGCGTGTATACCTTATTATTTTTAACTTGTAATAAAGAGCATCGCATATGCGGTAACAGGTTTTCGATACCTTTCAGGTACATTACCAAAATGCTGTACTGGTCTTCCCCTTTATTGGCGGCAAGTTCCAGTACGCTTTTTTCGAGGTTATCCAGGCTGGCCATCAGCTTCGATTCAGTAATGTCGATCATTACCCCCCGCAATAGTTTAGGCTTGCCGTTTTCGGCAATAACCGATACCAGGTCTTTGATCCATACAATACCACCGTCGGCTTTGATCATGCGGTAATCAAAAACGTGGTTTAAAACCTCTTTGGTTTGATCCTGGCAGTAGGTTACGGCCCATTCACGGTCGTCCTGGTAAATGTGATTGGCCCAAAAATTGGGGTCGCTCAGCCATTGTTCGGGCGTATAACCAAGTATGCTTTTTATCTTGTTGCTGATGTAGGTAAACTTAAAAGTAGTGGCGTCGGCCTCCCATACCACACCCTCTACCGACTCTACCAGCGCCTGGTATTGGTTGCGCGATTCGGTCAGCGCTTTTTCGGCTATTTTAGATGTGGTGATATCTTGTGTTACGCCGTATAATCGCACACATTGATCGTCCTTTACGTCGGCCTTACCTGTGCTGCGGATCCACCGTGCATTACCTGCCGCGGTAACTATTTCCAGTTCCACATCAAATACGCTGTTCCGTCCGGCGGCTTCATTTACCGCGTCGATGATAATAGCCCGGTGGTAATCATCCTTATAAAAAGCCAGGCCCGATTCAAACGTTGGCTGATAGTCGGCCGGTACCTCGTATATTTCCTTCAGCACATCGCTCCAGGTGATGATATTATTGATCATATCAACCTCCCAATTGCCAATAAGGGCAATACGTTGCGATTCGCTTAAAAACTTCTCGTATTTAACAAGGTCTTCGCGGGTGGCGCGTTCGTTTTGCTTTGCGGCAACAAGTTCGGTAACATCGTTAATAATGCAGCTGATAAACTCCACTTCGCCATCATCGCCTAATATTGGGGTGCCGATAATATCGGCATATTTAACCCCGCTACCGGTTGGGGGGGGCTGAAGATCAAATTTAACGGAGGGCAGTTTTTGCGCTGTTTTATATTGCAGCGCATGATGCAGCATGTGCGATACCTTTTCCACGCCAACCGAATGCGTCTGCAGCAAGCTGGTAAAACTGTTACCAGCCAGATCTCCCCGCGACGAATTAATGAACGCCTCGCTGGCCGCGTTGGCAAAAGCGATGGTATAAGCAGGGTGGTCTGCCTTTAATAATAAGGTTGGTTGAGGGGAAGCATTAAATAAAACGCTCCAGTAGCTATTGTCTATCATATGATGCATATGGCAATACCAGAAACTTTCATGCTAAATATAGCAACTCCTTTAGCTATTATAAAATTATTAATATTGGTGGAGAATATTATCATTTGCCGCCGAATATATACGCATTGCCAAATTGAGGACAACAGTTTTTATCTTTGGCAAAATTTTAATATGACCGAATTAAGCCCCTGCCCGCTGTGCAAATCAACTTTTACCTATGAAATGGACAACCTGCTTGTTTGCCCCGAGTGCGGCCATGAGTGGAGCGCGGAAGAAAATAGTGCTGGCGAACAGGAGTTTGTGGTAAAGGACAGCAACGGAAACATCCTGCAAAACGGGGATTCGGTGGTGGTTATCAAAAATCTGCCGGTAAAAGGCTCGTCGCAAAGCATAAAGGCGGGCACCAAAGTAAAAAACATCCGTTTGGTAGATAGCGATCATAATATCGACTGCAAAATAGACGGCTTCGGCGCGATGGCGCTTAAATCGGAATTTGTGAAAAAAGCGTAAGCCAGATCGGTTCGGCCTTTAAAATCCCAGACTGATCTTCAGCGATTTTTCCGATATTTAGCCATGCTGCGTCATACCGGACAACGAAGAGGTTTTGTGCATAACCTGCGCCTGGCTATATTGCTTTGCCTGAATGCCGGCTTTATCAATGCCGCCGGCTTTATTGTTTTTGCCGTACTAACAACTAATGTAACCGGCCATGCAGCCTTGCTGGCGGTTAACTTAACCACCGGGCAATTCCACTCGGCAAGTGTTGTTGCACTGTGGTTGTTATTGTTTTTGGCAGGGGCCTTTACATCCAGTTTATATATTGGGAAGGTTGGCCGCGATAAGCCGTTTGCGTATACGGCGCCTATTATAGCTATTATTGTAATTGTGCTGGCAGTTGCGTTTTTTGGCCATGATTACAAGCATACTTTGCCAAAAACCGAAATTTTTGCCGGTAGTTTATTGTTTGCAATGGGTATGCAAAACGCTTTGGTATCTATGGTGTCCGGCTCAGTTGTACGGACGACGCACTTAACCGGAATGTTCACCGATCTTGGCATCGATCTTTCAAACGCTTTTTTATCACGCAAAAAACTGAATCCAGTTGGCAACAGGCGCATCATTTTGCGGCTTTGCATTATCACGTTTTTTTTATTGGGTGGGTTGATTGGGGGCTTTTCTTTCCTTTACCTCAGTTTTTCGGCTTTTTACATCCCGGCCGGTTTATTACTTGTTGTTCTTTTCTACGATTATTTCCGCATGCGCGTTATCCTTATTCGTCATCGTTTGCGAACACCGGCAAATTAAATTGGCAAGCCTTTTGCAGCAATAGCGGCATAAACACTGCCATGAATACACAGATCAACCTTAAAAAATTAGCGCCCTATGCTGTAGCGGGCGCCGCAATTGCTGCGGGTATAACCCTATGGTCGGAGGCACAGAGTGGTTTACCTAAGGGTGCCATTGTGGTAAACAATTTTGAAATTAACAGCTATTTAGGACAATGGTATGAAATAGCCCGTTTTAATTACCGCTTTGAAAAAGGACTGCAAAACGTTACCGCCCATTATTCGCTAAACAAGAACGGAACGGTTAAAGTAATTAACCGCGGCCAGGAAATATCCACCGGCCGATGGAGGGAAAGCACCGGTAAGGCCAAATTTGCCGGCGAAGAAAACATTGGTATGCTGAAAGTATCGTTCTTTGGGCCGTTTTATGCGGCCTATAACGTGATAGCTATTGCCGATGACTACCAGCATGCGCTTGTGGCCGGTAAAAATTTAGATTACCTGTGGCTATTGTCCCGTGCCCCGGAAATGCCCGACGCGGTACGAAACAGCTTCCTGCAAAAAGCATGGGCCATTGGTTATGATGTGGGTAAGCTGGTATGGACCCAACAGCAGGCGGCTGATGAAATGCCGATACCAACGGTTAGCTAATACATTCTGCTTGCCTTCACTTTTTTGATGAGATTAGATCGAGCGCGAAATTTAATTCCGTATCGGCGCCTTTTAAAATATCGTCAATTTTGGGGCTAACCGCATATTCCGGCTCAACGCCCCGGCCTTTAGTAAAGGCAAGGGCGTTTGTTGTTTTTACTAAAGGTATTTGAACCCTTATTTTAGTATGCGGTAAAACCAACCTGCCGATATTGTGCGAGGTATTGCCCTCCATCGTTCCGCCGCTTTCTTCTCCAATAAATACAGCCCGTCCGTTTCCCTTTAGAAAATTAGCCACCACAGCTGCCATAGAGCCGGATGCGCCGTTGATGAGCACATATAAATTCCCTTTGTAATGAGTGGCATTTGGTTGCTGCTTGCCAAGCAGCGGCATATACTTGTTTTTAAGCTGGTACATCCCTGTACTTGTTTGATTGACCAGCGAATCTGCAAAAAGCAGGTCTTTGCCGTTTTCCAGGTATTCGGCCACCGGCGCGTAGCCTTTAAATTTTAGTTCGGCAGCTTCAAAGTGTTTATACGGCTTTGTTAAAAGATAGGTCAGCAACTTTTCGCCTGTACCATCGCCACCTTCGTTATTTCTCAGATCCAGGATCAGATTTTTGGTATGCTTTAAATTTAGTGTGGTGAAAACACTATCGTACAGAACAGTAAAGTCTTGTTTAAAACGGTTTCGATGCCATTTTAAAAAGGAGGAGATACGCAGGTAAGCAATGTCTTTTTTTAGATATTTAAACTCCAATGGAGCCGTCAATTTTGTTCGGCTGTAGAAAAAACGCTTATAGGTCTGTTCATCAAGGCCGGTGAGTGTTGCTACCTTCTTTTTTGACCGATCAGCGATATCTGTAAATTCTACCCGGTATGCATCTGTATCTTCTACAAAAATTGGGTAATTCAGATCAAAAAGGTTTTCCTCTTCCGTCATGCTGTAATCTTCCAGATGGCGAATATTAAAAGTTTGGATATACCCGTCGGACGGGATGGTGGGCAATAAGGTATTCAGGATATCTTCAACAGGTCTTCCGTTAATGGAAAGAATTTCCGATCCCGCAGGGATAGGACTGTTGGGTTGCGCTGACGCGAGGACGTAAAATCTTCTGTCGATAATTTTTAAGGAAAAGGGGAGGTAATGATGGGTGTTTTTTAACGAGAGATAGTAGTCTTTCGATGGTGTTGGGATCAAATGCTCATCGTTAACCCTTGCACAGGTGGTAGCTAAGAGTTTGTAAAATTCAGTTTCCGTTTCAAGATGATCTAACGATTTGAAATTGTCGTCTAAGTATTTAGTCATTATTACGCTATCTGTAAACCTGTAAAGGCTTGGATAGGTTGTCTCTAATGCTTTTCGGAGTATGGCGTAATCCTCCTGTAGCTCTTTGGTGCTGTACTTTAAAGGCTTATGTTGTGCGGTTTGGTTTTGGCAGTAACCACCAAAAATCTTTGCTAAAAGCAGGAATATCAGTAATTGTTTTCTTATCGGATTCAGCATAGTAAATATCACTTCTTAGATACACTGAAAACTGGGCGCAGGAAAATACGTTACAGGAAATCTGAAAATTATTCGGCTTTTATAGGGACAGCAGCTATTTTAAACTCATGCTGCGGCGCTGGAAATAAAAAGATCACATTTTTTTAAAATTATTTTAATACCCGATACCCGATTGACTTTCCTGATGTGTCTATATGTTTAAATAGGCAAACATCCTATCGCAACCAATGAGCAAGAAAGAAGCCCGCGACCTTATTCATAAGTTTAAAAACAAGCAAGCCACGCCCGAAGAGGAAGAGAAGCTGAGATACTGGCTGCATTATTTAAACGAGGATAAACCAACCGACCTGACAGGGGAAGAGTTAGACCGCGCCGAAGATGACATCTGGGATAAACTGCAATTTGCGGAAGCACACAGGCGTTCCATCATTCGCCCATGGATGGCAGCTGCCGCGGCTGTGTTGGTAATGTTTAGCGTTGCCGGCTATTTTTATATGGGGCGTAACGATAATGTTCCCGCTAAATCACAGATCGCTACCGTCAAAGCCATCGTCCCCGGCGGAAATAATGCCGTGCTTACCCTGGCCGGGGGCAAAAAGATCATCCTGAACAATGCTGCCGAAGGCGACCTGGTGAAGCAATCGGGCATAACTATCCGCAAAACCTCAGCCGGGCAAATTGTATACGATGTAAGCGGCGGTGATAACACGGATACCGAAGCCCCCATCACCTACAATACCATCGAAACCCCCATTGGCGGCCAATATCAGGTAAAACTGGCCGATGGCAGTATGGTATGGCTTAACGCGGCCACTAAACTGCGTTTCCCAACTCGATTTGTGGGCACCGAACGCCGGGTGGAATTATCTGGCGAGGGCTATTTTGAGGTGGCCCATAATAAGGACATGCCTTTTAAGGTGCAATCAAGCAGGCAGGAGGTAACCGTGTTGGGTACCCACTTTGATATTTCTACTTACGATGATGAACCCGAGGTGCGCACCGTGCTGTTGCAGGGTTCGGTAAGAGTAAGCCTGCTGAATAAGGATACTAAACCGGCGTTGCTGAAGCCCGGTCAGCAGGCTATGCTGGCGGCAAATGGCATAAATGTAAGCACTGCCGATACTACCGTAGCCGTAGCCTGGAAGAACGGCAACTTCCGCTTTGATGACGAGAAACTGGAAAGCGTAATGCGCAAGGTGGCCCGCTGGTATAATGTAACCGTGGTGTTTGATAATGAAAAGCTAAAAACCGAAACCTTTAACGGCGTGATCCAACGCTTCGCTAAGGTATCCGACCTGCTGAAAATGTTGGAAGCGGTAGGCAAGGTGAAGTTTAAGGTAGAGGGCAACCGGATCCATGTAATGAAGAAGATCAATTGAACCAATTTATAATAACCAATAAACCAACATGATGAAGACACAGAACACATCTTAGCCCGGGCCCCCGACAAAAGGTTATCAAGATAAAAAGATCAGGAACACTGGTACTGTTCCTGATCGCAATAG
This sequence comes from Mucilaginibacter mali, assembly GCF_013283875.1. Lineage (NCBI taxonomy): Bacteria > Pseudomonadati > Bacteroidota > Sphingobacteriia > Sphingobacteriales > Sphingobacteriaceae > Mucilaginibacter > Mucilaginibacter mali. The sequence continues at coordinate 996,158 of NZ_CP054139.1, forward strand.
CTGGATAAACCTGTATCGTATTGACAAGATTTTCAATTTAAACAGCTTATCAAATGTATAAATTTTTTACAGATCATTTTTGTAATCCACCCGGCTATATCCGAAAATTCACCCTGATTATGAAACTTATAGCCCTATTCATATTCACCGCGCTAATGCAGGTGCAGGCCACCGGGCTGGCCCAGCAGATCACGCTTAATAAAAACTCGGTCAACCTGAAGGATATCTTCCTCGAGATCAACAAGCAAACCGGGTACAACGTGCTGTGGTCGTCAAAGGAAGTTGGCGAAAAGGTTGAGGATGTTCACTTTAAGAACACACCGCTGGCCAAAGCCTTAGACTATATGCTAAAGGACATGCCTTTTACCTACACCATCCAGGACAAAACCGTTTTAATAAAGGAAAAGGAGCAGGTGGTAACCACTGTTGAGCAACCTGCCGTAATGCTGAGGAAAATTACGGGTAAGGTAGTTGACGAAAGCGGCAAGCCATTGCCCGGCGCTTCAATTACGGTTAAGGGCACCACAAGGGGCACCGTCTCTAAACCCGATGGCTCATTCACGCTTGATGTAAACGCAGGCGAGGTGCTTACCATATCGTTCGTCGGTTATATCCCTGCCGATGTAACCATTGCCGAACAAACTTCGCTAAACATCGTGCTGAAGGAAAGCGTAAATACGATTAACCAGGCGGTTGTAGTAACGGCGCTGGGTATTAAAAAGCAGGCAAAATCGCTGGCTTATAATGTGCAGGAGGTTAATGGCGATGAACTGACCAAAGTAAAAGACGCCAACTTTGTAAACAGCCTTGCCGGCAAGGTAGCCGGCGTTACCATCAATGCCAGTTCTACCGGTGTTGGCGGCAGCGACCGTGTGGTAATGCGCGGTACCAAATCCATATCGGGCAATAACAATGCCCTGTATGTGGTTGACGGTATCCCGATGCCATCGCTGAGCAGCACGCAGCCTACCGATATTTTTACCGGTATGGGCCAAACCGGCGATGGTATCTCCAGCATCAACCCCGAAGATATCGAAGCGGTATCGGTACTGAGCGGTCCATCGGCAGCGGCGCTTTATGGCAGCGACGCGGCTAACGGTGTCATCATGATCACTACCAAAAGGGGAAGCAAGGATGCCACGCGGTTGACCGTTGGTAACTCATCCGAGTTCTCATCGCCATTTGTGATGCCGAAGTTTCAGAACACTTATGGTTCCGATCCGGGCAACTATTACAGCTGGGGTTCAAAACTAACTACGCCAAGCACCTATCAGCCAAAGGATTTCTTTCAGACAGGCCTGAATATCACCAATAACTTCAGCCTTTCTACCGGGAACGAGAAGAACCAAACCTACCTGTCGTTCGCTTCGGTAAACGCGCATGGTATTATCCCTAACAATAACTTCGACCGGTACAATTTCAATATCCGCAACACCACAAAGTTTTTAAACGATAAACTGGAGATGGATCTTGGGGCGATATATGTAAACACCCGCGAGCAGAACATGCTGGCAGAGGGCCAATACTTTAACCCGCTGATCCCGATCTACCTGTTCCCGCGCGGCGAGGATATCACCAAATATCAAACCTACGAACGTTACGACCCGACCCGCAACTTTAAAACACAGTATTGGCCTTATGGCGATCTGGGTTACCAGATGCAAAACCCGTACTGGATCATCAACCGGGATATGTTTGTGAACAGCAAGGAGCGCTACCAACTGAGCGGATCGTTTAAATACACCATTAACGATTGGATGAACGTAGTGGCCCGCGCCCGTACCGACAGGAATACATCAGACAATAACCGCGATTATTACGCTTCTACATCGGGCCTTTTCGCCGGTCCGGCAGGTGCGTATTATAACTACAACTATGTAACTAACCAGGTTTATACCGACGCGTTGCTGAACATTAATAAATACATCCAGGATTTTAACATCACGGCCAACTTAGGCGCCAGCTTGCAGGATGTGGTTTACAAAAACTCAAACTTTGGCGGCAACCTGCAAAGTGTGCCCAACCTATTCAACTATAACAACCTAAACCTTACACAAGCCCAAACATCGCAAAATGGTTACCATGACCAGGCGCAGAGCGTGTTTGCCAGTACCCAGGTAGGATGGAGGAGCGAGATCTACCTGAATGCTTCAGCCCGTACCGACTGGGTTTCTGCATTGGCCAATGCCAATAATAGCAGGTCTATCTTTTACCCATCGGTAGGTTTATCAGCCGTAGTATCCGATCTGCTGAAGATGAACTCGAAAACGCTTTCATTTCTGAAGGCACGGCTTTCTTACAGCGAGGTGGGTAACGCGCCGCAGCGCTTTATTTCTAACGGTACCTACCCGGTTATTAACGGTTATTCGCAAACCAGTACATTTTTATCGGCAGATATCCAGCCCGAAAGGACCAAATCGCTGGAGGCTGGTTTAAATATGATGCTTTGGAAAGGTAAGGTAAAATTGGATGTAACCGCCTATAAATCATCTACCTACAACCAGTTGTTCAATCCAACGCTGTCAACAAGTTCGGGCTTTACCAACCTTTATGTAAACGCGGGGCAGATAGACAACAAAGGTTTGGAAATTTCGGCCGCCGTAAACCAAAACATCGGCCCGGTAAAATGGACTTCGAACGTGGTATTCTCGCTGAACAGGAACAAGATCGTGAAACTGCTGCCTGCCTATACCGACCCGCAAACCGGCGAGAGAGTATCGCAGGATAGTTTGGATCTGGGTGGCGCGGCCAGTTATAAAATGATATTGCGTCCCGGTGGTGCTATGGGCGATGTTTATGTAAACACGCTTAAAACCGACGAGCATGGTTACATCGCGGTTAACCTGGCATCGCAGGCGGTAACGGCCAATCCAACAAAATTTGTAAAGGCCGGCAATGCAAACCCCGATTATAACATCGGCTTCCGCAATAGCTTCACCTATAAAAACTTCGATATCGGTTTCCTGGTATCGGCCAGGATAGGCGGCGTAGGCGTATCGGTAACGCAGGCCGCTATGGACGCGTTCGGCGTATCGCAGGTATCGGCTGATGCCCGTGATAATAACGGCGCGCTGGTGAACGGCTACCGTATCCCGGCACAGCAGTATTACCAAACCATTGGCGGCGGTACAGCAGGTATAGGCTCCATGTATGTTTATAGCGCTACCAACGTAAGGCTGGGCGAGGCCACCATCGGCTGGAATGTGCCCATCACTAAATATGTGAAGTTTGTGAAGAACCTAAACATATCCGCCGTTGGCCGTAACCTGTTCATGTTCTACAATAAGGCGCCGTTTGATCCGGAATCGACCGCGAATACAGGCACTTACTTCCAGGGCATCGACTATTTTATGCAGCCAAGTTTGCGCACCATAGGTTTTTCAGTAAAGGTTAGTTTATAATATTAAAGTATACAGATAATGAGAACGAAAAAATATTTTACACTCAACAAGCGGTTGCCAGGGATGGCGCTTCTTGCCATGCTGATACTGGTAACAAGTTGTACAAAAAAATTTAACGAGTATAATACAAATCAATACCAGGCAACATCCGCCATGCTGGATGAGGACAACCTTTCTACAGGTACCTTTTTTGTACAGATGGAAAAAAATGTATTCCCCATTGCCCAGCAACCGTCATTTGGCGATGAGATTTACCAGGAGGTGCAAAACCTGGCCGGTGATGTTTACTCGGGTTATATGGGTGCCAGCAACAACTGGTTTTCAGGCGCCAACAATACCACATATGCACTGATCCCTGATTGGTATAACCAGGGTTTTAACCGCGGTTTTGTAGGTATAATGCCTGCATGGAATGCCATTAAAAAAGCAGCCGCTACAGTCAATCCGCCGGCTTATGCCGTGGCTACCATTGTTAAGGTAGAGGGCATGCACCGCGTTACCGATATGTACGGGCCGCTGCCTTACATTAACTTTGGCAACGGCGCGCTGCAAAACAAATACGATGCGCAAAAGGACATCTACTACAAGTTTTTTGATGAACTGGATGGCGCGATAGCAACCCTTACCGATTTTAACAGTAAGAACCCCAGCGCAACCGTAATGGCTACTTACGATTTTATTTACGGCGGCAACGTGGTAAAATGGATCAAGTTTGCCAACTCGCTGAAACTACGTTTAGCCATGCGCCTGGCTTATGCCGACCCAACCAAAGCGCAATCGGTAGCCGAATCGGCAGTGAGCCACCCGATTGGGGTAATGACCGATGCATCAGATATCGCGCAGCTGCAACATACCAGTAATTTGGTGTATAACCACCCGCTGTATATCATCACCTATAATTTTACCGATATAAAGATGGGCGCAACAATGGAAACCTACCTGAATGGTTATAAAGACCCGCGCATCTCTAAGTATTTTATGACAGCGACGGATGGTTTGTACCACGGTGTACGTAACGGCATCACCATTACTAATAAAGCCGATTATGCCAACGGGCCGTTCTCGGCTATTAACGTAGCGGCCACAACGCCTATCGTTTGGTTTAACCCTGCCGAAGCTTACTTCCTGCGTGCCGAGGGCGCTTTGCGTGGCTGGGCCATGGGCAGCGATGCGAAGACGCTTTACGAAACCGGTGTTCGTACCTCATACACCGTAGCCGGCGTAACTACTGCGGCCGATACTTACCTGGCAGATGCGACCAGCGTGCAGGCGGCCTATACCGACTCTAAAAACGCCGGCAACAGCGTGGCCAGCAATAGCACGCTGTTGAGCAAGATCACCATTAAGTACGATGCTACCGCCACAATGGAAACCAATCTGGAGCGTATCATCACCCAAAAATATTTGGCGATGTTCCCCGACGGGCAGGAAGCATGGAGCGAATTTAGGCGCACCGGCTACCCTAAGGTTTTCCCGGTAGTGGTGAATAGCAGCGGTGGCGTGATCAGCAGTACTACGCAGATCCGTCGCCTACCGTTCCCAAGTACCGAATACCAGAACAACTCGGCAGGTGTGGCCGGTGCCATCACCCAACTGGGCGGTGCGGATAACGGCAACACCAAATTATGGTGGGATAAGAAATAACACAGACACATGTTTTTACACTCATATAAAAAACAGCGTATGAAATTTTATCAATTTTTGGCCTTATGCCTGCTGGTGATCGTGGCAGGTTGCGTAAAGCAAACCACCCCACAGGCGGTGGACATACAAAAGCCATTTACTTATAGCGATCAGTATTATCAAAACCTGCGCGATTATAAAAAATCAGACCACGAGATCACCTATGGCTGGTTCGCCGATTACTCGCAGACCTTTTCCATCGGCTATCATTTCATCGGCTTACCCGATAGTTTGGATATCTGCAGCCTTTGGGGCGGTATCCCATCGCTACGGAAGAACGACCCTAAGGATTCGGTAACCAGCTATAACCCGGTAGCCTATAACGAAATGATCCAGGTGCGCACGCAAAAGGGCGTTAAAATGGTAGTGCCGGTAATTACCCGCATGCAGGCCCTTAAATGGACCAAGCTAACCGACGACGGCATTAAAGCCTACGGCGATTACCTGATGGGGATGGTATTTGACAACGACCTGGACGGCCTTGACTGCGATTACGAACCCGAGGGCGACTGGCTACAGGGCGATAACTTTGTTAAGCTGATCCAGTACATCGGCCAGTCTTTAGGGCCAAAATCAAAGAACCCGCAAAAATTGTTAATCGTCGATTTTTATTCGCAGGCCCCGCCGGCAGCTGTGGAGCCTTATGTAAATTACTTTGTAAGGCAATCGTACAATGCCACGTCTGATGCTACCCTGCAATCGCAGTATAACACCGTGGCAGCTTATTGCCCAACCAAAAAGTTCATCGTTACCGAAAACATCGGCGATAACTGGCAGAACGGCGGTGTGGCTTTTACCCAGGCTAACGGCAACAACAAAACCAAAGCAGGAACGCAATTATACTCGCTGGAGGGCATGGCCCGCTGGGAGCCGGCCACAGGCCGTAAAGGCGGCTGGGGTGGTTTTTATATGCAAAGGGATTATAACCTCGATCCGCCTTACAAGAATTTCAGGCGCTGCATCCAGATCGTGAACCCATCGGTTAAATAATGTTCAACCTTAAAAAAGACATTAACAATGAAAAGAAATTTGATACACAGATACCAGCAATTGGCGGCCATCGTGCTGATAGGTATCGCCTTTGCTTCGTGTAAAAAACAAGCCAGTTACGATTTTAACGGCGATAGCGACAATAAGGTATACCTGACGGCCGGCACTTATAACGGGCTTGCTTACAGCGGTTATAACTTTTCGGTAGCCAACACGCCGGGGGGCATTGTGGGGGCGGTAAGCGCCGCCATTCCCGTGCACAGCACCCTGAGCGCGACAAATGACATCCAGGTAAAGGTTACTACAGATAATACGCTGGTGGGCACATTCAACGCAAAAACCGGCGGTACGGCGATAGCTGTTCCGGATGGAGCGATCACCTTGTCATCCAACCTCACCATCCCCGCCGGACAGGTAAATTCAAAGGATTCGCTGAAGCTGTCTATCGCTTCTGATAAACTGGCGACTTTAGCCCCGGGTACCTATGTGGTGCCTTTAAGGATCTCATCGGCTAATAACGCTTCGGTAAGCGCCAATCAAAACGTTACCTACGTATACTTTACATTGGTGGCCACCAACTGCTATCCAAGTCCGGCGGCAGCCGATATGACTGGTGCCATAGTAGCTACCCGCACCGGCTGGACCGCTACCCTGGACGCCACCCCTACATCGGGCGCATTGGCTAATATGTTTGATGCCAAAACCAATACCAGTTGGTCGCTTAACCCACCCAAAGCCTGCACCATGACGGTGGATATGGCTGCCACCAGGAATGCCATCACCGGTGTGCGCATCCATACCAGCAGCACAACATATTCCGTAAATACGGCGGTAATATCAACCAGTACCGATGGTACCAACTGGACGGCGCAGGGTACGGCTACCTTGCTTAATACCTCGGCTTATGAGTACGTGAAGTTCTACTCGCCGGTGAACGCGCGATACATCAGGATGAACATTACGGCATGGAAATCGGCTACGCAGATCATCCTGACCGAGTTTGACATCTATCAATAGTTTCAACATTAAAGATCAAAAAGACAATGAAGATCAATAAAATATTAGGCGTAGCCTTGCTGATGCTGGCGGTTGTGTTAAACAGCTGCAAAAAATCGGCACAGTATCATGATATCATTTATTTTACCGGTACCGAGCAAACCCCCGAAACCAAGCTTACGCTGGATGGGCCGGGCAGTATCGGCCTGTCGGTTTCCTCATCAACCAAGGCCGATAAGGACGTGAACGTGAAGCTGGAAGTTCAACCCGACCAGGTAGACGCTTACAACGCCCAAACCGGTAAATCGTACATTGCCATGCCGGCGGGCAGTTACAGCCTTGCCAGCAGTTCGGTAACCATAAAGGGCGGTACCAACGTATCCAACTCGGTGGCCCTTTCGGTAACCTCCTTAAATAATTTTAAGGAGGGCGCTACCTACTGTATCCCGGTAACCATTACCGAGGCCGATAACGGCATGGATATCCTGGCGCCATCTAAAACAATTTATGTGCTGATCAATAAAACCATCATTACGCAGGCGGTTAACATTAACGGTAATTATTTCACTGTGCCCAGTTTTGCTACCGATGCTAATCTTACAAGCATCGGTCAGCTAACAATGGAGTGCCGTGTGTATGTAAACGCTTTCCAAACCAAAAATCCATTCATCAGCTCGGTAATGGGTATCGAAGAAAACTTCCTGCTGCGCTTTGGCGATGTGAGTATCGCTAACAACCAGTTGCAGTTAGCCGGCGGTTTGGTGGGTACCAGTAAATACCCGGTTACCAGTAACTCTACGTTTTCGGTAGGGCAGTGGTATCATGTGGCGGTGGTGTTTGATGGCGCTAACATGCTGTTATACGTAAACGGCAAGCTAGATGCCTCTACCCAGGCGCAAAGTGGCTCGGTTACGTTTACCGGCACTGCCGGAACTTATTCGGGCGGTTTCCACATCGGCTATTCGGCCGATGGCCGTTTGCTGAACGGATATATCAGCGAAGCTCGTGTTTGGACTAAGGCTTGTACCGCGATAGAACTGCAGAATAACCTGTGCTATGTAGATCCTACTTCAAAGGGGCTGCTAGCTTACTGGCGCTTTAACGGCGATACCAATGGTACGGTTACCGACTTAACCGGGCACGGCTATTCGGCTATTGCCAACAAGGCTGTTACCTACGTGCAGGGCGTAAGATGCCCTAAGTAGTTGTTTGTTTAATGCTAAGGCCACTCATCGCGATGATGGGTGGCCTTTTTATACTATTTTCGCCGTCGGTTTGTAAAACCAAAACCTGTCTATATCAACCAATGCTGAAGAAAACAATTAAACCTGTAGTATTTGCTTTATTATTATCTGGAGGAGTATTCGCCCAAACCGCTAAACTAACCAGGCACGTCGATCCGTTTATCGGCACCGGCGGCCATGGTCACGTTTTTATGGGTGCCAATGTACCCTTCGGAGCGGTGCAACTGGGGCCGGTCAATCTGTCAAAGGGCTGGGATTGGTGTTCTGGCTATCACTATTCCGATTCTACTATTGTCGGCTTCGCGCACACGCATTTAAGCGGCACCGGCATTGGCGATTTGGGTGATGTGGAGTTGATGCCGGTAAGCGGAGCCATCAGCGGTTTAAACGATGTATTGAGCAATAGCAACGCCGGAACATGGTCGCTGTTTAGCCATAAGGATGAAGTAGCCAAACCGGGTTATTATTCGGTGCGCTTAAAGCGCTACGGCATCAAAGCCGAAATGACGGCCACCACACGCGTAGGTTATCATCGTTATACCTTCCCTGCCGGTAAGGATGCACAAATGGTGATCAGTCTGCAAAACGGCATTTCCAGCCGTCCTGTAAAATGCTATATCGAACAGGTAGATGAGCATACCATCAGGGGGTACCGCTATACCAGCGGATGGGCTACCGACAGACGTATCTTTTTCTCGGTCGTGTTTTCAAAACCGGTTAAAAACTTTTCCATTTATAATAACGGGCAGCCGGTAACCGGAAAGAAGTTTACCGCCACCAATCTGAAGGCCGTGCTTAACTTCGGCTTACAGCAGGATGGGCGGGTGCTGGCCAAAGTGGGCATCTCGCCGGTGAGCATGGATAACGCCCAACTCAATATCAATACCGAAGCCAAAACCTGGGACTTTGATCAGATAAAGAATGATGCCCAAAATACATGGGAAAAGGCACTAAATAGTGTAGCTATTAAAGCCGATGCCGAACGCTCACGCACGTTTTATACAGCGCTTTATCATACCATGATAACGCCATCGGTTTTTAATGATTGTAATGGCGATTATTGGGGAACCGATAAAAAGGTACATCACGATCCGGCTTTGCAAAACGTAACCACCTTATCCCTTTGGGATACTTACCGCGCCGAAAACCCTTTACTTACTATTTTGCAACCGGGGCGTGTGCCTGCTATCATCAACAGTATGCTGGCCATTTACCAGCAGCAGGGTAAATTGCCCGTATGGCACCTGATGGCCAACGAAACCAATACCATGCCCGGTAACAGCGCCATCCCTATTGTGGCCGATGCCGTACTGAAAGGTATTAAGGGTATAAATGCTGAACAAGCTTACCAGGCTGCCAAAGCAACCGCCATGCGCGATGAGCGCGGTTTGAACTTTGTAAAATCGCAGGGCTTTATCCCGGCAGATACGATGGTAGAAACAGTAGCAACAGGGCTGGAATATGCCATAGACGACTGGTGCATTGCCCAAATGGCCAAAATGCTGCATCATGACGAAGATTATGCCTATTTCAGCAAAAGGGGGAAGTATTATACCAATTACTTTGATAGCAGTACGCATTTTATGCGTGGCCGTGTTTCGGCTACCGAATGGCGTTTGCCTTTCAGTCCATTTGTGGCAAAGCACATGAAGGACGATTTTACCGAGGGCAACGCCTGGCAGTATACCTGGCTGGTGCCGCAGGATGTGGAAGGGCTGATCCAATTGCAGGGTGGCGTAAAACCATTCACTCAAAAACTCGATTCGCTATTTGTAGCTACCGGCGATTTGGGCGGCGAGGCCTCGCCCGATATCAGCGGGTTGATAGGACAGTACGCCCATGGTAACGAGCCGAGCCATCACATTGCTTACCTGTATAACTATGTTGGCCAGCCTTATAAAACCGCTGATAAGGTGCGTTTTGTTATGGATAACTTTTATACCAACAAACCCGATGGCATTATTGGTAACGAAGATGTGGGGCAAATGTCGGCCTGGTATGTGTTTTCGGCGATGGGATTTTACCCGGTAAACCCGGCCAATGGGACTTACGTGCTGGGCAGCCCGCTGGTGGATAATGCCGTGATCGCTTTACCGGGCGGGAAGCATTTTACCATCAGCATTAAAAATAATTCTAAAACCAATAAATACGTCCAGACTGTTTATCTTAACGGCGCGCCGTATAAACCATCGTATATCAGGCATGCCGATGTGATGAAAGGCGGCAACATGACCATTATAATGGGCGCTAAACCATCGGCAACCTGGGGTGTATCCCCTGCTGCATGGCCGCACTCGTAACCGATACTATTACCCAAAACGAACACGCACAATGCTGAACGCATTATCAAAAAAACTATTTATTGTATTGCTGGCCCTGTTGCCTTTGGCCGCATCGGCGCAACAACAATACGAGCTGAACAGCGGCTGGGTTTGCATGCCGCACGCAAAGGTTAAAGTTGATGGCGCCGCGATATCTAACCCGGGGTTTTCGCTGAACGGTTGGAAAAAGGCCGTGGTACCCGGCACCGTGCTGACCACCATGCTGGCCAACAAGGAAGTCCCTGATCCATTTTGGGGGATGAACAATAAACATATCCCCGATATATATGACACCGGTCGCGAGTACTACACCTACTGGTTTGTGAAGGATATTAACGAGAAGCCTGCTGCCAATGGGCAACAGATTTGGCTGAAATTCAGGGGTATTAATTACAGTTGCGATATTTACCTGAATGGTAAGAAAGTAAATACCGAGCCATACGAAAGTATGTTCCTGCGAAAGAACTTTAACATCACCAACTTATTAGCCAAAAACGGGCATAACCGTTTGGCCGTTATTGTTTACCCGCCCGATCCGGTAGGTAACCCCAATGGCGGGCAGGGGGGCGATGGTACCATAGCCCGCAACGTATCTACCCAATACACCGCCGGCTGGGATTGGATCCGCCCCATGCGCGACCGGAACACCGGTATCTGGGATAAGGTTTGCCTGACCCGCACCGGTAAGGTAAGTTTAAGCGACCCGCATATTATTACACTGGTGAGCGGTAAACGGAATCCGGAGGGCGCGCAGGCGCCGGCCACGATTAAAGCATCTGCCTCGTTGACAAATAGCAGCGACAAACCGGTAAGCGGGATGCTTACTTATACCATGGGCGGGCAAAAGGTTAGCAAGCAGGTTAAACTGGAGGCTAACAGCACTTCTGAAATAAATCTGCCCGACCTGTCTCTTAAAAACCCGCGCTTATGGTGGCCGTCGGGTTATGGTAGCCAGTACTTGTACCCGCTGCATATCAGTTTTTTAGAGAACGGGAAAACCTTATGCGATAGCCAGACTGTTAACATTGGTGTGCGCGAGATCCAAACCAGTTGGAACAGCACCACCAGCAGCCGCGAGATAGCGGTGAACGGGCAAAAGATCTTTATAAAAGGCGGCAACTGGATCATCAGCGACGCCATGCTGCGCTTCAGTAAAGCACGTTACGATGCCGAGATCCGTTATCACCGCGATATGAACCTAAACCTGATCAGGGTTTGGGGCGGCGCGCTGGTGGAGCGGCCTGAGTTTTACGCCGCTTGCGATAAATATGGCCTGCTGGTTTTCCAGGATCTGTGGATGTCGGGCGATTGCAATGGCCGCTGGCAGGACCCCATGAAGCTGGAAAGCCAGGACGTACGTCGCAAATATCCTAACGATCATGGCCTGTGGCTGGCATCGGCGGCGGATATGGTGAAGATGGTGCGCAACCACCCATCACTGGCCGTTTGGTGCGGCGGTAACGAGATCACCCCGCCCGATGATATCCTGAAACCCCTGCGTGACAGCATTATGCCAAAACTGGATGGAACCCGCTGGTTTGTCGATTTCTCCAACTCGCTGGAGATGTCGAAGAACGAAAAAGGTATCAACGGCGATGGGCCTTACGGCATCCAGCATATCTCCACCTTTTGGGATAAACGCACCTATCCGTTTAACTCAGAAGTTGGTTCGGTGGGTTTGGGCGATATTGAATCGTTAAAACGGTTTATACCGAAAGAAGATTTGATCGCTCCCGAATATGTAGGTCCTACGCCGGGTCAGCCTAAGGCAAGGTTAGAAAAGGTAGATTCGGTTTGGGATTATCATCATTATTTGGATGTGGGCTATAACGAATTTATAGCACCCTACGGCAAACCGAAGGACGTGGCCGATTTTGCCCGTAAAGCGCAACTGGTTAATTACGATCAGTACCGCGGACTGATGGAAGGCTTCAGTTCGCATATGTGGGATTGGTATACCGGCGTCATCATCTGGAAAACCCAAAACCCATGGACCGCCACCCGCGGGCAGATGTACGATTATTACCTCGACCCCAATGCTTGTTTATTCGGCCTGCGTTCAGGTAGCGAGCAATTGCACGTAATGTACAACGCCACTACAGGTATGGTGATGCTGGTGAATAATGGTTTCGCGCGGAAGCAAAATCTGCACTTGCTGGTCCGCTCGTACGATATGCAGGGCAAGGCCACCGTATTAGCGCAGCAAAGTATTGAAGCGGACGCCACATCGTACAAAAACATCATCGATATTAAGAAACAGGTTGCCGAGCTTAGCGCTAAGCAAGGCTCGTTCCTGTCACTGCAACTGACCGATGAACACGGGCAGTTGATCAGTAATAACTTTTACTGGTATCCGGATGAAAAAGGTGTTTACTCGGGATTAAATGAACTGCCTGCGTCGGCCATGAAGATCACTGCGAAAAACATTGGCAGGGGCAAGGTGGCGGTAAGCTGTACAAACCCTAAAAATGCACCGGTAAGCTTCTTCAACCGGGTATCGGTGTTGGATGGTAAAACACATGAGCGTATATTGCCTGCGTTTTACCAGGATAATTACTTTTCGGTATTACCGGGCGAAATAAAGACCATTACCATCGATTATAAACCAATTGTATCCACGGTCCTGCCATACCTGACTATAGAAGATCACGCAGGGAGGGTTAAGCGGATAGAAATAAAAAAATGATGAACAGGAAGCAATTTATACGCAGTGGCACTATGCTTGGCGCGGGTTTAATGTTAAACAAGCAACTGGCTTTTGCCGATGCGGTGTACCCCACGGTGCGCATCCCCGGGGCAAAACGCAAATTCAGCAGCCCGGCTGTTGAGGAGGCTATCGTAGCGTTCCAGAAGCGTGCCGGTAATAAAGAACTGGCCTGGCTGTTTAACAATTGCCTGCCCAATACGCTGGATACCACCGTTAATTTCAACATGAAGGACGGCAAGCCGGATACCTATGTCATCACGGGCGATATCGACGCCATGTGGCTGCGCGATAGTTCGGCGCAGGTATGGCCGTATTTGCAGTTTATGAAAAGGGATGAAAAGCTGAAGCAACTGGTTGCCGGTATCATCAACCGCCAGGCCCGTTATGTGCTGATGGATCCTTATGCGAATGCTTTTTATGATGACCCCAACAAAAAAAGCGAGTGGGCCAGCGACCATACCCAAATGAAGCCAGGCATACACGAACGCAAATGGGAGGTAGATTCGCTTTGCTATACCATGCGCCTGGCCTATCATTACTGGAAAATGACCGGCGATAAGCAGCCTTTCGACGCGCAATGGAAAAGCGCTGTGGAACTGATTTACGATACCTTTACCGTACAGCAGCGCGAGCATGGCCAGGGGCCGTATAAATTTCAACGCAATACCAGCACGCCTACCGATACCTTGCCACTGGGCGGCTACGGCTTCCCGGTAAAACCAACGGGTATGATCTGCTCCATGTTCCGCCCCAGCGATGATGCTACACTATACGCTTACCTCATCCCGTCAAACCTGTTCGCCGTGGTAAGCCTGCGTCAGATGGCCGAAATGTTTACCGCCATATTTAACGACCGTGCTTTTGCCGCCAAACTAACGGCAATGGCCCTGCGTATTGAAAAAGCGGTATACCAATACGCAATTGTACAGCACCCGGTTTACGGCAAGATCTTCGCCTTTGAGGTGGATGGCTTTGGTAATGTGAACCTGATGGATGATGCCAACGTGCCCAGCCTGTTATCGCTGCCATACCTGGGTGCGGTAAAAGCTACCGACCCGATCTACCAGAACACGCGCAAATTTGTGTTATCAGCACACAACCCGTACTACTATAAAAGCGCCAACTTTGAAGGCATTGGCGGCCCACACGTGGGCAGGCCCGATATGATATGGCCGCTTAGCATCATCACGCGCGGCTTAACCAGCAATAACGACGCGGAGATAAAGCAATGCCTCACCATGTTGATCAAAAGCAGCGCGGGCAGCGGCTTCATGCACGAATCGTTCAATAAGGACAAACCTGAAACCTTCACCCGCTCGTGGTTTGCCTGGTGCAATACCATTTTCGGCGAGTTTTTGTGGAAGATATACCAGGAAAAGCCGCACCTGTTACAAGCCTGATCAATGATAAGAAACAGCTTTCTTTATGTTGCTGTACTCGCATTCTTTGCAGGTGCAGGCACCCCATTATGGGCGCAGCAAAATATCACCGTATATAAAAACGCCCATGCCCCGGTAGCGCAGCGGGTAAAAGACCTGGTTTCGCGGATGACGCTTGACGAGAAGATCGGCCAGTTGTCAACCTTGTTGGGCTGGCCGATGTATGAGAAGAATGGCGACGAGGTAAACGCTTCGGAGGAGTTTAAGAAAGCCATCGCCACGCAACATATCGGCATGTTATGGGGCACCCTGCGCGCCGACCCCTGGACTAAAAAGACATTAGAGAACGGCCTGAACCCATACCTTGCAGCCAAAGCCACCAACGCCTTGCAAAAATGGTCTATTGAGCACAGTCGGCTGCAAATCCCCGTATTTATTGCCGAGGAATGCCCGCACGGTCATATGGCCATCGGCACAACCGTATTTCCTACGGCCATCGGGCAAAGCAGCACCTGGGATACCGGCCTGATACAGGAAATGGCCGCCACCATTGCTAAGGAAGCCCGCCTGCAGGGCGCGCATATTGGCTACGGACCGATCCTTGACCTGGCGCGCGAGCTACGCTGGTCGCGCGTGGAGGAAACTTATGGTGAGGATACCTACCTGAATGGCAGCATGGGCGAAGTAGTGGTTCGGGGTTTCCAGGGCAAGGGTATCGGCAGCGGGACCAATATCATTGCTACATTAAAACACTTTACAGCTTATGGCGTACCCGAGGGTGGCCATAACGGCGGCGCGGTTAACCTTGGCCAAAGGGCCTTGATGCAAAATTACCTGCCACCCTTTAAGGCCGCGGTAAAGGCCGGGGCGCTGTCGGTAATGACGGCCTATAACTCTATTGATGGCATCCCATGCAGCAGCAACACTTACCTGCTTAATGATGTGCTGCGCAAGCAATGGGGATTTAACGGTTTTGTGGTATCCGATCTGAACAGCATCAGCGGGGCTACCGGTGCCGACCATGTGGCCGGAACAGAGGCCGATGCCGCCGCGCTATCCATCAACGCCGGTTTAGATAATGATTTGGGTGGTAACACTTATGCAACATCCCTGTTAAAAGCCATTAAAGGCGGACAGGTAAAAATGACCCGCATCGACGAAGCCGTTGGTCGTATCCTGAAGCTGAAATTTGAAATGGGTTTGTTCGAACACCCTTATGTAGATGCCGAGATAGCAAAAGCACAGGTTAGAGATGAAAAGGCTGTGGCTTTAGCCCGTAAGGTGGCCGATGAATCGATCATCCTTTTGAAAAATGAGCGAAACCTGCTCCCCCTTAATAAAGCCATTAAAAGCATAGCTGTTATCGGCCCTAATGCCGATAATATGTATAACCAATTGGGCGATTATACGGCCCCGCAGCCCGATGATAATATTGTTACCGTATTGCAGGGTATCCGCAGCAAGTTACCGGCATCGGCTAACATAAGGTATGTAAAAGGCTGCGCCATTAGGGATACTACGCAAAATGATATTGCCAAAGCCGTAGAGGCCGCTTTGCAAAGTGATGTGGCGGTAGTGGTATTGGGTGGATCGAGCGCCCGCGATTTTAAAACCAACTACCAGGCTACCGGCGCCGCCGTGGTGAACAATAAAAGCGTAAGCGACATGGAAAGCGGTGAGGGGTACGATCGCGAGAGCCTGGACATGATGGGGCGGCAATTGCAACTGCTGCAGGCCGTAGCCAAAACGGGTAAACCCGTTGTACTGGTACTAATAGAAGGCCGCCCGCTTAATATCAACTGGGCGGCGGCTAATATTCCGGCCATTATTAATGCCTGGTATCCGGGCCAACAGGGCGGCAATGCCGTGGCCGATGTGTTGTTTGGCGATTATAATCCCGCGGGCCGGCTACCGGTTTCCATCCCGGTGTCGGTGGGGCAATTGCCGGTATATTACAGCTACCAGAACGGTTCGCATCACGATTATGTAGAAGGCAGCGCCAAACCGCTTTACAGCTTCGGCTATGGCTTAAGTTATAGCGCTTTTCAATATACAGATGCGCAAACTAAAGTAACAGAAAACGCTAACGATGTTTTGGTGAAAGTATCCTTTAAAGTTAAAAATACAGGCAGCCGGGATGGCGATGAGGTGGTGCAATTATATGTTAAAGATGAGGTAAGCTCCGTAGTGGTACCTAATAAACAGTTGAGGCGCTTTCAACGGGTACATTTGGCAGCCGGTGAGGAAAAGCAAATAACCTTCGATCTGACCGCAGCCGATCTAAGCCTGATCGACCAAAATTATAAGCGTGTGGCCGAAAAGGGCGGTTTCAGATTGCTGATAGGTGGTAATTCCGACCGGCCGCAGTTAACTACAAGGATAACGTTGTCGCGTTCTTTTACGGTGGTGGAATGATAATCGTGATGACATGTTTGTTTTTTCGACAGCAAAGGACTGTGCGGCAAAGGAAGCATTTTTGCTGTCTTGAATTTTTGCTACTTTTTTTTCAAGAAAAAAGTAGTAGGCCCCTGCGGCTATGAGCAGACTAACGTTAATAAAAACACAGCCGATCATCCTATGGGATTGCCGCGCTATCGCTCGCAATGACAATATCGTTTAATGTAAAGGCCGAATTCAGGATGACAGTCTCCTAATTGCTTAAAACGAAGCTATACATAATAAAATATTGACATCGATTGTAATCAAAATTTTATACGGCAATGTTGGTTTCAAGCCAAAGAATTATTGATATTTGATAGACTGACTGCGAAATTGTATACTGTTACATATCGCGGCGTCATCGCCCACAACCAATGAGCCTGTACACTGAACTAACCGATGCTGAACTGATAGCCGCGATGCGCGATGGCGATGAGCACGCGTTCAGGGAGATTTATGTGCGGAACAGTAAGTTGCTCATCATCTACGCCCATAAAAAACTAAAGGATATTGACGAGGCTAAGGATGTAGTACAGGAAGTTTTCGCCAACCTGTGGGCCAACCGGGGCGCATGCGCGGTAGAAAGTAACCTTTCAGGCTATCTTTACCGCTGCGTACTCAATAAGGTGCTGAATATTTTCAGGCATAAGGATATTTCCCAATGGCATGTGGAGGGGGTGCAACAATTACTGGACCAGGGCCTACCCGATACCGATTACCAGGTACGCGAGAAGGATATCGCCCGTGTTATTGAGCGGGAAATACAGGCCCTGCCACCCCGCATGAAGGAAGTGTTCGACCTGCGCCGCAAGGAATACCTCACCAACAAGCAAATAGCCGAACGTCTGGACATATCCGAACACACGGTAGCCACCCAAATAAAAAAGACCCTGAAAATATTACGCGGACGGCTGGGCAGGGAACTTTATTCGATATTCTTTTTGCTATAGTTTACACAAATTACCGCACATCGTCCCAATTATCCGTACGGAATGATGATGCCGGGATGCCATCGTTATTATACAGCTCGGCCATTACATATTCTTTAAAGGCATAGCGCACGGCAATCGGGGCTGATACCTTATCGCTTTGCAGTACCACCTGATTAGCTTTTATGGTAGCCTTTGCAGGATGGAATACTTTATCTGCACCCGCAACTTCAAATAGGGTTAAAGATGGCTTTTCATAAGTGGTGAGATAGGGGGCATTGTTAAACGTTACCGTAATCTTATCGCCGCTTACTTCCATACTTTTGTAGGCGGGGGCAAGGTAATTAATCCCTTTTATACCGTAGGTTTTGCCCAATGCCCAATAGGCCAATCTTTGCGCGGGCAGGGTCTTGTTCATATAATGGATAAATTTTTCCATCCCCACATCCATGGTTGATGCCATGCCCGAGTTGGGTATCGCGTCCATGCCTTTTAATTGTGCTTCACGCAGCAGTGGCCCGCTACGGGTTTTATCTGTAGAACCGAATGGCGCTATCTGCACATAATAAAACGGAATATCACCCAGTCCCCATTGCTTGCGCCAATCGGCTACCATAACCGGGAACAGCCTGCCATACAGCTGCGGTTCGTGGCGGTTGCTTTCGCCCTGGTACCAGATAATGCCTTTAACATTGAAGCCCAGCACCGGGGCCACCATACCGTTAAATAGAGCGGTAGGTAATTTCCATGGCTGCTTAACGGTATCAAGAATGGTCGGCGGTACCTTTACTTCGGGAAAGGCCGCAAGGCTACCTTTACTCATCCAGCTTTCTATCATCGTGCCGCCAACGCTCGATACGATCAGCCCAACCGGTACATGCAGCTTCTTTTGCAATATCGCCCCAAACTGGTAAGCAATAGCGCTGAAGTTGCGCGCCGTTTCTGAGGTCGATTCATTCCATTGGGCCTGCACATCTGTCAACGGCGTTAACGAATTGGCAGTATGGAACGTGCACAGGCGCAATTGTGGATTATCAGCATTCAGGATAATTTCAGCGGCATTCAATATCGGCGATGAGTTTCCCCGTAGCGCCATTTCCATGTTCGATTGCCCCGAGCAAAACCACACCTCGCCGATCATTACGTTTTTAAGCGTAAGCGGGCTGCCGTCGTTAAACGCGATTTGATATGGTCCACCAGCTTTCGGAGCGCTAACCGTTATCTTCCAGTTCCCCTGCGCATCGGCTTTTGTATGGTAGGCTTTGTGGTCCCAGCCGGTAGTGACATTCACCATGGCGTTCGCGCCAGCCCATCCCCATAGCTTATCCTGGGCTTGCTGCTGCAATACCATGTTATCGCCAAAAATACCCGGCAGTTTAATTTTTGCGTCGGCCCTGTTGGCGATAAGAAGCGAAAACGCGATCAGTAATAGGAGGGAGTAGAAAGTCTTCTTCATGGTAGATCTATCAGTTTTATTGGTGATGCTAAAGTAGGTAATCGTCCCGGGCATCGGCAGTAAGTTTATTTCAAACTTACGGGTATAATGATACACGGCGATACAAGTTTTCGCTTCAAAACCGGCTAATAGTTCATTTTATAATACATATCTGCTTCATTTGACCTGCCTCCTGCTTCGGATTATCGGCTACATTGCAGCCATTCAGAAAACCAATTTACAGGCCCTGTCCCGTATTTATTTATGAGAGTCAATTTTGTTGTTTTAGCCAGCCTTTTGCTATCCGGCCTTTGCGCCAGCGCGCAGGTTACCGGTCGTACTATCCATGCCGATATGAAGCAGGAAGCCGGTAAACGATCTTCAGTGTTTAACGAATGCATCGGCGCCGGTCGCGCCAACGAGGGGCTGCGCGCCGACTGGCAGCAGCAACTAACCATGGTGCAAAAGGATTTCAACTTCAAATATATCCGCTTCCACGGATTACTGCACGATGATATGCGGGTGTATTCGGTAGATAAGGAGGGTAAGGCCAGCTATAACTGGCAGTATATTGATGCGCTGTACGATTTTCTGCAAAGCGTGCACCTGCGGCCTATTGTAGAACTCAGTTTTATGCCGGCCGATATGGCCAGCGGCACCAAAACCGTTTTTTGGTGGAAGGGGAACGTAACCAAACCCAAATCGTACGAGTTGTGGGATGGCTTGATCAGCAAGCTGGTAACCCATTTACAGGAGCGGTATGGCAAGGCCGAGGTAGAGAAATGGTACTTTGAAGTTTGGAACGAACCCGATCTGGGCGGCTTCTTTGCCGGTACGCAGGCCGATTATTTTGAACTGTATGAGCATACTGCGCGGGCTGTAAAAGGCGTATCGCCCACATACAGGATAGGTGGCCCGGCAACCTCGGCTATGAAATGGATAGGAGAGTTTTTAAGTTATTGCGATCAGCATAAGGTGCCGGTTGATTTTGTTTCGACGCACGATTATGCCACTACCTCCGTACTGGATGAATTTGGCACCAAGAAGCAGAAACTGAAGCCGGATGTAGATTCGGTAGCTAAGGATGTGAAGCGCATCCGCCAGCATATCAGCGCATCGCCGTTTAAAAATGCCGAATTTCACGTTACCGAGTGGAATACCTCGCCATCATCGCACGATCCTATTCACGACAGCTACCAAAACGCCGCCTTTGTATTGCATGTGCTAAAAAAGGCCATGCCCTGGGCCAACTCCATGTCGTACTGGACGTTTACCGATGTGTTTGAAGAAGCCGGTCCGGCGTTGACGCCGTTCCATGGTGGTTTTGGCTTGGTAAACCTGCAAAGCATTAAAAAGCCTACGTATTTTGCCTATCAATACCTCAATCAATTAGGCGCGACCGAGTTGAAGAACAGCGACCCGGAATCCATCATTTGCAAAAGCAATAAAAATGTGCAGGCCTTGTTTTGGGATTTTACGTTCCCCGAAACCGGTAAGGATTTTGACCAGGGATACTTTATTAAAGATCAGCCGCCTGCTGCCACACGTAAAGTGCAGTTGAAGCTAAGCAACCTCGCCAACGGCACCTACACCATAGAAGTTTATAAAACAGGCTATAAATCAAACGACCCCGGCACGCAATATACCGCCTGGGGCAGGCCATCGTACATCAACCCTCAGCAGGTTGCCGAACTGAAGCAACTGTCATCGGGCAAGGCGGTAAAAAGCAGTACAATAACCGTGAGGAATGGCGTGTACACCGAAAGCTACGCGACCGGCAGCAACGATATCTACCTGGTGAAACTCAATTTTAAACATATATAATACCTGTAAATGAAATATAAATATCTTTTTACCGGCTTCATGGCCGCCTTAACCCTAAGCGGGAATGCCATTGCGCAGGACACCCCGCTGCCCGGCGGTAAAGCCGAACGCGCGTATTTGGTATCGGCCTTAACCCGCATTGCCGATCCGGTGCTGAGCGCCCTGAGCAAAAATGAATTAAAGAAGACCATGCCTGTAGAGGCTAAGGTTTCTAAAGACCGCGTGTACAGTACGCATTTGGAGGCGTTTGGTCGATTATATGCCGGGATGGCCCCCTGGCTGGAATTAGGTGCCGATAATACCCCCGAAGGGAAACTGCGGGAGAAGTATATCAAGCTAACCATCACCTGTATCCACAATGCCACCGACCCTAAAGCGGCCGATTTTATGAATTTTTTTGATGGTCGCCAGCCGGTGGTGGATGCCGCATTCTTTGCGCAGGGGTTACTACGCTCGCCACACCAGATTTGGGATAAGTTGGATGCGGCCACTAAGGCCAATGTGATCGCCGCGCTGAAATCCAGCCGGGTGATCCAGCCATCGTACAGTAACTGGCTGCTGTTCAGCGGCACTATCGAAGCCGCCCTGCAGCAGTTTGATAAAAGCGGCGATAAAATGCGCATGGATTATGCCGTGAAGCAACACCTGATTTCCTGGTACAAAGGAGATGGCGCTTATGGCGATGGGCCAAACTTCCATTGGGATTATTATAACAGCTTCGTAATTCAACCCATGCTGGTGGGCGTGTTGAAAGTTTGGAGCGATGAGGAAGCCGCCAGGAAAAAAGATTACGATCTGGCATTAGCCCATATTAAACGCTACGCCGCCGTGCAGGAGCGCCTGATATCGCCCGAGGGTACTTATCCACCCATCGGCCGTTCGCTGGCTTACCGGTTTGGGGCGTTCCAGGTATTATCGATGGTGGCCATGATGCACGAATTGCCCGAAGAGGTGAAGCCCCAGCAGGTGCGCGCAGCCTTGTACACCATGATCAAGCGCCAGGTAGAAGCGCCCAATACCTTCGATAAAAATGGCTGGATGCAGATCGGCATCTACGGGCACCAGCCTGATATCGGCGAAAATTACATCTCTACCGGCAGCCTGTACCTGTGCTCGGAGGGTTTCCTGATCCTTGGCCTGCCCGAAAGCGACCCATTGTGGCAAGGTAAGGACGAAGACTGGACCGCCCGCAAGGTTTGGAAGGGTGAGCAGATCCACATCGACCATGCGATAGATTAATCTTTAATATCAATAGCCAACATAAACATGAAAATCAAACACTTATTTGTCCTCACCGCCGCCACGCTTAGTGGGCTGACGGGATATGCCCAAAACAAGCAAAACTTTAAACCCAAGCCCGAGATCCTGAAGCTGATCGATCAAAACTTTAAAGATGCCGATAAGCAATACAAGGTTTTGATGCAGCACGTGCCTGCCGATAGCCTGCCCGAGTCGTTCAACCACGATGGCACCTGGAAAACACAGGCCAACAAGGGCTGGACGGCCGGCTTTTACCCCGGCACGTTGTTTTACCTGTACAGCGATCTGAAGGATAAGGCCCTGTACAATGAAGGCGTGCGCCGGTTGAAAAACATGGAGCCAATGCAAACCATCGACTCGCACGATATTGGCTTTATGATGTACGACAGCTACGGCGTGGCCAACCGCCTGATGCCGAACGAAGCCTACAAACAGGTATTGATCACCAGCGCGAAATCGCTGGCTAAGCGGTTTAATCCAAAGGTGGGCTGCACCATGTCGTGGAGTTCGCAGCCGGGGCATTTCAGGGTGATCATTGATAACATGATGAACCTGGAACTGCTGATGTGGGCTACTAAAGCCACCGGCGATTCTACTTATGCTAAGATCGCCATATCTCATGCTAATACCACCATGAAGAACCACTTCAGGCCCGACTATAGCTCGTACCATTTGGTTGATTACAACCCGGAGACCGGTGAGGTGATCAAAAGACAAACTGTTCAAGGCGCTGCCGATGAATCTGCATGGGCGCGTGGGCAGGGTTGGGGGCTGTATGGCTTTACCATGATGTACCGCGAAACCAAGGACCGCAAATATTTGGAGCAGGCCAGGCACATCGCCAACTTTATCCTCAGCAATCCAACATTACCTGCTGATAAGGTACCGTATTGGGATTACAGCGCGCCCGGCATACCTAATGCCCTGCGCGATGCTTCGGCAGCTACCATCTACGCTTCGGCGCTGATCGAACTGGCACGCTACGATGCACCGAACGCCAAACGCTATATTGATGTGGCCGAAACCATCATCAAAACACTGTCATCACCAACTTATAAGGCCGTTAACGGCGATAATGGCGGTTACCTGCTGAAGCACAGTGTTGGCCACTTCCCTAAGGGATCGCTGATCGATGTGCCGTTGACCTATGCCGATTATTATTTTGCAGAAGCGATGCTGCGCTACAAGAACATGGATAAAAACATCAACCGTTAACACGATGAAAAGAACGCTCCTTTTTGTTTGGCTGATCTGCATGACCGCGTTTGCCGGCTATGCTAAACCAGCCCCCGCTTATGCCATTATTCCCTTTACGGGGATGGATTATATCCGTGTGGAGGTGGATGCCGCTTATCAAACATCGGCCCAAAATACCTTTAAGCTGGTCATCAAGTCAGTTGCCGATGGCAATGTATTATGGCAGGGCGATGTGAAGCCAACGGAAGCCATCAATATTAAAAAAGGCAAGCTGGCCTTTACCGTAAACGGATTGAAGCCCATCCTGTGGCAACCGACAAACCCGTACCTGTACCAGGTAAGCCTGCAGCAATACAGTAATGGGCAGTTGCAGGATGAATTAAAGGAACGCGCCGGCTTCCGTAGTTTTGAGCGGAGGGGCGGCAGCCTTTACCTGAACGGTAAGCCCATATTTTTACGCGGCATCGCCATCAACCCGCCAGGCAGGGGCATCCCCGCCAAAATAGAGGAAAGCCGTGCCTTCGCGCTGGAATATGTGCGGTATATGAAGAGCATCAACGTAAACATCATCCGCATACCCGATGCTGAAGAGTGGTACGATGTATGCGATGAACTGGGTATGATGGTGTTCGGTGGCAACTACAGCGGCAAGGTGGCCGGTGGCGAAAAGGTGGACAGCAAGGAGCAGTTTGGCGATGAGACCGACGGCGGCTTTCCTAAAGATTATGACAGGGGGGTAGACTGGTACGAGAATACCAAGTTCCACGCCATCGCGCAGCATCCCAGCTTGATGGTATATGCCATGACCAACGAAACGCCATTTGCAGGTTCACGCGCCGCGCCCTGGGAGAAGTTTTTGGCTTACGCTTATGATAAACTAAAAAAGTGGGATGAAACCCGCGTGTATATTGCCAACGCCGGTTATGGCTACGGCAAGGCGGGCGATATTTGCGATATCCACCGCTATTGGGGCTGGTATTACAGTTCGCCTTATACTTTCCTTAATATCAGGGATAACTCCAAGATCATTCCGTTCCCCAAGCACGATCAGCCCATTACTTTTACCGAGTGCGTGGGTAATTATACCGGTCCGGATGGCAGGTATAATTTAACACCAGCCCACAAGAACCCAAGCTCGCAACTGGCCTGGACGGGGCATGCTGAACAAGGCCTGCAATCGAAACTGGCTGATGAGCATCAGAGTAGCACTTTCCGCTATGCTACGGAACTATTCAGGCAACTGCGTGCCGTAAATCATGATCTGAGCGGTGTATTCCCGTTCACCATCCTTTTTTACAACTGGGATACGGTAGAGAAATTTGGCGATATGCACCCCAAACCGGTAACCGACCAGGTGAAGATCTCCTACCAACCGGTGCTGCTAAGCTGGGAATGCTGGACCAAGAACGTATATGCCGGGTCTACGTTTAACCCGATTGCCCACGTAATAAATGACGATGAACATTTTGAAGACCTGAAGGACCTGAAGATGATCTGCCAGTTGCGCGATAAAGCGCACGTGCTGGTGTATACCGATACCATCGCCATGCCCAATGTTGCTTACTATTCATCGGCGCAAAAGCAATTGCAGATAAAGCTGCCGGTAAATTTGGCTAGCGGTTATTATAAATTAACCGGCGAATTGTGGTCGGGTGGTAAAGTGGTATCGCATAACTTCTTCGATATCTTTATTTCGGGCAAGCAATTTATCCCGCAAAGCCCGGTGCTGGACAGGCAGGTGCTGGTATACGATAAAGGCGGCAAATTAAAATCATCGCTGGAGAAGCTGAATATCCCATCGCGACCCCTAACATCGTGGAAGAACCTGCCGCTGAATAAGGTGGTAATTATTGGCGATAATGCTGCCGATAATGCCTTGGCGCAAAATGCCGCGAGCATTAAGGATTTCATCAGCAAGGGTGGCCGAATCCTATGCCTTCGCCAGGATAGCGCGCATCGATTGAATTTAAACAAGATCCTGGATAGCAAGCTGGCCAACAGCACGGTTGATATTGATCACCCGGTATATCCGGTATCGGCCAACCCTCCGCGCAATGGATATTATATTAATTATGAACGGCCAGATCACCCGGTGTTTGCTGGGGTTACGCGTGCGAACTTAAGGGTGTTCTCTGATTATTCCGGCTGGAGCGAAAACCAAAAGGGGATGCCCGAGATCTACCCGGTTAAGGATGGCTTCACGCTGGAAAACCGGGATGGGGTAAGCAATACGGCTATCCTTGGCAATTATGGTTCGGGCTTGCAGGCTATCGCTGTTGCCGAGCAGTTTATCGGCAAGGGCAGCATTGTATTAAGCGGAATGGACCTGCTTAACCGTACCGGCTTGGATCCTGTTGCCGATAGGTTGCTGCTGAACCTGGTTACTTATACCAGCGCCAATGCCGGGCATGTGCTGTATCAAGCCATTACCGGCCCTATCATATGGGGCGATTACGAGACTGAAAAAGGCATCGTAACCGATTACTACAGCGGCTTCCTGGTGAACTCGACACCGCGCCTGCCCGATAATTTTGTAAGCAAAAGGCCGATCGTAGTTACCAGGGAGGGCTACCAGCTGGCCGGCGGCAGCAGGGCGGGCTTCAATACGCATCCGGGCATACAATATGTGGCTAACGGTCGCCGTCCATGGGGACCGTATGTACAAACCTTTGGCGGTCAACCCAAAATGCTAACCGATAGCGTTACCGATGGGACTGCCAGGTTTTGGTGCCGGATCCCGGCCGGGCAAAACATGTCCACCTCGCTGGTGTGGAACCCGGGCGATGAACCCATCAGTATCAAAATAAAAGTGAACAACCTGCCCGGGGTGAAGCAAACGATAAAACCCGGCGATAAGGTGTTTATCAAAGCCCCGGTAAATTCGGATATCGTTAATATGACCTTTACCGGCGACAGGCGCGCGGTGGTATTAGAGACGGCGTTTGGGAAAAGATAAGATTACATAACCGTAGAGACACGATATTTCGTGTCTCCCTACATATTAAATAGAGACACGAAGTATCGTGTCTCTACGGTTGATAAAGGGATCAACAAAAAAAGCAGCGGTGGGACTGAAAACCCACCGCTGCTTTTTTATTGATGTTTTGTGTAGGAAGATGCTTAAAATACTATTTCTTAACCTGCCCCTGCACCTTTAACATTTGCTGCGCCAGCCTGCGGCCCATTTCCTGCGCGGATGGGCCATCAAAATGGGTGGTATCGCCTTTGTGCACCAACCCCTCTGACGAGGCAAGGGCAGTGAAAGGCACCGTAGCCGGCAGCTTAGCCAGTTGGGTGTTGATATTAGCGTAAGCAGGGCGGTAACGACCCAATTCGCCAACTACAAAAGGCAGGTTAGGGTTGCCAACCAAGGTGCGTACACGCTGGATCAGTTCCATAAGCTTAGCTAAATAGTCTTTTGCTTTTTCAGGACTACTGTTCGATTCGCCCTGGTGCCAGATAACGCCTTTTACGGTACCGTACTTCATGGCTGCGGTAATGCGTTCAACGGCGTCATCGTAGGGGTGGGTTTTGGTGGCCTGGTCGTAGGCCCCGGGTACCCAGTGTTCGATGGGGGTGCCACCTACCGCGCATGGGATCAAACCAATTAGATGTTGAGGGTTGGATTGCTCCATTGTTAAACCAAACGTTAACCCTGGGCCTACGCCGGCAACCGACGGCTTGTCGAAATGCAATGGGTGTTTGGCTGTCACCCATTGCTTATCCTTTGTAAACATGTAAACGCGGTTGTCCTTTTCGTTGGCTATTTCAGTTGTAATTGGCCCGCGCCCGGCCATATTACTTTGCCCTATCAGTATGTACAGATCAAGCGGTTGGGCGGGGGTGTTTTGGGCGCGCCCTGCCGTTATCGCGATGAATAATATAATGATCTGCACAAGCGCGGTTCTTTTAAATCTGGGCATCGTTTTATTTTTCTATAAATATCTGCTTTAGCCAATTAATAACCCGGGTTTTGCGGGAATTTTTTGGTCAGGTTGGCATCTATCACGTCTTGCGGAATAGGCAGCAACTGATCGCGCGTGGTGATGGTTGCCCCGGCCAACGCGTTGTGTGCCTTGGTGCGGGTTAACCAGGTACCGGTGCGCAGCAAAGTGTAACGGCGGTCCTCCTCGGTGAATAACTCTCTTGAACGTTCGTCTAAAATGAAATCGAGATTGATCTGCGCCAGGGTAGCCGGAGTGGCGTGCGCCCGGTTACGCAGCGCGTTTATCGCGTCTACAGCGCCTTGCAAGTCGCCGGTTTTAAAATCGGCTTCGGCAAGCAGCAGGTAGGTTTCGCCCGCACGAAGGTAGATCTGATCGTTATAACCTTGTGAACCATTTACATCCAGCGGACTGGTATAATCCCATTTGCGGGTATTAGGGTAGTTGGGATTACTCACTTTTTCGGTAGCGGTACGGTCAACCGGAACCACCTGGCCTAATACATAGCCCTTAGGCGGGTTAGTGTTGATGGCATATGAGAACCTCCAGGCAAAATCGCCGCCACGGTCATCGGTAGCATCGTAAATGCTGAACGCCCATTTAGTTGGCCCTAAGCGGCCGATACCACGGCCACCAAAATCGGCACTTGGCGCAAATGGACTGGTGGTTTTGTTATCGGTACCCTTAACGGTTAATGAGTAGTAGCGGTTAACCCAATAGCGGCGCATAATGTTATTGCCCTCGCCGCCCACTACGTTCAGTTCGTTTTGCAACACCCACAGCGCTTCGGTGTTACCCTCGCTGCGATTGGAGTTGCCATCTAAAAACATATCGGTAAATGCGGTGCCGGGCTTGGTGGCATTTACGCCATAGCGCGCGGTAACCAGTTTGTAGTTAGCATTGGTGGTTACCTTAAGTGCCCAGATCTTAGCCGAATCCGGCTTGTTATCGGCCAGGTAAAGTTCGGCCAGGTAGTGTTCGGCTACACCTTTTATCAGTTTGCCGTTGTTGCTGCTGGTAACCGGCAGGTATTGGTCGGCAAATTGCCAGTCGGCCTTCATTTGATTGTGGATGGTAGCCACAGGGGTGCGGTCGTAATCGGTCCGTACATTCTCACCGGTCGATTCGTGTAGTTGCAGCGGCACATCGCCCCATAAATAAGTAAGATGGCGATAAGCCCATGCCCTGATGCAGCGTGCTTCGGCCTGTACCGAATTGCGCTGCGCATCGCTTAAAACGGTGCTGGCTGCAGAGCGGTCGATAATGGTGTTGGCCGAATTGATGGTCTCGTAAAGGTATGCCCAGGTTTTGCTGTAATAGCCCTGGCCGGCGTTATTCAACGCCCCCCACGAGTTAAATATACCCTCGGTATTAGCGGTTACGTAGTTTCCGTAACCATTATCCACGCCTATCACGTTCATCTCGAACATCATATCGTTCACCGGGTCGCTGGTGGTAACGCCCGAGCGGCTGCGGCGCACTTCGTAGTAAAGGCCGTTCAACGCGTTTTGATAACCATCGTAATTGGCAAACAGGTTATCGGCCACTAAAATATTGGGCGGGCTTTCCTGTAGGTATGATTTTTTGCAGGATGCCATAGAAGCCAGCAGGCAGGCTCCCAGGCCTATTTTATGATATAGTTTCATTGTAATGCTCTTTGTAGTGATTATAAACTTACGTTAATACCAAAAATGATCTCTTTTTGCAGCGGTATACCACCTGCCTGGTCGCTCAGTTCAGGATCGAAACCCTTCCATGGAGTAACGGTGAACAGGTTGCGGGCCTCGGCATATATCTTCAGCCTGCTGATCTTTACCTTGCTTAGCAAGGCCTTGGGCAACGAGTAAGACAGCAACATATCCCTAACCCTTAAATAACTGGCGTTCTGGAAAATGTGCACGTTATAAATGTTGGGCAAATAGCCGGTCACCTGGTTGGCATTAGCGAAATAATCGTTGGTTGGGTTGGTAGGTGTCCAATAGTTTTTAACAAAGGTGTTCTTCTCCACCTCGGTGTTCACGTTATCAGATAGCGTACCATTATCCTTGGTTACGCCCTGTACGCCATTAACAAAAATATAAAACGACCAATCCCTGTAAGTAAAGGTGTTGCCTAAACCGTAGGTAAAGCTAGGCTCAACGTTTGGCAGCAAAGTACGGTCGGATGGAGTGATCTTGCCGTCGCCGTTCACATCAACCACCTTGGCAAAACCCGCCTTGGTATTTGGTTGTGGCGATTTGGTCAGGTCGTCGGTAGTTTGCCATACACCACCATATTTATAAGCAAAGTTATTGTTTATAGGCTGGCCAATGAACCAGTTGTTGAGCGTGTCGTTTTTTCCATTACCATAAAGATCGACGATCTTGTTGCGGTTAAGGCTAAAGGTAGCGTTGCTGCTCCAGCTAAAGTCTGCTCCCTTAATATTGGCGCTGTTAATGCCGATATCGATACCCTTGTTAGCAGTTTTACCAATGTTTTGTACAATACTGTTTACACCCGTAACGGTAGAGATGGAACGGGCCAGCAACAAGTCGCGCGTTTTAGCCGAATACACGTCGATGGTACCGGTAACACGGCCATTCCATAAACCGATATCTAAACCGGCGTTAAACGAATCGGTGGTTTCCCAATGCAGGGTATTGTCGCCCAGCTTATTAGGAATATAACCAGCAGCGGTAGTGGTACCGTTAATGTAAGCAGCGTTTGCAAGCCTTGCAAAGGTGCTGTACGGCGATACGGCCTGGTTACCATTGCTACCGTATGAAAGGCGCAGTTTTAGGTTCGATATCGCTTTTACCTTCGACATAAAATCCTCGCTGCTGATATTCCAGGCCAGGGCTGCCGATGGGAAGAACGAGTATTTGCGGTCATCGCCAAAAGGAGAGGCCCCATCACGGCGACCGGTCAACGTAAGTAAATACTTGCTGTTGTACGAGTAGTTTAACCTGCCCATTTGCGATACCAGCGCGCGCTTAGAGTAGCTGCTTGATGGCAGCACCTGCAAGGCCTGGTTAGCCTGGTAATAGGTCAGCACATCGTTAGGGAAACCCTGTGCGTTCAGGGTATTATTGGTAGATACATTGCTCTCGTAGCTATACAAACCGGTGAACGATATGGTATGCTTGCCAAAGCTGTGGTTATAATCGATAATGTTCTCAAAGGTAAGGTCGGTGCCCAGGTTGTCGCTTTTGTTTAACTCGCCCAGGGCCTCTAAACCGCGCTTGCTATTGCGGCCATAATAGGTGTAGTTGTTTTGCGATGAGTAGCGCACACCAGTGTTAATGCGGTATTGCAAGCCCGGTACCGGCAGTTTAACCACGGCATAGTTGGTGGTGAACAACGAATAAGTATGATCTGAATTATTAGCCAGCGTAGGCGACAGCGGGTTTGCCCAGGCGGTTTTTTCAGGCCATGGATAAATGGTCAGCGAGCCATCGGCATTATAAGCGGTGGTCAGCGGGTTAAAGCTGTAAATGCTGCCATCGCCGGTAATGGTTGGGTTAAGGCCGCTGCGGTCATCATAATTTAATGATGTACTGGTACCATAAGTCAGCCATTTGGTTACATCCACATCCACATTGGCGCGGGTGGTGATGCGTTTAAAATTATCGTTTATGGTGACACCCTCTACATTAAGATAGTTGGCCGATACAAAGAAGCGCGAGTTATTGCCGCCGCCACGGATAGACAGGCTATGGTTATTACGACCACCGGTACGGGTACCCATTTTAAAATAATCAGGGTAATTGCCCGAATCGTGAATGGCCTGCTCGGATGCGGTCATGATGCCCGGATAGCGGGCGTTCTTAAAGTCGTAAAACTGATCGGGGGTGAATAATTGCGGCAGTTTGCCCAGCTTCTGGATCCCGTACGATCCATCGTACGAGATAGATGGCGGACCGGTAACACCCTTTTTAGTAGTGATCAGGATAACGCCGTTAGCACCGCGCGAACCGTAGATGGCCGCTGCCGATGCATCCTTTAAGATATCCATGGTAGCGATATCGGCCGGGTTAATGTCAGATGATGAACCATTATAAGGGATCCCATCTAAAATGATCAGCGGGTCGTTACTGGCCGAGATAGACCTGCGGCCACGGATGATCACACTGTTGCTGTTGCCCTCGGCGCCTGCTGTATTTAAAGTAACCGCAAGACCGGGGATCGATCCCTCCAGCGCCTGGATATAGCTGGTGTTCGGCATATTCTCCAAACGCTTCGGATCTACGGATGATACCGAACCGGTAATGTCCTTACGCTTTTGCGTACCGTAACCTACCACCACCACTTCGTTCAGTCCCTTGGCATCGGATGCCATGGTGATGTTAAACTGGCGGGTTTTGCCAACGGTGCGCGTTTCGGTAACGTAGCCCACGTAGGTGAATTGCAGTACGGCCTGCTCGTTAGGAACGGTGATGCTGAATTTACCGTTAACATCGGTAACCACGCCGCCGGTTTTCCCTTTCACGGTAATGCTTACGCTGATGAGCGGCAGATTGGTGTTGTCGATCACCATACCCGTTACCTGGATGCCCTGTTGCGCATAGGCCGGGGTTTGCAACATGCCCACAGACGCGATAAACAGCGCCAGCAGCATAAGCCATCTTTGATAGAATTGTCTCATACAAATTGTTTAATAAATTGGTTTTTATGTTGGTTATTTCGGGGCGGTGCCCCAGGGTTTATATCACCAGGCTAAATACAAACAGCACCATTAGTATGATCACCAGCGCTACAATAAGTATAGTGCCGGTTTTGTTTCCCGATCTTGTTTTTAAAGGTGTTGGCATGTGTTTAAATTGGTGCCTAAAGGTATACAGCTAATCACGTCCCGCTACCCGACATATCTTACAACTTTACCCGAAGAATGCTGCATCACCATGAAACATTTATAGTGAAAAAGCCCCATGCTCGCTTACAGCGCGTTTTTGCTGTTGATACGAATAAACGGTATATGTGAACCATCTGTACCGTGTGCGCATGTACACAGGTTGCTATCTTGCGCTGCTTAATATAGTGCTACCCTGCACCATCACCAATTATAACCTAAAGAAGAATGAAGCTTAAATTGCTGCCTGTTTCCTGTTTTTTAATATTGATGAATTGCGCGCTCACCTCGTCGGCGCAGCAAATAAATGTGGCTTTGCATAAGCCCGTTACCGCTACATCCGAGGATAAAAATCACCCGGCCAAAAACGCGGTGGACGGCACCATCACCCGACAATCCAAATGGATGAGCGCCAATGGCCGCGCGCCACATATTCTGGAGATCGACCTGCAAAAGTATTGCACCATCAGCGAGGTAAATGTTTATACCGGTATCCCCGATAACGAGAAGACCGCCGACGAAAAGATCCAGGCCGCGGGCTTCTTCTCCGCCAAAAACTTCAGGCTGCAATATTGGGACGATGCCAACTGGACCAACTTTCCCAATACCGAAGTTTTGGAGAACAGGCAGACCAAGGCCTCGTTCAAATTCAGTCCGGCGGTAACCACTTTCAAAATCCGCTTTGTGTGCGATGACGGCGAACCCATCAGCGTGATGGAGGTAGAAGCCTTGGGTACCGAAGCCAAAAATATGCCCGCCCCGCCAAACCTGGCATCGGATATTAAAAAGTCTGCCGGGCCAATGACCGATCAAAGCATCAGCGTTAAAGTAAGTAAAACCGAGGTGGGCAAAAGCCTGAAGTATGTAGGTTACAACCAGGGCTACTACTTCCCGGGCAGCAATGTATCCGGCTGGCTGGAATACGCCGGGGTGAATTCGGTAAGAGTATGGGCGACGCTAAATTCATTCGTGCCGGAAAAAGATGTGCAGGTGGACGCGGCGCTGAACAGCGTTGACGAGTTTGATAAGCGCAAAAGCGAACTGCGCGTCAATCCCGAGCATAACCGCTTTATTAAATGGGACGCGCTGAACCCGCTCTACACCAAAATGGATTCCTCATCCACCAATGCCATGGTGTTTGATTACACGCTAAGCGAACTGAAACGCCTGCATATCGAAACCCTGCTGCAAATGAACAATACCGACTTTAACGACACCTGGGGCAATAAATGGAAGCAATGGCAGCGTTATTACGCGCTGGCCTATCACGCCGCCAAGCAGGGTGATGTCAGCATGTTTGCCATGCAAAACGAACCAAACCACGTGAACTCCGGTCCGATGAAATTGGAACAATGGATAGCCGGGATGCAGATCGTGTCGGATGCCATCCATTGTGCGGTGGCCGATGTGAATAAGCAGTATCACAAAAATCTGAACGGCCGCTTTGTTGGCCCGGTTACCGCCGGACAAAATACCGATTGGTGGGCGGCGGTAAGCAAAGCCATCCGCACCGATTACCACGGCAAAACCATCGATCATGACCTGATCGATATCTTTTCCACCCATTCCTATAACTCACCCGCAGCAGGATATACCACGCGCGTTAATAATATCCGTAAGGTAATTACTGATAACCATCCTAAAGGCAATGCCCTGCCTATCGTGTTCACCGAGATTGGTCGCTGGATGAATGCTTACCTGATTGACAAGGAGGAGACCATGGATTCGCCATCGCTGTTTACCGAATGGGCGGGCATTTATGCCAATAATATGAAGAACAATGGCTACGGCATGTGGGCCTTTAAGTTTGCCAATACCAGCAGCAGCACTTATACCGAGGGTATTAAATCGGGCCACCACCTCACCTGGCACGGGCAACGGATTGTGGAGGATGCCTACCGCAATTTGGCGCAGGGCAAACCAGTAAGGGCATCGTCGGATAACGCCGCATGGCCCGCCAAAAATATTACGGATGGCATCAAGACCGATCAATCTATGTGGCGTTCGGATAGTACATCGGCGCCAAAATGGCTGGAAATAGATCTGGGCAAAAAGGAGGCCATCGGCAGCGCGGTTGTTTACACCGGTTCATCATACGGCGTTTTTACCGGGACCGATAGGATAAAGAATTTTAAACTGGAATATAGCGATAACGGTAAATGGACGGAGATCCCCGGCACGGCGGTTAAAGGCTTTAAATACGTGCAGGATTACGTAACCTTTAAGCAGGCCATCACCACCGATAAGGTGCGTTGGACAAGCACTGATCCCGGCGTGCTGAAAGTGCGTGAGATCAAACTCTTTGCAAAGGGTGATGGCCCATCGGAAACGCCTGATTTTAATATCTCAGGTATTCAGCGTACCGGCGAGGTGGTGCACCTGTTTGCCAAAGGCTTTAAAAACGAAATGCCATTGCTGAAAACAGAAGCATCGGTAAACGATGCCGGGCTGGACACCTACACCAGTTACAACACCGCGCAGCAGACCTATTACATGTGGCTGGTGCAGCGCGGAGCTTTCAGCTATCACACAAAAATTAATTTGGGCGATTTGCAGATAGCGGCAGGCTCACCCATAATTGCCGAGACCGTGAGTGATAAATACTACGGCGAAGTAAGCGGCGTATATCAAACCAAGACAGATAAAAGTATCGATATCACTTTAGCCCCGCAAAGCGTAACCCTATTGACTATCCCGCTTAATGCCCCGGCGCAAAAACTAATTTATGCCTCGGCAGATGCCATGGTAAGCGGTGGCGCGAACAGCACCAGAAACTACAGCGTCGCCAAAACCCTTGGCGTAGCGCTTAACGCTGCCGAACCGGCGAAGAATGAAGTTAGTTATATCGATTTCAATACCAATAATATTGCCAGTGCAAAGCGGGTGCTGTTAAAGGTAAACGGCAAGGTAAATGATGACAAGGGCGCCTATCGCCTGCATGTATATGCTATCCCCGGCACTGGTTTAAATGCCGCGAAGTTGAACTGGAAGAACGCCCCGCTGCTGGATGCTAAGGAAGCGCTGATCCACCAGGTGGGGCAAAAGGCTTATGTGGCAGGCGAACTGGCCTTTGATGCTAAGGTGCAATATCACCAACTGGATGTAACCGATATTGTTAAAAATCATCAGGCCCAGCACATCACCTTTGTATTTGTGCGGGAGACCAGGGAACTGGGCGATGATAACGATAAAGGCCGTGAGGTGCAGATTAGTTCGATGGAGAGCACCCTGAAGCCGCAATTGCAGGTATGGTCGGCTAAATAATATGCTTAACTGTTCTTATCAGCCGTATGGGCATACTCTTTAGGGGTGTGCCCATATTGTTCTTTAAAGCACTTCCTAAAATAATCCACATCAATAAAGCCCACCATGTAAGCTACTTCGCTTACATTAAATTTGTTTTGTTCCAGTAACTGGGCGGCGCGTTTAATGCGTACGCCACGGATAAATTCGATGGCGGTTTGATTGGTGAGCGCCTTGATCTTGCGGTACAGCGTTACGCGGCTCATGCCAACCTCCTTGCCCAATTCCTCTACACTTAGGGTGGTTTCGGCCATATTGCGTTCGATAAAGGCCATCACCTTGGCCAAAAACTTTTCATCGGGCGATGTAATGGCCACGTTCTGCGGCTGCAGACTGATCTCCTTGCGGTAACGGTCGCGCAGCTTCTTGCGCGATTCGATAAGATTGCGTACCCTCGTTTCCAAAATATCAATGCTGAACGGCTTGGTGATGTAATCGTCGGCGCCCGTTTCCAGTCCCTCTAATTTAAATATCAGCGGAGTGCGGGCAGTGAGCAAAATAACCGGGATATGGCTGGTGCGGGCATCGGTTTTTATCTTACTGCAAAGGGTAATGCCGTTCATGTTCGGCATCATCACATCACTGATGATCATATCGGGTATCAATTCGGTAGCCAGCTTCAGGCCCTCTACACCATCGGCGGCGGTATGCACCACGTAATCGGCGCTGAAGTTATTGGCAATGAAGTTCAATACCTCGGCGTTATCTTCAACAATCAGCATTACTGGTTTTTCATCCTGTTCGGTAACTGCCGGTGCTTCCGTTTTAACAGGCAGGTTTACCGTTTCTGCGGCGGTTAGGTATTGCTCGATATTCTCGCTATCCTGAAAATCGTTCACAATTTCATTCGTCCGCAAATGTGCCGAACCTAATGGCAGGCGGACCGTAAAGCAAGTGTGGCCATGCTCGTTACCATTGGCAACGGTACTCTCTACGCTAATACTGCCGCTATGCAATTCGGCCAATCCCTGCGAAAAGGAGAGACCAATGCCCGTGCCGCCCGCGTTTTGCTTTGGGTTGCTGAAATGGTTAAAACGGTCGAATATTTTAGTCAAATTTTCCTGCGGGATGCCGATGCCGTTGTCTTCCACTTCAACCAGCAGTTGGTTGTTGTCGGTTCTAACGTTTACCGCCACGCGCCCGTTGGTTGGGGTAAACTTCAGCGCGTTAGATAGCAGGTTATAAAAGATCTTCTCCAGTTTATCCCTGTCGTAAAACACCTTTATCTCCGGCGCAGCCGATTTAAACATCAGGCTGATATTTTTCGATTGCGCGTAACCTTCAAACGATATCACCACCTCGTTCAAAAACTTCACCACATTGCCCTCGGCGGCCTGTAACACCATGTTGCCCTCCTCAAACCGGCGGAAGTCAAGCAGTTGGTTGATGAGCCTGATCAGTCGTTCGCCGTTGCGCTGCATCAGCATTAATTGGTTTTGCACCTTATTATTACTCTCGTTTAATCGGATCAGCTTTTCCAGCGGGGCAAGTATCAGCGTCAAAGGTGTTTTAATTTCGTGCGATATGTTGGTAAAGAACGTCAGTTTGCGTTGCGCCAGTTCCTGGTCCTTTTGATGGCTCAGGTATTCAAACTCCAATTCGTTAGTTAGGGTGGCGGTTTTAATGGAATAGTAATAAAAGGCGTACAGCAGCAAGCCAATGATGACCACATAGGTTAAATACGCCCACCAGGTTTTCCACCAGGGCGGCAGCACAATCAGCTTGATGGATTTTACCTGGTTATTCCAAACGCCATCGTTGTTTGATGCCTTTACCTTGAAAACATAGGTGCCCGCATCTAAATTGGTATAGGTGGCCATGCGTTGGTTACCCACATAGTGCCAGCCGTTATCGCCCTTAAAGCCCTCTAACTTATAAGCATAGCTGTTATTATCGGGGTTGATATAATTGAGCGCCGCGAAGCGGAAGCTGATAAAGCCCTGGTCGTGCGTAAGCGTGATCTCACTAGTCTCGTTAATTTGGCTTTGCAGCGGCGAATCCACATCGCTAACGGAAACTGACTTATTCCTTATCAAAAAATCCGTGATCACTACCGGCGGTTTATAAGTATTGGTGATGATCCGCGCCGGATCGAACAGTGTAATACCCGATATACTACCGAAGATCAACTGGTTACCCTGCCCGGTAATAGCCGACTGGTTAGAGAACTGGTTGCTCGGCAAGCCGTCGGCAATGGTATAATTGGTTACCTTAACATGCCCGCTAAACGGCGGGGCAGGGGTGTTGAATTTGATTTTCGACAGGCCTTTATTGGTGCTCACCCACAGATTACCCTGCGCGTCCTGGTTAATGGCATGTACCACGCCGTTGGCTAAACCATCGGCCTCACCAATACTGTAAAATTTGTTATGCGTGCGGTCGAAGTAGTTAACGCCGCCACCCTCGGTACCAATCCACAGGCGGTTCTGCGCATCGGCAAACAGGCTGATCACTGTGTTGCTGCTGAGGCTGGTCGTGTCGTTGTCGTTATATTTATAGCGGGTAAACTGTTTGGTTTGGGCATTGAAAAAGTTCAGCCCGCGCTGGGTGCCTATCCAGTAATTACCCTTGTCGTATAACAGCGCGCTAATATTATTACTGCTGATGCTATGCGGGTCCTTCTGACTATGCAGGTAGCTAATCACCACGCCTTTATGATCCAAAAACTGTAATCCCGCGCCGTTGGTGCCTATACACAAACCATCGGCAGTGGCATGCAACGCGTAAAACTGACTAATGGCGGGCGTACTGTCTTTTTTCAGGTAAGGATAGGACGCGAACTTGCGGTTGGCCACATCGAAATAGTAAAGGCCGTTATAGGTACCTACCCAAAGGTTGCCCCTGGCATCCTTGCTTAATGCCTTTACAATGTTGCTGCCGTTCAGGTTTTGCAGATCGGAAATGGTATAGTGCTGAAAAACGTTGTGCTTCAGGTCGGCATAGTTCAGGCCGCCGCCCTCGGTACCTATCCACAGGCTACCATCGGCATTTTTAACAATAGCGCTGATCACCCTTTGGCTCAGCCCCGGTTTCATACCGATCTGTTCGGATATATTAATAAAGTTCTTGCTCTCGGCAAAGTAAACATCTACACCGCCGGCAAAGGTGCCTACCCAAATATTCCCGGCCCTATCCTTCATAAAATGCCGCACCGAGTTATGCGATAGTGCCTCGGGGTTATATTTATCGTAAGTATAATTGCTGATATCGCCTGCCCGTAAAATACTGAGGCCTTCGCGGGTCCCTATCCAGATCTCGTTATCGGCAGCCACCAGTACATCGCGCACAATATTGCTCAGCATGCCATTGGCATCGCCGGCTTTGTAGCGGTAGTTGTTTAAAGTATTCCTCTGCGCGTCATAATCGTAAAGACCTGCTGTTTCGGTACCTATCCAGTAATGATCGTTCCTGCTCTTGCGGATGCAGCGTACGCCGCTGTGCTTCAGTTCTTCGTTTTTATCGATGATGGCCGGCAGCGAAATAAAAGCCTGTTTTTGGGTGTCGAATAATTTCAGGTCGTTTCCTGTGCCCACCCATAGTTTGCCATTGTATAACGACATGGTTTGGATCTTGTTGGTCAGCTTGCTAAGACCCGGGCTGTTGATAGGGAATACTTTGAACGAATTGCTGCCGGGTTTATAAAGCTTCAACCCATCGTAGGTAGATACCCATATGCTTTTGGCTTTATCCTGCACAATGGTGGTGATAAAGTCGTTACTCTCGGATGATTTTTTCGATAGCGTATAGATCCTTTTGAATTGATCTTTCTGCCGATCGTAAATGTTAATACCATCAGTAGTGCCCACCCACAGGTTTTTATCAGCATCCTCAAAAAGGCAGGTTACCTGACTGTTGGATAAGGTAATTGGCGATTTTTTGTGCTTGTAGATGGTGAAGTTATACCCGTCGTAGCGGTTCAGCCCGTCTTCGGTGCCTATCCATATAAAGCCCTCGCTATCCTGCAGGGTGCAATAAACCGTGTTTTGCGACAGCCCCTCGTTAATAGTAAGATGTTTGAATTTTACAGGCGTAACTTGTCCGTTGCTAAACAACGGGAAAACGAACAACAGTAGTAGTATATATTTTAGCGAAGAACGCATGGGCAGATGACGGTATTAAATTGGTATGGCTAAGATAAGGTTTTAACTTTAAGGTAACTGAAAATCCTGTGTTTAAATTCCCTGTTTCCTTGCCTGTAAATGACATTGACGATTATTATTAATTACTAATTTTATCAAAACATCATACGCATGGCAACCGGGCAAATCTCCATCTCCAGTTTTAACTTTTTGAATGATCTGAAGCAGAATAACAACCGTGAATGGTTTACCGCGAATAAAGAAGTGTTTCAACAGGAGCAGGAACAAATAACCGCCTTTGCCGATGCCTTGCTGTATGAACTAAATACCCACGATGTAATTGAAACCCCATCGGGCAAAAAAAGCCTGCATCGTATCTACCGTGATACCCGCTTTTCTACAAATAAGAATCCCTACAAAACCAATTGGAACGGGCATTTCAGGCGGGCCACTAAGTACCGCCGCGGCGGCTATTATTTTCATATCGAACCAGGCCGCACCTTTGTAGCGGGCGGCTTTTGGGGGCCTGTTCCGCAGGATCTGAAACTGATACGGGATGATATCGCTTTCGATCCGGCGCCGCTGCGCGCTATTTTAAACAATGCGGAGTTTAAATCGGCATTCGGTGTTCTGAGAGGCGAGCAGGTAAAAACCACGCCGAAAGGCTACAGCGCCGACCATGAGGCAATCGACCTGTTACGGTTTAAGCAGTTTGTGTTGGTGTGTGCATTTACGGATGAGGAGGTTTTAAGCCCTGATTTTGCAAGAAAGGCCGGACTGGTTTACAGAAGCATGCGGCCGTTTTTTGATTACATGAGCGAGGTATTGACTACTGATGTGAACGGGTTAAAATTGTAGCGTCCGGATAATTTGCTGATTATTGTATCATGAACCGCAAATATTTCCTCTCTTCCATAATTACTGCCGGGGCTGCGTTATCTGCCAAGCCGGGCTGGGCCATTACATCGGTTGGTAATTATGGCGAGGCTAAGCATAAAATACCGCCTTATTTAAAACCGGGTGATACCATTGGCATTACCAGTCCGGCCAGTTATATCAGTTTGGAGGATGTTCAATCGGCTGTCCAAAAAATGGAAAGTTGGGGTTTTAAGGTAGAAATAGGCAAATCTGTAGGTAAAAAGGATTTTACTTATGGCGGTACAGACGAAGAGCGCCTGTCCGATCTGCAATACATGCTGGATAATCCCAACATCGCCGCCATTATGTGCGCCCGCGGAGGTTACGGATTGGTGCGGATCATCGACCAGGTTAATTTCAAGCAATTTAAAAAACATCCCAAATGGGTCATCGGCTTTAGCGATATTACGGTGCTGCATTGTCATATCAACCGGCATTTCGGTATCGTTACGCTGCATTCTAAAATGTGTAACAGTTTTCCAGGCGATTGGGCCAGGGCCGAGCCGGTTCAAATATCCACTATCGAATCCATCAGGCAGGCGCTTATCGGTGAGGAAATGAGTTATACTGCGACTGCCGCCGCTCAAAATCGTGCCGGTAGGGCAGAAGCGATATTGGTGGGCGGGAATTTAAGTATGATCGCTACGCTATCGGGTACCGAATCCGATTTGAAAACCAAAGGCAAGATCCTGTTTATTGAAGATACTGACGAATATCTCTACAGCATCGACCGCATGTTCTGGAACCTGAAGCGTAGCGGCAAGCTGTCGGACCTGGCCGGACTGGTCATCGGCGGCTTTAAACTCAAGGCCGATACCCCTGGCGAGGAGTTTGGCAAAACCATTTACGATATCGTGATGGAAAAGGTTAAGGAATACAATTACCCCGTTTGCTTCGACTTTCCAGTTGGGCATCAGCGTAATAACGCGGCTTTGAAATGCGGCATGCCGCATGTGCTTGAGGTTAACGCGGACGGCAGCACGCTGAGGTCGATTAACAATATTTAACATATTTGTAACTAATACGATAAATTACCGTCTTAGTTTTTGTGTACCTTAGTGCACCTGATTAAAAATTGAAATTTTGAAAAAGAAGATCCAAATCATCAGCAGGTTAGCCATTGGCAGCCTGTTTGTTACCTTGTTAAGCTTATCTGCTAACGCGCAAAAATTACCGGCCGTGCAGGAAGCCAGCGTAGCCGCCCCGGCCAATGTAAAAGTTGACGCCAAACTGGGCGAATGGGAAAACAACTTCCAGGCGCTAAATAAAACCACCGATATTTATTATACCATGGCCAACGATGCCAATAACCTGTACCTGGTTATGAAATCGGCCGACCAGGCCAATAATAACAAGATCATTGGCGGGGGTATTAACCTAACCATTAA
The DNA here is from genome assembly GCF_013283875.1 of Mucilaginibacter mali. Classification (NCBI taxonomy): domain Bacteria; kingdom Pseudomonadati; phylum Bacteroidota; class Sphingobacteriia; order Sphingobacteriales; family Sphingobacteriaceae; genus Mucilaginibacter; species Mucilaginibacter mali. The sequence goes on from NZ_CP054139.1 coordinate 1,038,423, forward strand.
CAAGGCGAATAAGAAAAGTGAAAAGGATGCTTTTGTGGTAAGCTTCCCGGTAGCTAATATGGCTAACCTGCGCAACGCCATGATGTCGGGCATGCGTACTTCACGCCCGGCAGCCAGCGGCACTACAGCACAGCAGGGGCCGGATTCGGCAATGATAGCTGATATGCGTAAGCGGGTAGTAAGCACTTTTAAAGAGATAAAACTGATCGGCTTTAAGGATATTCCTGATAGCGTGATCTCTATTTACAACGAATATGGCATAAAGGCTTTTGTTGATTTTGATGATAAAGGTTCGCTGGTGGTTGAAATGGCTGTTCCGTTAAAGGAGCTTGGCCTGGATGCAGGCGCGGCATTTACCTATAATATTAAACTGAATGGTATTAACCTGAACGCCATGATGAGCGGCATGAGGGTTAGCGGTGGCCCTGGTGGTGCCAGTTTTTCCAGAGATGGCGGCGGCGGTGGCGCCGCGCCTATGGCTACCACGGTAGTGATGGCCGCGCCTGCCGGCGGAATAGCAATGGACGGCGGTGGCGGCATGGGTATGCCCCGCAGTATGGGCGATATTGCCAATATGCTAAGCCCTACCGATTTTTGGGGTAAGTATACGCTGATAAAAAAGTAGCAGCTATAAAATATTGATGAGAAAGCTGGGGTAAATACTCCGGCTTTTTTATTTTTGGCGCGATGGATGCCGCTAAAAATATTACGTCTGCAAACTATATCCGCGATCTGGACTTCGCCTATATGGAAACCTATTCGTTACAGCGGGGCCCGGCGTTTGAAGAACGCTTAAACGATCTGCTCGCCGAGCGGAAAAGGCTAAAAATAGCTTATGGAGGCCGCTGGACCGATGATGGCTTTAAAGTGCAATTAGCTTCAATAGAGCAAAAGATATATGCGCAATATTTAGTTGATGATAATGGCCAATTCCATTGGTCGGCGCAACTGATGCGCACGATTGACAAGCACGATGCCGCCACCGATAGGCTGAAGAGTATATTATTAATCGATGCGAAAGAGGTGCCGGCATGGATGTGCGCACCGGTTTACCGGGACGCTATCGTTTTTTATGATGCCAACAGTAACAGGATCTCATGCCTTAATATTTGTTTCGACTGCGATTATATGATCACAGACCACCTGGTCTATGTTGATACCGACGCTTCGGCATATGTGAAGCTTAAAGCTCTGTTTCTGGAATCAGGCCATGATATCAACTCCCCGATAGCAAGAATAAACCGTCTGTAAGCAATAATTTATTGCATAGAATTATTCCATTTTTTGGAAATCATATCCGTATATTAGATTTATTGAATTTTGGCATATAATTAACTAATTGATTATTAGTGTTTTAATAGTTTGGCACATGCTTGGCATAAGGCATTCCAAATCATATCAACATGGACACTTTAAATATTTTCTTAGTAGACAACGACCAGTACAACCTTAACCTTTACAGGCATTTTTTGGGCAGCTTAGGTTATGCAAATGTAAACATCATTAACAACCGTACCGAGCATACCATCTATATGGATGAAAAACCCGACCTGGTATTTTTAGGAAACAGCCTGGGGCAGCGCTCGGGTTTGGAATTGTTAAAAAGCTTCCGCTCGGTTGATCCTGAAATTGAAGTGGTGATGCTGCCGCAGCCCGAGCATAAAGTAAGTGCTGCTAATTATGGTGGCGTAGATAACTACGTGTTAGATTACATGTCGGCTATTGTAGATCGTGCCGCGCGTGTTAATACTTATGGCTATATGCGCCAGAGTGCATGACTGCCAGGTGTCCAAAATGCGGAAAAAACTTCCTGAATTTGGAATTATATAAAAATGATTTTTAAATAAAATGTTGATAATTAGTAATTTATAAAATTGGCACGATATTGACTGATGAATAAATCAGCGTGTTATATAGTTAAATAAATAAGGGCTTTAATACAGCTTACTAAGTATCGCTAAATAAAAAGATGACAAACGGATACCACATATTTATTGTTGAGGACGACCCCTGGTACGGCGAGATCCTGCAATATCACCTTTCATTAAACCCCGACTATAAGGTCACCAAGTTTATGAACGGGGAGGATTGCATCCGCGAGTTACACCAAAAACCTGATCTGATCACCATGGATTACAGTCTGCCCGATATGAATGGGGCCGAACTGTTAAAGCAGGTGCAGCAGGTAAATCCAAACATCCCTGTGGTAATTATCAGCGCACAGGAAGATGTAACCACCGCGATAGAACTTTATAAAAAAGGCATCGCCGATTATTTGGTTAAGGACGATCATACCAAAGACCTGCTTTGGAACGCCGTTAACCGCATTCGCGAAAACCAGGCCCTGAAAAAGGAAGTGGAAATATTGCGCGAAGAACTGGGGCATAAATACGAGTTCGGTAAGATCATCATCGGCTCATCGGCACCCATTAAAAAGATCTTTACGCTGATGGAAAAGGCGGCCCGCACCAATATCAACGTATCGGTAACCGGCGAAACCGGTACTGGAAAAGAACTGGTAGCGAAAGCCATCCATTATCATTCGGATAGGAAAAAGAAGCCCTTTGTGGCACTAAATATGGCCGCCATCCCGGCCGAACTGCTGGAAAGCGAACTGTTCGGGCACGAGAAAGGCGCGTTTACCGGCGCATTGGCCCGTAAAAACGGTAAGTTTGAAGAAGCCAACGGCGGCACCCTGTTTTTAGACGAGATAGGCGAAATGGATGTAAACTTGCAGAGCAAGCTATTACGTGTATTGCAGGAAAGGGAGTTAACCCGCGTTGGCGGTACCGATAAAATTAAGCTGGATATCCGCCTCATTGTGGCTACCCATAAAAACCTGGCCGAGCAGGTAAAACAAGGCAAATTCCGCGAGGATTTTTACTACCGCATTATGGGTTTGCCTATAGAATTGCCGCCATTGCGCGAGCGGGGTAACGACCTGCTGTTGCTGGCCAAATTCTTTTTAGATGAGTTTTGCAAGGATAACAAACTGCCTGCAAAGCAGTTCAGCACAAGGGCAAAGGAGCGTTTGTTGAAGTATGATTTCCCGGGCAATGTGCGCGAATTAAAATCGATGGTTGACCTGGCTGCCGTAATGGCCGATGGCGACGAGATACAGGAAGAGGATATCCGCTTCAGCGCGCCGCAATCCGAAGAAGACATTTTTGCTAAGGAAAAGACATTGAAGGAATATACCAACCAGATTGTTCAGCACTTTTTAAACAAATACAACCACAGTGTGCTTAAGGTTGCCGAAAAACTGGATGTAGGTAAATCTACCATTTATAAAATGATACAGGAAAAAGAAATAGAAGGATAAAAAGAATTATGAAAACTGCACTATATCAATACAAACACGGTCAGTGGGAAATGCACGAGAAAAGCGCGGGTATCAATGGCGGCAAGTCTAAACTGGCGCTTTGCTTTGCCAATAAGCAAGCCCTGCTCGATCTGCCGGTTTACGACCTGATCAGGCAGAAATTCCCTGAGGCTATGATCGCTATCTGCTCAACCGCAGGCGAGATCTACCATACCAGCGTGTCTGACGAGGGTTTTACCGTTGCTATGATGGAGTTTTCATCAACACAACTGCAATCGCAAAAAGTATATATTAAAGATTATGGCGATAGCTTCGACGCGGGTAAAGCGCTGATCAATAAATTTGATACCAAAGATCTGGCTTATGTGCTGGTGTTATCAGATGGCCGCTATGTAAACGGCAGCGAACTGGTGCGTGGCATTAACCAGGTAACCGGAGACAAGATCATGGTAACCGGCGGTTTGGCAGGCGATGGCGATCGTTTTGAATCGACCCTGGTGGGCCTGAATGCCGAACCTGAAGAGGGCATTATTGTAGGTATCGGTTTTTATGGCGACAAATTGAAAGTTGAGCACGGTTCAAAAGGCGGCTGGGAAATGTTTGGCCTGGAGCGCATTGTAACGAAAGCTAAGGATAACGTATTATTTGAGATCGACGGCAAGAACGCGCTTGAACTATATAAAAAATACTTAGGTCCGGATGCTGATGCTTTGCCGGGCAGTGCTTTGTTGTACCCGTTGGCAGTTACCCTGCCGGGCAACAGCGAGCCTGTAGTGCGCACCATCCTGGCTATCGACGATAAAAATGGTAGTATGACCTTTGCCGGTGATATACCCGAGGGTACTAAAGTACGCTTTATGCGCGCTAATTTTGATAAACTGACCAGCGCCGCTTCTGATGCTGCCGCACAATCGTTTATCGACGAAAAAAATCCTCCATCTTTTTCCTTGCTTATCAGTTGTGTAGGCCGTAAATTGGTGCTCGGTTCCCGTACCGAGGACGAGGTGGATGCTGTTGACGAAATATTTGGCCGTAATACCTTATTATCAGGCTTTTATTCGTACGGCGAGATCTCTCCGTTTATTAAAGGTCAGGGTTGCCAGTTGCATAACCAAACCATGACCATAACCACTTTTAATGAAGTTGAATAAACTGCTTGAACGACAAATAAAGAAATACTTACAGCCGGGTGAACAGCCCGGCTTATCTGCTTTCTTGCAGGCCATCAGCGACTCCTATTCGGCCTACGAAAAGGATGCCATATTATCCGAACGTGCGTTTAAAATGAGCGAAGAGGAATACATGGAGGTAAACGAACGCCTGCAGCAGGAGGTGGAGTTCAGGAAAATATCCATAGAAAAACTGAAGGAAGCGGTAGGCCAGGTGGGCGAAGGTTTCACCATGGATAGTAATAACCTGCTGGATATTGTAGAGTTATTGAAAGCCCAGATCAGCAAGCGCAACGAAGCCGAAGCGCAGCTGAAAGCCGGTGAAGAGTTGCTGCAATTTGCGCTTGAAGGATCGGGTGATGGCGTTTGGGATTACGATTTTCAAACCCGGAAAATATTTTTCTCGCTGCGGTATAAGCAAATGCTGGGGTATGAGGACGACGAATTTCCAAACCATCCCGACCAGTGGATGAGCCGGATCCACCCCGAAGACCTGCATTTGGTAATGAAGACCGACCAGCGGTATTTTTATGAGCAATTGGCCAGTCACCAGGTTGAATACCGTATACGGCATAAGGATGGGCATTATATTTGGGTGTTGGACAGGGGGATGGTAGTTAGCCGTACGGTAGGAGGTTTACCCGGCCGTATCATCGGTACGCAGAGTGATATTACCGAGCGAAAGCTGGCTGAACAGGCTATTAGTATCCGCGAGGAAAAGTACCGCAATATTCTTGCTAATATGAACCTGGGCTTGCTGGAGGTGGATAATAACGAGGCGATACAATACGCCAATCAAAGTTTCTGCGAAATGTCGGGCTATACGCTGGAGGAAATGATGGGCCTGGAAGCAAAAACGCTTTTCCCAACCACATCTGCCACACCTACATTAGAGCAAAAGAACGATCTGCGAAAAAAAGGCATATCCGATGCTTACGAGTTAACCGTTAAAAATAAAAAAGGCGAACTGCGCTGGTGGCTTATTAGCGGGGCGCCGCGCTATAATGATTCGGGCGAGTTGATGGGCTCTATCGGTATCCACCTGGATATTACCGAACGTAAAAAACTGGAACTGGAACTGAACGAAGCCCGGGAAGTGGCCGAGCAATCGGTACGCGCCAAAGAAGCTTTCCTGGCCAACATGAGCCACGAGATCCGCACGCCAATGAACGCCATTATTGGCATGGGCCGCCAACTGGAAAAAACCGAAATGCAACAGCAACAAAGGTTTTACCTGAATACCATTACTACGGCTGCCGATCACCTGCTGGTGGTGATAAACGATATATTGGATATCTCTAAAATTGAGGCCGGTAAACTTGAACTGGAAAAACTGGGTTTCGATCCGCAGGATGTGGTGAACCATGTGGTGCGCATTATGCAACCCCGCGCCGAGGAGAAAGGTTTGGAACTAAGTCTTGATTTTGATGACGATATCGCCCCGGTGCTTATCGGCGACCCACACCGCATTAACCAGGTGTTGCTGAACATGATCAGCAACGCAGTTAAATTTACCGAGAAGGGTGGCGTTACCCTATCGTGCAAAATGCAAAAGCGCGTTAAAAACAAACAGGTACTGGAGTTTAGTATCCGCGATACCGGCATTGGCATATCTGAAGAATATATCGACCACGTATTCGAAAAATTTACGCAGGAAGACCGCACCACCGCCCGTAAATATGGTGGCACGGGTTTGGGTATGGCCATTACCAAGGAATTGGTTGAACTAATGCAGGGCCAGATAAAGGTTTACAGCAAAAAGGATATCGGTACCGAAATACTGATCACCGTACCGTTTGAAACAGGTACATCAAACGATCTGCCGCAGGCCAAAACCGATTTTACCGACAGCAGCTCGCTGAAAGGTAAAAGGATACTGCTGGCCGAGGATAACGAAGTGAACCGCCTGGTGGCTGTTACTGTTTTGGATGAGTACGGCGTGATCACCACCGAAGCGAAGAACGGTGCCGAAGCCGTAAAGGCATTGAAAACCGGGACTTACGACCTGGTACTGATGGACGTGCAAATGCCGGTAATGAACGGTATAGAAGCCACCGAAGCCATCCGCAAGGAACTGAAGCTGGATATCCCGATCATCGCACTGACCGCCAACGCCATTAAAGGCGATAGCGACCGCTGCATAGCCGCTGGTATGAACGGCTTTGTATCCAAGCCCTTTGAAGAGAACGACCTGATCAATGCCATTGCCACTTCGCTTAAACTGGAAGCCGGTACACCTGAGAGAAGAGGTAATAAGCCGGGCGATGACCTGTCTGATCAGCCTTTGTTTAGCATGACCAAGCTGGAGCAGATCAGCCGGGGCGATAAGGTGTTTATCCAAAAAATGGTGGACCTGTTTATGGAGCAAACCCCACAGGTAACCGCCGAAATGCACGAAGCGCTAAAAGCTAAAGATATCCCTGCTATTAAAAAGGTGGCCCACAAGGTAAAGCCAATGATAGACAGTTTGGAGATCGTTCAGTTAAAGGAAGTGATCCGAGGGTTAGAAGCCATGTCTGATGATAAGCCGAACACCAAACTCATTGCCGAATACATCGACCGTTTTGAGACCGTGATGGACAAAGTGCAAACCGAGATGAAAAAACTGTAATGAATACAGGAATTATCTTAGATATTATCAAAAATCTTATAACAGTAATAATTGCTGTTTTAGGTTGGCGGATTGCGCATTACTACAATAGCGTTAGGGATAAAGATTTAAAAAGACGAGAGCTTATAACAAATCATTTGATTGCTGCTTATCGTATATTGGCGAATGATATAACTAAGAGAGAAGAATCGGTTGAAAGGGATGAAAAGTTAGAAGCTGTAATTGCAGAACTACAATTGTTTGGATCTGATGAGCAAATTCGTTTGACCAAAAAACTGGTGGAAGATATCGTAAAAGGTGGAGATTTCTATTTCGATGATTTATTAAATAGCTTACGTAAAGATTTAAGAAAAGAGTTGAACTTAACACCTGTAAACGGTAATGTAAAATGGCTTCGGCATGGGAAAATCCCAAAAGATAATGAGTAAAGAACCCTATCCAAATATAAGCCAGCCTCCGGGAGTCAACCACCGGGGGCTTTTTTGTACTTGATCCACTTCAGACTAATAACTTCGGACTTTAGACTCAGCAAACGTCAATTTAACTGATGATTTAGCTTTTATCGATCACAAAACAAATTCCAAATAAACCGATGTTAGCTTTGTTGAACCAATGATAAACATGAAGTTATTCCGTAACCTGCTATTACCATTTCTATTTGTATCGGTATTGATTAGCGCGCAAGCCCAAAGTATTAAAGATGCCATACAACCCGCCATCAAAAATGCCGGGTTTAAAATGGAGGGCTATATCCTGTGGTGCTCAACTATTATTAAAGTAGGGAACACTTATCATATGTTCGCCTCGCGCTGGCCGGAGCAATATGGTTTGGGCGGGTGGACGACTTACTCGGAGATCGTGAGAGCTACTTCTGATAATATCTACGGCCCCTACAAATTTCAGGAGGTGGTGATACAAAAACGGCCCGGCGCCTGGGATAAGGAGAGGGCACATAATCCTAAAATTGTAAAAACCGGCGATACTTATGTGCTGTATTACATTTCCACAGCCAACAAAACCGGGTATGCCTGGTCTAGATCTATAACCGGTCCGTGGACACGGAGCGATGAGGAGGCGATGCCATTTTCGAATCCTGCTCCGTTGGCGCGCGCCGATGGCAGCATTTATGTTTTTGGGCGCAAGGCTGTAAATAATGTCCGCGTAGCGCAAGCCTATACTGCCCCGGCCTGGAATGGCAAGTACACCTTGTTAAGTGATAAAGATAATTTGCTGCCCGATAATAACCAATTGGAAGACCCAACTATATGGTGGGCGCAAAATCAATATAATGTTATCCTTACCGATTTTACCGGCACACTTACCGGTACTACCAAAGCCGGCGCGCAATATGCCTCGGTTGATGGGATCAACTATAAGGCGATATCAAAAGAGCCCGTGTTTACCAAAACCGTAACTTATGACGACGGCACTACTCAAACCTTTAAAAGGCGCGAACGCCCCTTTGTATACACCAACGAGAAAGGTGAAGTGATCGCGTTCTTTACCGCGTGCTTAACCGAAGACGGCAAATCGTGGGTGGTAGTAAACCCGGTTAAAAACTATGTGCCGCCGAAAATTAAATAAGCATAGCATCATGATGAAGCGAAATATGTTAGCAGTTATTTGTGGTTTAATAACTTGCGGCGCTTTGGCGCAAGGGGGCAAAAGCCAGTGGGTTTATAAAGATAAAACAGGTAAGCTGACTTATAAAACTACACCAACAGGCGACAGGATAATGGATTTTTCGCATGCGGGATATATGGGCGGCGGTGTTGCCCTGCCTGTTGTGCCGGTTAAGCGAACGGTGCAACCATCTGGCAGCGAAGATGATACCCGGCAAATTCAAAACGCGATAAACGAAGTAGCAGCGATGCCTTTGGTAAACGGTTTCCGTGGTGCGGTATTACTGGCGCCGGGCGTATTTACCTGCTCTGCATCGTTAACATTATCGGCTAATGGTATTGTTTTACGGGGCAGTGGCAGTGGCGCGGGCGGTACTACCATTAAAATGACGGGCGGGCGCCACACCGCTGTTGTGATAGGTGTAGATAATACCAACATAGCTTTGGGGCGGACTGAGCGTGCTGATGATAATGAAGAAGGTAAGCAAACCACCATTAACCACGACTATGTGCCTGCGGGTACAAATTCGTTCACTGTAGCCGATGCATCAGGCTTTGCGGTAGGCGATACATTAATTATCCGTCGCCCGGTTACCGATGCCTGGATACATTTAATGGGGATGGATGATATGAAACGCGACGGCAAACCACAAACATGGATCAGTAAATCGGCCAAAGAGGTGATCAAACGGAAAATAACAGCTATCGACGCCAATAAGATCACGGTAGATATTTCGCTGCCCGACTCCTATAATGCGCGATATGTTCCTGGTACAACTGTGGCAAAGGCCGCCGTTTCGCATCGTGTTAAACAGGTTGGGTTAGAAGATCTGCAAATCCACTGCCCGCCGCTTGAGATCGATTATGGGCATGCGCCTTATTCCGGGATAAGGGTAGGTGGCGATGATTGCTGGGTGAAAAATATTTATTGCCGGGAAACAATGAATACCACTGTGCTGGCCGGTAACCGTATTACCATGCAACGGGTGAGGATAAGCCATACATTTACAAATCTGGGTGCTTCTAAACCCGCTGATTTTAGCCTGGAGGGGAGTCAGAATTTGATTGATCGCTGCGATGTGACCGGCGGCAATACTTATATTGTATGGACATCATCGCTTATACCCGGCCCTAATGTGGTGTTGAATTGCACTTTTAAGGGTATTGGCAGCCGCATACAGCCGCATCAGCGCTGGGCAACGGGGTTACTGGTAGATAACTGCACGGTAGCCGATGGCGGTATCGACTTTATGAACCGTGGCGTGGCCGGTTCGGGCCATGGCTGGACAATGGGCTGGGGCGTAGCCTGGAATTGTATTGCCAAAACCTATATCATCCAAAACCCGCCGGGAGCCGCTAACTGGGCGATAGGATGTATAGGCAACCGGCAACAAACCGCGCGCTTGTTCGATTCGGCTCCTGTTTTAGGTGAAGGTTATTTTGATTCGCACGGGAAGCCGGTAGCTATACAAAGCCTGTACCTGGCGCAATTGCAGGAACGGTTAGGCATATCAGCCCTGCACAATATAAATTATGAAAGTAATAGCCAGGTTGCCTTTCATAATAAAAAACCGGCGCTAACCCCGGTTAAAACCGATGTTGATAAAACATTGGGCTTAAACCTGGCTTTTGAACGGCCGGTTAATACCAGCGAAGTGCGTGGCAATACCCGCGAATTTGGCGGCGAAAAGGCTCTCGACGGTAATAATAAAACTTACTGGGCAACCAACGATGGGCAAACTGCCGCTACTTTTGAGGTGGATATGGAAGGCCCGGTTGATATTAATGCGCTGAAAGTGAGCGAAGCGCCTGGCAACAGGATAGAAGGATATAAGATAGAAGCGCAGGTGCAAAGCGACTGGATGCTGTTATCGGAAGGTAAGGCGATAGGTGATAATATGGTAGTTAAATTCCCAAAAGTGACGGCATGGAAGGTTAAACTCACTATTACAAAAGCAAAGGATTACCCGGCAATTAGTAGTTTTGGCCTATACCTAACAAGTAAAAAGAAGTAAAGATCATTGTATATTTAGTACCATACCACTTGTGGTTAATGATCCATATAAACAGGATAAAATATTACAATAATTCGGCAAAAAGAAACAGCCGTCATACCAGCTAATGCCCGAACTTAGTGTTTGCCAATTATTGCCGGTAAACCTATGTTATTAAAACGGATCTGTTTTTTATTTACCCTTACAGCGTTAAGTATTATTGTAAAGGCCCAGGATATTTCTGCTTACAATGTAGTATGGGATAGCCAAAGCAAAAACTCGTCGGAGAGCATGCCGCTGGGCGGCGGCGATATCGGCTGTAATGTTTGGGTAGAAAATAACGACCTCATCTTTTACATCAGCCGAAGCGGAACGTTTGACGAAAATAGTTCGATGCTGAAACTTGGCCGGGTGCGCATTACACTCCCCAATAATCCTTTTAAAAACAACTTCAGGCAAGAGCTAAAACTAAAAGAAGGCTACATTGAAATAGCCGGCGAACATAACACACTGGTAAAACTTTGGGTCGAGGTTTTTAAGCCCGTCATCCACGTATCTATTACCAGTAACGACAAGTTTAAGGCTAAGGTTATTTTTGAGAACTGGCGCACCGAAGACCGATCTCTTGCCACCGACGAACGCCACCAGGCCTACGGCTACAGCAATACCACGCCCGATAAAATTGGCGTATTCACCCGTAAGGATACCATCAGCCCCGGTAAATCATCGCTTGTATGGTATCACCGGGATCGTAACGATGAAATGATCATCGACCGGGAAGCCGTACAACAACATCTTGGAGCAGTTAAAGGGCAGCTTTGGAACCCGATGAAAGACCTCATCTTCGGTGGCGAATTGTTGGCCCCGGGCATGAAGTTTACCGGTACTATGGACAGCATTTACGTGGCATCTAAATACCGCGGCTGGGTGTATGAAAATACGCAGGCTGTGAATGCTCAAAATATTGATATTGTGCTGCACACCTCGCATAGCCCAACAAATGCCGGATGGTTGCAGGGTTTACAGCAGGAGATGAAAATATCGGCAGCTACTTCCGAAAAATGGAATAAAACCAAACAATGGTGGGCGCAGTACTGGGATCATAGCCATATCTATATTAATCAGGATAAAAAAGGGACTAACGACAAAGGCCGGGAGATAGGCCGCAATTATAATGTATTCCGTTACCAGTTGGGCTGCAACGCCTTTGGCGAATATCCTACCAAATTTAACGGCGGCTTATTTGTGTTTGATGCCGATTTTGTAAAGGGCGAGTATAAGAACCGTGTAACGCCCGATTTTCGCCGTTGGGGTGGCGGCAGTTTTACCGCGCAAAACCAGCGGCTGGTTTATTGGCCGATGTTAAAATCGGGCGATTTTGATTTGATGAAGCCGCAGTTTGATTTTTACGCGCGCGCCCTGAAAAATGCCGAACTGCGCAGTAAAATATACTGGGGGCATGAGGGGGCTGCCTTTACCGAACAGGTAGAGAATTTTGGCCTGCCTGCCGGCCATACCTACGAGCGCCTTTGGGGTACAGATCCATTTAAGCCCCGTTCCGATTCGTCAAGTACACGGGTGCTAAAGAACGTTAAGGGCGAAGAAATGAAGTTTACCGATTATGGCTTCCTGACCAATGTTTGGGTGGTAGATCATTACGACGGCCAACTGGAGTTTTCGAAAATGATACTTGACTATCAATTATACAGCGGTGCCGATATTGGCAGGTACATGCCTTTTATAACCAGCGCCGTTAAGTTTTTTGATCAGCATTTTCAATATTGGTCTAAAAAATTGAATGGTTATCCGCTGGATGCCGATGGCAAATTGATCATGTACCCGGGTACGGGACTGGAAACTTATAAAGGCGCCACAAATTCAACAAGCACCATAGCCGGGATGAAAACCGTACTGACTGGCTTGCTCGATCTGCCGCAGAAGTACGGTACGCCACAGCAACGCGCCTACTGGCAAGCGGTGCTGAAGCGCCTGCCCGAAATTGCCACCCGCGAGAAAGATGGCAAAACGGTAATATCGCCCGCTAAAAGCTGGAACGGCAAATCCATTAATACCGAACTGCCGCAACTGTACCCGGTATTTCCTTATCACCTGTATGGCGTAGGGTTACCAAATCTGCAAATGGCTATAGATACCTGGCACCACGGGGCCGATAACAAAAATCAGTACAGCATAGTAAGCTGGCACCCCGACCCGATTTACGTAGCTGATCTGGGCCTGACCGATGAAGCCAAAGATCTTACCACGCAAAAATTATCCGACGCTAAATATCGCTACCCAACCTTTTGGGGGCCGGGCCTGGATTGGGCGCCCGATCATAACTGGGGCGGCAGCGGCATGATTGCCCTGCAGGAAATGATGATGCAAACCGTTGGCAAAAAAATATACCTGCTGCCCGCCTGGCCAAAGGATTGGGATGCGGAGGTTAAGCTTCATGCGCCTTATAATACCACTATCGAGGCCACAATTAAAGATGGCAAAGTACAAAAGCTGAAGGTAACACCGGCGTCAAGGGCAAAAGATGTAACCGTAATGCCCCCGCACGGCTCCTGATCTATATGTCCGAATAATCCGTTGGGCGTACAAACAGCGTAACGTTTTTCGATACGTTATTTTGATACTGTGGCAAGCCACTGATCTTTTTGTATTCGGGGCCAAAATCGGCCCAATGTTTATCCCGGTCGGCTTTATTTTCGAAAGTGGTCAGATACATCAGGTTAGGCATGTGGCTGCCCGAAATTACCTGTCCATAAAACACAGCGTTAAAGTTCAGTTTATCAAAAATAGATATCTCATCCTTGTTGAACATACCGATCTTGTTGAGCGAGATGTTTTCGGTAGCGCTTTCGTAGCTGCGTAGTTCATACACACGTTCACCTTTCGGAGCGCTTAATTTGGGCAGATGGTACTCGGGCACAGCCGAAAATGCTTTCAATATGATAGATTCCAAACGGATATAAGGCGGTTTATTGTAAACCGCGGCCAGGTAATTTTTACCATCCTGCTGGTATTGCTGATCTTTTTCTAAAGCGGCATCAATGCTTAAAAACCCGTCGATCTTTTTAAACGGGATAAACACATAAACCAGTTGCTCGGTTGTATCAGCAACTAAGGGTTTAAACACGCCTACTGATGGTATACCCGCGCGGTGCATGGCCGGTATGTAGGCATTTTGTAAATACTCGTCAACCATATCCTGCTGGGCCTTACCTTTTATGTGATACACTTTCAACTGGTAATAGTAAGGCGTGCCTTTGGCAAAAACTGCTATGCCGCTAAACTGGCAAAGAAGGCAAAATATGATCAGCTTTAACGATACGGGCATTTTTTGAGGCATAATGATATTTGTATTTGGGTTAAGCAAATATGCAAAAATGCAAACATATATCACGGGCATTAATACACGCTATAACCTCAGATTATTACTCATGAGGAAATATAATATCGCTAATATTAATTATTGGGCAACTTTTTTGATACAAAGGCGTACTTAATATTAAGTAAACAATAAGGGCAGCTATTATTTTGTCCGATTTTTTTAACTAAAAACTACAACTATTATGAAAACGAATTTATGGAGAACCGGATTGGCCATTGCTATGGCAGCACTGTTATTTGGCGCGTGTAAAAAGGATAATAATTCGGCTAATGGCTCGTCATCAGGGTCGGCAAAAATGTCGTTTGGTTTGCAGGCCGATAATGCTTCGGCCGTGTTAGCTAATAATGAAACTTCCGAAGCTTTGGTTACACAGGCCTCATCGGGCGCGGGCAGCGTTACCTGGACATCCGGCACGGCCAATATCAGCGGCTTTAATTTTGAAGCCAAAAGGCGCGGGCTGGAGGTAGAGATCAGGTCGAGAAGTATGGCATCGATAGATATTTTTGCCCCGGTACCAACCATGGTAAGTTCGGTGATAGATACCGGCCTTTATCGCGAGATAGAGATACGCGTAATGCTGAGCAAAACATCGGGCAGCACCATACCGCTAACATTAAAGGGCACATTTACTACTTCAGGCGGCGCGGCGGTACCAATAGAACTTGATTTTAATGATGATGCCACCATAAAAGCCGAGGCTGACAATGTAACGGTTGATAACACTACCGACATTACTACTATTGTAAGCATGCACCTTAATAAACTGCTCGATCACGTTTCGGCCTCCGGCCTGGAAGCTGCTACCCGCACAAGCGGTACAATTGTAATTAGCAGCAGTAGCAATACCAGTATTTATAACAAGATAAGAGATAACATAGGTAACTGTGGCGGCTTTAGAGGGTTTAACCATCGGGACCGCGATTAAGATATATTATTGACTGACAACTGAACCCCGCCATTGCTTTGGCGGGGTTTGTTTTTACCACCCTTAAACCATTTGTCATTTCCTGCATCTATCAATAAAAAATTAAACAGAATGAAGAAGTTAATGATGCTGCTGTTCCTGCTTGCAGGATTTTCTTTTGCCGGTAATGCGCAAACAGCTAAAAAGCCGGCCGCGGCCAAATTACCCAAGGCATTAGTGCAACAACTAAATCTTACAGCCGACCAACAAGGCAAGATCGAAGCTATAGTGAAAACAAAAGCTGCCAAACTGGATAGCCTGACCGCTCTTGGTGATAAACTGGACAAGAAATCGTTGCGACAGGGTAAAAAGGCTGTTAATGATGATGCTATTACCAAAGTAAACAACGTGTTGAACGCCGATCAGCAAAAAATATATGCCGATTATCGTGCCGCGCATCAGCAAAAAGCCAAAGCTAAAAAGGAGGGTGCTGAGCCAACGCCACCAGCTAATTAAATATAAAACTTATTGTCATTTCGAACGCAGAGCAAAATCTTATACGGCAATACCTATCACGTGTACAAGATTTCTCCTCGTACCTCGTTCGAAATGACATTTTTCTTTTGCGGGAGAGTTAGTCAGCCTCTACACTTTGCATGTATAATTCATCAATAGCGCCCGCGTACTTTTTCTCTATCACTTTGCGCTTAGGTTTCAGTGTAGGGGTTATCTCGCCCTCTTCCATGCTAAATGGTACACGCTTAACCTTGAAGCTTTTAATACGCTCAAACTTGGCAAGCTCGTTACCAAATTTGCGGATATCCGGGTTTAACCAATCGATCACTTCCTTGTCTTCAATAAATACTTCGGGTTTTTCAAAAAAGGCGTTATCTAAACCAAGTGCTTCCTGCAGGGGTTCCCGTGCCGGCGTGATGATGGCAGTTACGTATTCGCGCTTATCGCCAATTAAAAATACAGCTTCAATTTTCGGGCTTTTCAGGTAGGTATTCTCTACCGGGGTTGGGTAGATGTTTTTGCCATAGGCATTTACCAGCATGTTCTTCAGGCGGTCGGTAATTTGCAGGTTGCCTTTAAAAAAGCGGCCGATATCACCGGTATGGAACCAGCCCTCGTTATCAATAGCCGCCTTGGTTTCCTCGGGCTTGTTGAAATAGCCTTTCATTACACAATGCCCGCGCACGATGATCTCGCCTTCTTCCGATTGGTAATTCTCTTTGAAAGTATCGTGGGTTTGTACAGTATAGATCTGTTTGGTATCTACATTTTGGATTCCCACCTCAATACCCGGGATAATGCGGCCCACCGTGCCATAAACCTGGCGGTGATATTCGGTCACAGCCATTACAGGCGATGTTTCCGTTAAGCCAAAGCCCTCAAGTATCTTAATGCCCAGATCGCCAAAGAACTCGCCGATATTTTTAGGCAGCGCGCCGCCACCCGAGATCATGAATTTCAACCGGCCGCCGGTCTTTTCCTTTATCTTGCTGAATACCAGTTTATCGGCAAGTTTAAACTCCTGCTCTAAAAGCAGACCTGGCTTTTTACCGGCCTCCAGTTTTTCGCGATGCTTGCGGCCGATCTTAAGCGCCCATAAAAATATTTTGGCTTTAATACCGCCAGCATCAGTACCGCTCTTCATGGCACGGTCGTGGATGCGCTCCAGTAAGCGCGGCACACAGTTCATTACAGTTGGCCGCACTTCGCCCATATTGCGGGCCAGCAGGTCAAGGCTTTGGGCAAACGCTATCCGGCAACCCATCGACAAACAGATATGGTAAGTAGCTGTACGCTCAAATACGTGCGAAAGCGGCAGGAACGACAGGAACAGATCGGTGTGTTCAATCACCGGGATCTGGTCCAGGCTGCGGTTCACGTTCTCGGTAAGGTTATGATGGGTAAGCATCACGCCTTTGGGCGTGCCTGTAGTACCTGAAGTATAGATCAAACAGGAAAGGTCGGATGGTAATATCGCCTCGCGGGCAATATTAATGGCATCCTTATATTTACCCATCAGGCCTTTACCTTCGGCTATCATTTGTTGTATCCCCAATACACCAGCATTCAATTCAAGTTTGGCGGTGTATTTCTCAAAATCGTCAAAAGCCGGGATGATGCGGATCAGTTCCGGGCAATTATTGGCTATCTTTAATACCTTGCGCAGCAGGAAGGGGTTACCCACAAGCAAAGTCTTCGCGCCCGAATCGTTAAGGATATACTCGATCTCCGCTTCAGAAAGGGTAGGATATATCGAGGTATTTACAGCGCCGATCTGTTGCAGGGCCTGGTCGTAGTATACATAATCCGGTCCGTTCTCGATGATCAGGCCCAGGCGATCGCCTTTAACTACGCCGATATCCAGCAGCCAGGCCGATATGGCATCTATTTTGGCAAGTGCTTCGCCATAGCTGATCTCCTTCCACACCTCGCCAACCTTATGCATTAAAAAGGTATGGCTTTCGGGGTGGATGTGGGCTACGGTATTACGTATAAACTGGGGTACTGTTGATGACGCTACAGGAGGTTTCATTCAATTAATTTGGTGCGTAATTAGTTAAAAACAAACTTAACGTAATTTGCCTAAATATAAAACCTGAATTGTGTGCTGTACCTGTAGAGACACGATACCTCGTGTCTCCGCTTCATATCTCCCGCGAATTGCAAAAAAAAGAGACACGAAGTATCGTGTCTCTAAGGTATCATGCGTTAGCAATCTACTATTTTATTAATGATGCCTGTAATACGGGCGGCGGTAATAATGATGTACCGGGCGGTGTACCACAACCACCCTATGGTGATAGGCCGGACGCCTTACTACAACAGTGCGTGGATGGTAAGGGGGCCTGTGCACAACCACTACACGATGGTGCGGAGGCGGTGTGCCAATAGTAGCGTGTACTCTAACTTGGGCGTTTGCGGCACTGAAGGTAAACACAGCCACCAGTGCAATAAACATTATTTTTAAGCTTTTCATTTTTCTGAGATTTTAAAGGTTGAAAATTTTAGTAACGGTTATAATGATGATCGTCGTGATGGTCATCATGGTCGCGGTCGTGGCCACGATCGTGCCTTTCGGCTCTGCGATGCTCGCGGTACTCCAGCGAACAACTTGATGCGGCTACCGATGCGAACATCAGCAGGGCTATCAATTTTATCATGTAATTTTTCATGGTATCTTATTTTAGTTCCTATATCATATTAAACAAAAACAAAACCAAAAGGCTTAACACAGGTTAATGAAAATAAAGTGGCGTAATTATTTTGTTACAATAAAAAAGTTTTTCTAACTTTAATAAAGTCAACCGGCTGATCCCTAAGCAAGCCGGTACTATTGTTTCTTTCAGCACCTTATCATGCAGTTATAAAATTATTTATGGTTTAAAAACAAAAGGAGGGTATCATGAAAAGCACTTTTAAAAACAATTGTATGGCATTTAGCACAAATGCCGCGTTTTTTAAAAAATGGTTAACCGTATTTGCCATCGGCATAGGTTTAACTTACGTGTATCATCCCGCCCTTGCACAAACTGATAATGATAAGCCTGCCAACACCCAAATAAACGCCGACTTTCCCGGCGGTATCGAAAAATTCTACTCGTATATCCTTACCAATTTAAAACCCGACCGCAGCTGCATCCCCGGCAAAACCATCTATGTTAAATTTATTATTGATAAAGATGGTACGCTGAAACGCGCCAAAGTAAGCGGCCACGTTTTGAGCGACGCCATGACCGAACAACTGGTGAAAACCTTTGAAAGCGCGCCTAAATGGACACCAGCACAGCAAAATGGCCATGCCCAGCGCGAACACTTTGTTTGCCCGGTAATATTTGCCCCTAAGGTAGATATGATGGCCAGCGTGGATGTGCCGAAGATAAAGTGATAAAGGCCGCGGGGGCATTTAGCTATTTTGTCAGCATGCCGTAATTTGCTATGCATGCATTGCTCGCATGTGCATTGTAATCGGTATCTTTGCGCTGTCAAAAAATAAACCACCTATGCTTAAAGGATTTTTTAATGCCCCCCAGCCTGTTAACGAACCTGTATTGAACTATGGCCCCCGCAGCGTAGAGCGTGCGGCGCTGAAAGCGGCTCTCGAAGACGCCCGTTCAAAGCAAATTGATATCCCCATGTATATTGGCGGTAAGGAAGTACGCAGCGGAAAAACTGCCGAGTTACGCCCCCCGCATGATCATAAACACCTTTTAGGTACTTACCACGAAGGTAATAAACAGCATGTAACCGATGCTATTAACGCTGCCATGGCCGCCAAAGCCGATTGGGAAAACCTGCCCTGGGAGCAGCGCGCCGCCATCTTTTTGAAGGCTGCCGAACTGCTGGCCGGTCCGTACCGTGCTAAAGTTAATGCGGCTACCATGCTTGGCCAATCGAAAAACGCTTACCAGGCCGAGATCGATTCGGCATGCGAGCTGATCGACTTCCTGCGTTTCAATGTGCACTACATGACGCAGATCTACGCGCAGCAACCCCCTATATCGCCCAAAGGCGTATGGAACAGGGTAGAGCAGCGCCCGTTGGAGGGTTTCGTTTTCGCTTTAACCCCATTCAACTTTACAGCAATTGCAGGTAACCTGCCAACATCGGCAGCTATGATGGGTAACGTAGTGGTTTGGAAACCGGCTAACACCCAAATTTATGCGGCCAATGTGCTGATGCAGGTATTTAACGAAGCCGGCGTGCCTCCGGGTGTTATTAACCTGGTTTATATCGATGGCCCGACTGTAGGTGAAGTAGTATTTACGCACCCTGATTTTGCCGGTATCCACTTCACCGGTTCTACCGGCGTATTCAACAATATCTGGAAAACCATTGGCGATAATATCAGCAAATACAAAAGCTACCCGCGCATTGTGGGCGAAACCGGTGGTAAGGACTTTGTGCTGATACACCCAAGCGCCGATGTTGACGTAAGCAACGTGGCTTTAGTTCGCGGCGCTTTTGAATACCAGGGGCAAAAATGTTCGGCTGCTTCAAGGGCTTATGTGCCTGCATCGTTATGGCCAGCCATCAGCGAACGCATGAAGCGCGACATTGCCAGCTTTAAAATGGGCCCGGTTGAAGATTTCGAGAACTTTATTAATGCCGTTATCGATGAAAAATCATTCGATAAACTGGCCAAATACATCGATGCCGCTAAAGCCGACGACAGCGTAGAGATCATCACTGGGGGTAACTACGATAAAAGCCAGGGCTATTTCATCGAGCCGACGGTTATCAAGGTAAACGACCCGTACTATGTAACCATGTGCGAGGAACTGTTTGGCCCGGTACTGACCATTTATGTTTACGAAGACGCGAAGTTTAGCGAAGTGGTAGACATTGTTGATAAAACATCAGTATACGCCTTAACAGGCGCCATCATAGCGCAAGACCGTTATGCCATTGCCGAAATGACCCAGCGCCTGCGCAACGCGGCCGGTAACTTCTACATTAACGATAAACCAACCGGCGCCGTAGTAGGCCAGCAGCCATTCGGCGGCGCACGTGGTTCAGGCACTAACGATAAAGCCGGTTCGATGATCAACCTGCTGCGCTGGGTATCGCCACGCACCATCAAGGAAACCTTCGATCCGCCAAAGGATTACAGGTACCCGTTTTTGGCTAAGGAAGTATAACCCCCCAGTCCCCTAAAGGGGGAGTTGGATGTGCAAATTAGGAAATATGCAAATATGCAGATGATAAAAAAGGCGCTTCGGTTTACTGAGGCGCCTTTTGTTTTTTCATTTGCACATTCGCACATCTGCACATTTGCTCCCCCTTTAGGGGGCTGGGGGCTATTTATTAAACCTAAACACCTCATCCAAATCAGTATTGCTATCGCTGCTAACCTTCAGATCGGTGATAACGCCTGTAGAGAGGCTGTAAACCCAGCCGTGCACGCTTAAAGATTGTCCGTTGGTCCAGGCATTTTGTACGATGGACGTTTTGCACAGATTGCGCACGTTCTCAATCACATTATATTCCACCAGACGGCTGGCGCGGGTGTCGTGGTCTTCAATGGCATCCAGTTCATCGGCGTGCAGGCGGTACACATCCTTAATGTGGCGCAGCCAGTTATCAATCAGGCCAAACTGTTTATTGCTCATGGCGGCTATTACACCACCGCAACCATAATGACCGGTTACGATTACGTGTTTTACCTTCAGCACATTAACCGCGTAGTCCAACACCGACAGCATATTCATATCGGTATGGATCACCATGTTGGCAATATTACGGTGCACAAATATCTCGCCCGGTTTGGTATTGGTGATCTGGTTGGCAGGCACGCGGCTATCGGCGCAGCCTATCCAAAGTACAGGTGGCGCTTGCCCGGCTGCCAGGGTGGTAAAATAGTCGGGGTCTTTTTCAAGCGTTTCGGCTACAAAACGCTGGTTGCCGTCAATCAGGCTTTGATAGCTGATGTGGCTGGTATCGTGGATATGTGGTTTGTTACTCATAGTGTAGCAAATGTAGGTACGATACGACAAATTTGTCGCTATTTTTTTCGTTCAGCTAACAACTTATCGGTGATTTTGGCAAGTGGCAAAAACTTTTCGGTAAGAACCACGATCTCGTTGGGTAAGGTGGCGTCGTTTAATGGCAAGTGTCCTTCCATCAGTGTAAGCGGCCCGAATGCTGTACTTACATTTGGCCACATCTCTTCGTAAGTTTTAAACTCCCGGCGAAAAGCATCGGCAAACTCGCGGCTTTGGATCCGGTAGCCTTTCAGCTCCCGCATTTTCAGCGCGTGGATGTTGTAAAATACTTTGCCACTTGCAATAGTATCATCATTAACCCAAACCGAAAAGAAAACAGACTCGCTAAAAGGCTTTGTTTCGGGTGATTGATTTACCCATGCCTTGCCTTGTATTTTCAACACTACCGAATTTAGCCATACGCCAACCTTCAATTCCAAAGTTTGTTGCTGAAATGGTGTTTGATCTATTAAGTCAAACCCCTTATTGAACAGGTCGAGATAATGATTGGTATCCATTTTATTTACCGGTTTGAAAGATCCGCATCACTTTATGCAATGCCAGTGGCGACAGATCGTAATACAATATCGTTAACAAAATAAGCGGGATACAGAAGAAGATGCGGAAATCGTACAGATCGAAAAAGAAACCGCCTGCTACACCGCCAATAAAATAAAAGGTTAAGATAGTAAGGCGAATAACAACCCTGTTTTTTGCTGCATGGGTGTTGGTGGTTTTGGGATGTGTTACTTCGGCTACATCGGCGCCCAAATCGGTAAACAAGCCGGTAAGGTGTGATGTTTTGATCAAGCCGCCCGATATATTGGATACCAAACTATTTTGCAAACCCATGCTGAACAGGATAGCGCCGATAACCATTTCGCGCTCAAGCCGGGTTTCATCGTAAAAGTGATAGCCATAAATGGCTACCCCGAATAGTACAATGATCTCGATAATGATGGGTATGGAATGCGCGCGGTATTTGCTCTTATCCTCCATAGAGCGCACAATGAAGTTAGAGATAAACGCCCCGGCAAAAAACAGCAGCAGCCATACGAAGAACACCAGGATCTCCCTTAAGTTTTGCTCTACCACATGTTTGGCCAGGTTAGCCACATGCCCGGTAATGTTTGATGTGAAAGCCAAAAAGGCGATAACCCCGGCTACATTGGTAACCCCCGAAACAAAGGCTGTGGATGATGCCAGCAGCAGGTTCTCTTTAAGGGTGCGGTTTTCTTTGGCCTGGCGCAGCATGAATATCTAATTTAATTTTTAGCGAGAGTGAAGTTTATAGGCACAGTATATCTCTGACGAACAACTATGTCGCCTTGTTTACCCGGTATCCATTTAGGCGATGATTTAATTATACGGATAGCTTCAGCATCAATGTCTTTTGATACATGTTTTGTGATTTTTATATCAGATAAATTACCATCTCGTTCTATTATAAAACTTACTAAAACTTTTCCCTGAATATTTTTTTCGTATGAATCTGACGGGTATCGTACATTCCTACCGAGAAACATTCCCAATGCGTTTACCCCGCCCGGAAACTCTGCAGAAACATCCACCTTGTCAAACACTGTAGTTGAGTCTGGTTTAGTTTGTGCCATTGCAATGCACACAGCAAAAATTAACAGAGTTGTTATCAAATATTTTTTCATGCCATTAATTATCAAGCGTAAATGGTATTGGTAAGGTATAATTTTGCCTTACAGGATTATTGCCTTGCATCCCCGGTTTCCATTTTGGTGAAGCTTTCATCAGGCGTATAGCTTCAGCATCAAGTTCGGGCGATACGCTTTTAAATATTTTAATGTCTGTTAACGAACCATCCTTTTCTACAACAAAACTAACAAACACTTTGCCCTGTGTTTTTTCTTCTTTTGCCTTTTCGGGATATTTTAAATTCTTAAAAATGTACTGCGCAAACTTTTCCAATTCCCCCGGAAATTCTGCCGATACATCTACAGGCAAAAAAACTTCAGTCTCTTTTTTTGAACTGTCAGGCTTTGTTTGCGCCTTTGTAACAAAGCAAATCGCAAAAACTAATAAAGAAGCGATAAAATATTTTCTCATGATATAATTTAAATTTAATCGTCGGCTAATGCAAAACTTATCGGTACAGTGTATTGTTGTCGTGCCACAACGCCCGCTTTTTGCCCGGGTACCCACTTTGGCGACAGTTTCATAACTCTAACAGCTTCCGCATCAAGATCCTTTGATACACCTTTTATTACTTTAATATCGGATAGTCTACCGTCTTTCTCTACAACGTAAGTTAAATATACTTTACCCTGGATATGTTTAAACCGTGCGTCTGCGGGGTATCTGATGTTTCTTGCAAGAAACATACCGAAAGCGTTTAACCCGCCCGGAAATTCCGCAGAAACATCGATCTCTTTAGAAAAAACTTCAGACGAATCGGGTTTTGTTTGCGCTTTGGCAATGCAAACCTCAAATACCAATAAAGCTGCGATAAGGTATTTTTTCATATCACTAAAGTAAACAAAAAAGGAGCCCTTTTGCAAAGGCCCCTTCCATAGATATTGTTGATGCAGGAAGAATTAATGTGCTGCTTCGGCTTTTTCAACCTCGTAAACATAACCCAGCGATTTAGAACCACTGCTGCTTACCTTCAGGTCTTTCACCAGTCCGCTTTTCAAATCGATCACCCAGCCGTGCACATGCAGGTCGCTACGCTCTTTCCATGCATTTTGTATGATGGTGGTTTTGCACACGTTGTATACCTGCTCGGTTACGTTCAACTCCACCAGGCGGTTCACCTTAGTTTCGTGATCGGTAATGCGCTCCAGTTCGTGGCTGTGCAGTCGGTAAACGTCTTTTATGTTACGCAGCCAGTTATCAATCAAACCAAATTGTTTGTTGGTTAAAGCCGCTGCCACACCACCGCAACCGTAGTGGCCGGCAACGATAACGTGTTTTACCTTCAATACGTTAACAGCGTAGTCCATTACGCTCAGCAGGTTCATGTCCGAGTGTACGCACACGTTGGCAATGTTGCGGTGTACAAACACTTCGCCAGGTTTGGTGCCGGTAACTTCGTTAGCCGGCACGCGGCTGTCTGAGCAACCTATCCATAACACCTCCGGACTTTGGCCTTTAGCCAGTTTGGTGAAGTATTCGGCATCGCTGTCTAACTGGCGTTGCACCCAATCGCGGTTGCCTTTCAGCAGTGTGTTGTAGCTATCGCTGGGGGTAAAAGTATTGTTTGCAGTTTCTGCTACTATATTTCCGTTTTTTTGATTTTTAGTTTCCATGATATATTTAATTTTAGCTATTGATAAATTATTTAACGTCGTGTATCAACTCTTTCAGTTTGGGCACTTCGTAGTATTGCTTCACGTCCTGCAACTGCACAATGATGGCCTTGGTATAAGCATTATGCTTATAGTTATTGATGATCTCCAGCACATCCTGATCGATATAACGGGAGTTAGAACCATCGATAATTACGGTCGACTCTTTAGGAATATTGGTTAGGGTAACCTGTATGGCGGCTTTATTTAAAAAAGAAACTTCTTCGGCCAGGCGTATGCGGATCACTTTTTTATCGCCATTTCTTTCCACATGGTAAAAGTATGGGTTACGCAAATTGGTGCGCAGGATATAGAAAATGCCTACCAGCATACCGATGCCTACGCCGATGAGCAGATCGGTGAATACCACGGCGATGATGGTTACCACAAAAGGGATAAACTGATCGAGCCCCTTATGCCACATGTGCTTAAACAGCGATATGCGTGCCAGCTTATAACCGGTCATCAACAGGATTGCCGCGAGGCAGGATAAGGGGATCAGGTTGATCAGTTTGGGGATAAACAACAGTGATACCAGCAGCAGTATGCCATGCGTAACCGCGCTGGTTTTAGTGCGCGCGCCGGCATTTACGTTTGCTGATGAACGGACGATCACCGCCGTCATCGGCAAGCCGCCTAAAAAGCCGCTGATCAGGTTACCTGTGCCCTGTGCCAGTAATTCGCGGTTGGTGGGCGATATTCGTTTAATCGGATCTATCTTATCAACTGCTTCCAAACTTAGCAGCGTTTCCAAACTGGCTACTATGGCAATAGTGAAGGCCGTTATCCAAACCTGTTTGTTACCTATCTGGCTAAAGTCGGCCATTTTAAACAGGCCGAAAAATTCGCCCGCGCTGTTTACGATAGGGATGTGCACAAATTGCTTTTCGCGCAGGGCCAGGCCGGTGCCGTTAAAAGCAAGGCTTAAAGCTATGCCTGTAAGCACTACCAGCAAAGCGGCGGGCACACCGGCCACTTTTTTAAATTTAGGCCAGTAGATCATCAGCGCTATGGATACCAAAGCGATAACTACCGCGCCGTAATTGATTTTTGATAAGGCGCTGTATATGCCCGAGAAGGTGTTTTCCTTATCGTCCTGCGCGAAGTTTTCGTCGCCCACAAAATCGGCGTCGTAGCCAACCGCGTGCGGAAACTGTTTCATGATCAAAATAATACCGATAGCCGCCAGCATCCCCTCGATAACCGCGGAAGGAAAGTAATTAGCGATGGTACCCGCCTTTATCAGCCCAAGGACGATCTGTAGTACCCCGGCAATCACCAGCGCCAGCAGAAACGTTTCGTAACTACCTAAGGTAGTAATGCCATGTAGTACAATAGTGGTTAAACCAGCCGCCGGGCCGGCCACGCTGAGTTGCGAACCGCTTAGCGAACCCACTACTATACCGCCAATAATACCGGTCAGCACGCCCGCGAAGAGCGGCGCGCCCGATGCCAGCGCTATACCCAAACACAGCGGCAGGGCCACTAAAAAAACTACTATACTTGAAGGAAGGTCCTTTTTTAAATTTTTAGCCAAAAAATATTTACCCAGGTTAAGGCCACCTGCAGTATTGCCATGTTGCTCCATAAAATGCAATAATTGAAGAGATCAAAAAATAAATGAATTAGGGATCATCCCGGGCCGTTGCTGGTCCGGGGTAAATTCATTTATGTGTTGGGAGGCGGCGTGGGGACAACGGGGTGGTACGTTTGCACAAAGAGGCAATGTTCCTGATTGTGCAAAATATTGGTTTCGATAATAATGGGGATGAGGGTGTAGCAATGAAAAACGATATCCTCGTCAAAGAACTTTTTCTCTTTCATCAGTTCCTTTTCGGTAGTGTCCTTTTCGTTCTTGCCCTCCAATTCAAGCTGCATGATTACAGCATTGACGGTCTTATTGTTCAGCGTTAAAAACAATGGCGCGACAGATATTAACATCTTTATTAAAAAGATGCCGAGGAATACCCCGCATATCATTATCTGGTTCCTTTTTGCTTTCACGCGATTGCAAATATAGCGCTTAAATGTATAAAATATCGATTTATTGGTTAAGGTTGTGTAAATTTTGTTGGGGCGATGGTTTTAACCACGGAGGGCACAGAGGGAAAGTTTAAGAAAGAATAGTTTAATATTCTTCTTTCGGTCTTCTACACAACCTCTGTGTTCTCTGTGTTTCTTTCTCTGTGGCTTCTGTGGTTAAATCTTCAATAAAAATTCCCATCAATTACTTACTTTAGCCCTTACTAATCAAACCCAAATTGGAGAAAAAGATAAAAACACTGCTGCAAAAACGCGAACAGGCGTTATTAGGCGGCGGACAAGCCCGTATTGATAGCCAGCATAAAAAGGGAAAATTAACCGCGCGCGAGCGACTACATTTCCTGCTGGATGAAGGTTCGTTCCAGGAAATTGGTATGCTGGTGGCGCACCGTAGTACCGATTTCGGGATGGAAAAGGAACATTACCCAGGCGATGGTGTAATTACCGGCTATGGTACTGTTAACGGGCGTACTACCTATGTTTTCTCGCAGGATTTTACCGTGTTCGGCGGCTCGTTATCCGAAACTCATGCCGAAAAGATCTGTAAGCTGATGGATATGGCCATGAAGAATGGCGCGCCTGTTATCGGGCTCAACGATTCGGGTGGGGCGCGGATCCAGGAAGGTGTAGTATCGTTGGGTGGCTATGCCGATATATTTTACCGCAACACCATGGCTTCGGGTGTTATCCCGCAACTGTCGGCAATTATGGGGCCTTGTGCCGGCGGCGCGGTATATTCACCGGCTATTACCGATTTTATTTTGATGGTAGAAAATACCTCGTACATGTTTGTAACCGGTCCCAACGTGGTAAAAACGGTAACACACGAGGTAGTAACTTCCGAAGAACTGGGCGGGGCTGCTACCCACGCCACCAAATCGGGCGTTACGCATTTTGCCTGTGCTAACGAGATTGCCGCCATTCAGCACATCAAACAATTGCTGAGCTATATGCCACAGAATTGCGAGGAAAAAGCGCCATCTGTACCTTATGAAAGTGGCAATGAATTGCGCCCATCGTTGAACGACTTTATGCCCGAATCGGCATCACAGCCATACGATATCCGCGAGATCATTGAACAGGTAATAGATGACGGTTCGTTTTTGGAGGTGCATAAAGATTTTGCCGAGAATATTGTGGTTGGCTTTGCCCGTTTGGCAGGCCGTAGCATTGGTATAGTAGCCAATCAGCCCGCGTTTTTGGCGGGTGTGCTGGATATTAATTCATCAACCAAAGGCGCCCGCTTTGTGCGCTTTTGCGATAGCTTTAACATCCCGCTGCTGGTATTTGAAGATGTGCCGGGCTTTTTACCGGGCACCGACCAGGAGTGGAACGCCATCATCACCAACGGCGCTAAACTGCTATATGCTTTTTGCGAGGCTACCGTGCCACGTATCACTGTGATTACCCGCAAAGCTTACGGCGGTGCTTACGATGTGATGAACTCGAAACATATTGGTGCCGATATGAACTACGCCTGGCCATCGGCAGAGATTGCTGTGATGGGAGCCAAAGGCGCCGCCGAGATCATCTTTAAACGCGAGATCAGTACTGCCGAAGATAAAGAAGCCAAATGGCTGGAGATGGAAAAGATCTATTCAGACAAGTTTGCCAACCCATACCGCGCCGCCGAACGTGGTTTTATCGACGAGGTAATAGAACCCGCCGAAACCCGCCTGAAACTGATCCACGCCTTTAAAATGCTGGAGAATAAGGTGGTGAATTTGCCGAGGAAAAAGCATGGGAATATACCGTTGTAGGTTCTCCTCTCCAACACGTCATCGTGAGCGATAGCGAACGATCCCCAGCAAGCAGAGCAGAATTAAAAGCAACTAAATGACAAGAGGAGGCACAGTTTACATCATGACGAATAAAACCCATTCGGTTTTATATGTAGGCGTTACGTCTGAATTATTGACAAGAGTATACGATCATAAAAATAAGAAAGCCCCACAGTGCTTTACGGCAAAGTATAACTGTAATAAATTGGTCTATCATTTTAGTTATTCAACTATTAACGAAACCATAGGCCGGGAAAAATATTTGAAGGGAAAGGGGAGGCAGTTCAAAAATAACTTGATTAATGAGTTTAATCCGCTATGGAAGGATTTATATGATGAATTGGTTATTGAATGGGCATAGCCGCTCTATTAAACGGGGATCGTTCGCTATCGCTCACGATGACGCACACACTACCGTCATTCTGAGCACAAGCGAAGAATCCCAGACTATACATTTATGTTTTGCTCATCGGGGATCGTTCGCTATCGCTCACGATGACGGGTTGGAGGTAATCGTATGAAAGCCTACCTCTTCGGCTGGAACCCCAACAAATTCCCCTGGGAAAACTTGCATAAGGACAAGAAAAAACTTGAACGCACCGGCGAGTTAGAAGACAACTGGAGTTGCGCCAGCCACAAAACCATCCAACCCGGCGATAGGGCTTATATTGTACGGGTAGGGGTTGAACCTAAAGGCATATTCGCATCCGGCTATATCTCGTCCGAACCGTATTTGGCTTTTCGTAAAGGCAGGCATTACTACCGCGTAAATATCAAGCTGGATGTATTGCTGGATCCTGATAATGAACAGATACTTAGCATGGATATCCTGAAAACCGGTAACCTCGCCGCGCAAACCTGGGCGCCGCAGGCATCGGGCATCTCCATCCGCGCCGAACTGGTTGACGAACTGGAAGGTGTTTGGCTGGATTTCTTAAACCCCGAAGATTAATATGGCATTAGCAGATCTCCTTATTGGTATTTTTCTGCTGGCTGCAGCTGCCTGGAGTTATTTAGCCAAAAAACTAACGCTTGCCGGCGCAATTACCGGCTTTGCGGTGGGTTTGCTCAGCTACAAAGGTGCTGGGTTTACAGGGTTGGCAATGCTCACACTGTTTTTCTCGGCCGGATCATGGGCTACCGGTTGGCAAACAAAAAGCAAGGCGGAAATGAACGCTAACGAAAAGCGAACAGGCGGTCGCACCGCCGGGCAGGTTTTGGCAAATGGAGGGATGGCGGCGCTGCTTGGCGCAGCAGCGTGGTATATGCCCGCATACGCGATACTTTTACATCTCATGATGGCGGGCAGCCTGGCCTCGGCAGCTGCCGATACATTATCATCGGAACTGGGCACGGTTTATGGGCGACGTTTTTATAATGTGCTTAGCTTTAAAAAAGATACAAAGGGCTTAGATGGTGTTATTAGCTTAGAGGGTACGCTGATAGGCGTAGCGGGGGCTATTTTAATAGCCATAGTATATGCCATAGGCTTTGGCTGGGGTATAAATATATTTTGGATAATACTGGCTGGTTTTATTGGCAATTTAACCGATTCGGTGTTAGGCGCCACACTGGAGCGTAAAGGTATTATTGGTAATAATATGGTGAACTTTTTGAATACGGTAACCGGGGCGCTGGTTTGCTATTTGCTGATGCTGTAAAAGTATTGACAATAAAATACCCCCTTTTAGGGTGATTGCTGCAGATAATGAACAGTTTATATTAGATTAACTATTTAAACTGTATCAAATATTACCTTATGAAACAATCCCCCATATATATCAGTATCGGCATTGCTTTATTTGCTATCTCGTGGATAGGGGTAGGTACCCAGCATTTGATGTATTTAAAGTTTGTTGGTACACTTGTTCCGGCCTATATGCCTTTCAGGGTGTTTTGGGCCGGGTTAACCGGTGGCGCTATGATAATGGCAGGGATCAGTTTTGCCAGCCGTATAAAGGTAGCGTTGGCTGCATCTTTATTAAGTATAATGATGGCGTTGTTCCTTTTAATGATACATCCACCTTTGCTACTGGGCACACCTCAAAAACTAATGACCTGGACACGTTTTGTTCAGGATATAGCCATCACAGGCGCAGCGATGATGCTTACCGAACGCAAAGGAATTGCGGTTATTGGCAAATATTTTTATGCCCTGGCCATTTTTGTTTTAGGTATTGGGCATTTTTTGCACCCCGCGTTTATTACAGGCAGGATACCGGCATATTTCCCGGCTTTTAATGTAGCCGATCTTGTAGTAGGCGTTGTGATGGCCTGCGCCGCCATCTTTATCATCACTAACGAATATGTTGCCAAAGCCGCCACCATCCTTGGGGTGATGCTTTTAATGCTTACTCTGCTTTGTAATATCCGCGCATTAGTTAAAAATGTGTACGATCCTGGTATATGGACGCCATTCCTACTGGAGTTAGCTATAATTGCCGGCACTTTCTTTATAGCAGCAAAGCCGGGTGAGGAAAGAGTTAGGGAGCTTAAGCGTAAGGATTAGCCGATGTGTTACAACAGCTATGCTGATATGCCATATCATTTGGTTAAATCTGCGGTGCAATCTTAGTTGTGGTGATGGTATATTAGCTTAATTATAAATTATTTAGCCGATATTTTTTATGATGAAGCACCGTATATCCTGTCTCTTGCTCCTTCTATTAATAACATCTTTCCCCGCCTTTACGCAAGGCAGGCAACAAAACTGGGTGCAATTGTTTAATGGCAGGGACTTGGGTAACTGGGACAGCTATTTAGGAATACCGCGCGACACAGCAGGTAAAAAGATAGGCGATACACCTATTGGCTTAAATAACGACAAGCTAAACGTATTCACCGTGATCAAACAGGGGGGCGAGAATGTGATCCGTGTTTCGGGGGAGTGCATCGGCGGCATCTCAACCAGGGCCGAATACGAGAATTATCACTTGCAGCTACAGTTTAAATGGGGAAGCTGGCTGCAAAAGGGCCGTAAGAAAAAAGATAGCGGTCTGCTGTATCATTCGGTAGGGGAGCAGGGCGCCGATTCGGGTGCCTGGATGCGGTCGCAGGAGTTTCAGATAGAAGAGGGTGATTGTGGCGATTACTGGGGATGCGCAGGGGCCATGGCCGATGTTCCGGCCAGTAAAAGATCAGAAAAAGAATATGTATTCGATCCGGCCGGGACAACGCTCACGTTTAGTGCAAAAAGTCCGCAGGGCAGGCATTGTATTAAACGCGGTGATGGTGAAAAAGCTTTTGGCGAATGGAATACGCTTGACCTGTATTGCTATGGCGATACCAGTATACACGTGGTGAACGGTAAAGTGGTAATGGTGCTATATCATAATAGCCAGCAAGAGAAAGATCAGGTATTGCCGCTTACCAAAGGTAAAATACAGCTACAGTCGGAAGGCGCTGAGGTTTTTTATAAGGATGTGAAATTGCAGTCTATCAACAAATTGCCGGAAGCTTTATTGAAAAATTGAGATTCTTCGCGTTAGGGATAGAAGCGGATACCGGCCGGGTGGCTAAGGCCCTGTGCAGTATAAGCGGATAGCCCGGGCCACAGGCAACGCCATATATCTATTCTATCTCGTTGTCTTCCAGGTGTTTCTTTAAATTATGCAGCGTTGCTATGTTTTTCGCTTTAACTTCATCCGGATCTTTTTTTTCATGCAGCATAAAATCGGGTAGGTCTTCGGTGTAATAAATAATGTTATGCTCTTCTAAAAAGGCCACAAGTATTTTCTCTTCTTCGTTAGTAGGATGGACAATGTATTTCATGATCTGCTTATTCTTGTTTCAAAATTACTAAAACTAAAACGATGGTTGCTGAATATTGCAAACTATCTACAACCATTCTTTGGGTGTGCGATTGCTTCGTTCCCTGCAGTGACGAGGTTTGAGAAAAACAAGGGCTCCTCTTTTGCATAGCATCTGCGGGCCTTATGTTTTGAGACATCGTGATGGCCATATTAAAACGATAGTTCTGCATTTGGGAATAACTTTTTCATTCTTTCTTCTTCCTGTTCATCAAATCCATTCCCGTTCAATATAAAATAACTAACCTTTTTAAGCTTGAGCAAACCCGGTGGCATTCGGTCAAATCCATTGTAAAATAGACTTAGCTTATTAAGCTTATTCATTTTTGATAGTATTAAAAAAGTAGTATCCCATTTTAAGTTTGGTAATTTCCCTATGGCTAACCATTCTAAGTTTTTTAGTTTTGACATTTCTGTAGGTAATCTGATAAGAGGATTAGCCTTATATCTAATTTTTTGATATTCTTCAATCGCTTTACATGTCGGCTTATGTTATTAATGTTATTGCCTTGGAGATCAAGCTCGGTTAACCAACTCATATTAAAAATTGGAGCACCCCCCTTGTTTGTTAGCTTATTGCCACTTAATTGCAGTATTTTAAGGTTGGTCAGTTGAGTTATTTGCACTGGTATGGAAGAAATATCGTTACCATCTAAGCAGATTAATTTTAAGGTCTTCATATTCACGATATCTTTAGATATATGTTTTACGCCTGACTGGCGCATCCAAATGGTATCTAATTGGGGTAGTATAGCAAATTCTTTAGGGAAGTTTTCAAATTCATTATATCCAAGATCAATATTCCGTAAGTTCTTGAGGTCGCCTTTTTTTAGACTGATGTTTTTTAAATGATTACCTGATAGGCTAAGGAAACGAATAGGTGTTCTTTTTATTGAAATTGGTATATCTGTAAGATCATTTCCATTTAGCCAAAGATCAGTCAAATGTTTTAACGTAATAATAGATTCGGGTATGGACGTTAAATTGTTATGATCCAACCAAAGGCTTTTAAGGTTGTCAAGATGTGATAAAACAGTTATCGCCTGATCGATATTTAAGTCTGGATTTTCACCAATGACAACTTCTTTTAATTCCGTTAATTTTGAAATACTTGTAGGGAGTTTGGTAAGCGTGTTGTCAGCTAATCCCAATACTTCAAGATTTTTTAGATTTGCAATTTCATCGGGAAGCGACGTGAGCTTGTTTTGGGCAAACCAAAATGACTTTAGATTTTTTAAATGTGATAGTACTGCTATTACCTGTTTAATATCCAGATCAGGGCATTCATCTAAACTAATTTCTTCAAGGTTCTTTAGTCGAAGGATCTCTATTGGAAGTGTTTTTATGCTATCCTTATGCAATGAAAGCTTTTTTACTTCAATTGAATCAGTAAGGGCATCTTTGATAGATCGGTAGATTCTTGGATGACTGGATTGTCCAAAAACATTAACAATACAAAGTAAAAGGACAAGATAGGCTAAGGAAGTTTTCATTTTAGTTAGAACTAAATATACGATGCCAGATGATAGATTATTCCATAATATTTATTTAAAAACAAAGGCCACTCTTTTTCAAGAATGGCCTTTGTATATTTTTCGGATCTTCCGGTACTATCACACTTTGATCTCAACTTCAACGCCGCTTGGCAATTCAAGCTTCATTAAAGCGTCTACAGTTTTTGAGTTAGAGCTGTAGATGTCTAATAAACGCTTGTAAGAGCACAGTTGGAACTGCTCGCGGGCTTTTTTGTTTACGTGCGGTGAACGCAATACGGTAAACACTTTTTTCTCGGTTGGCAGCGGCAGTGGTCCGCTAACTACAGCGCCTGTTGGCTTTACTGTTTTTACGATCTTCTCGGCCGACTTGTCGACCAGGTTGTAATCGTACGATTTTAATTTGATCCTGATTCTTTGGCTCATTTTGTTGTTAATTATAACCAACTATAAGAGCTATTAATTATAGTTGATTGGGTTGATTATGTTTATTAAGTTGATTAGGTTGTTTCGAAGCAGCTAAACTACTCACTCAATCAACCTAATCAACTAATCTCTAAAAGACTATTCGTCGATAGCACCTTTTTTGCGGCCTTTGTTTTTGGCTACAACTTCTTCCTGTACGTTACGTGGCGCTTCAGAGTAGTGATCGAACTCCATTGTTGAAGTTGCACGACCCGAAGTGATGGTACGTAATTGCGTTACATAACCGAACATTTCAGAAAGTGGTACCTGCGCTTTAATTACCTGCGCACCGTTACGGGTGTCCATACCTTGCAGCTGGCCACGACGACGGTTCATGTCACCGATCACGTCACCCATGTTTTCTTCAGGGGTTAAGATCTCGATCTTCATGATCGGCTCTAACAATACCGGTTTACATTTTGGCAATGCTTCACGGTAAGCAGAACGGCCTGCGATCTCGAAAGATAACGCATCCGAATCGACCGCGTGGAACGAACCATCGATCAAACGAACTTTTAAGCTGGTTAATGGGAAGCCTGCCAGTACACCGTTATCCATAGCCGACTTGAAGCCTTTTTCTACAGATGGGATGAACTCGCGTGGGATAGAACCACCAACAATTTCGTTAACAAATTCTAAACCTTCTTTACCTTCTTCTCCCGGAGAAATAACCACCTGGATATCGGCAAATTTACCACGGCCACCGGTTTGTTTCTTATAAGTTTCACGGTGTTGGGTAGTGCCGGTGATAGCTTCTTTGTATGCTACTTGCGGAGCGCCCTGGTTAACCTCTACTTTAAATTCGCGTTTTAAACGGTCCATCAAAATATCAAGGTGCAACTCGCCCATACCGCTAATTACAGTTTGGCCAGTGTCCTGATCGGTTTGTACACGGAAGGTTGGATCCTCTTCGGCCAGTTTACCTAAAGCGATACCTAATTTATCAACGTCGGCCTGAGTTTTAGGCTCGATAGCCAAACCGATAACCGGATCAGGGAATACCATTGATTCCAGTACGATCTTGTTTTTCTCGTCGCAAAGGGTATCGCCAGTTTTAATATCCTTAAAGCCTACTACCGCAGCAATATCACCTGCACCTACGTTAGGGATAGGGTTTTGCTTGTTAGCGTGCATTTGGAAGATACGGCTGATACGCTCTTTGTTATCCGAACGCATGTTGTAAATGTATGAACCAGCATCCAGGTTACCCGAGTAAACACGGATGAAGCACAGACGGCCTACAAATGGGTCGGTAGCAATTTTAAATGCTAAAGCTGCAAACGGTTCTTTTACGTCTGGTTTAACCAATACTTCTTCGTTAGTATCAGGGTTGGTACCGATAACACCTTTTGAATCCATTGGCGAAGGCATCAACTCCATTACATAATCAAGCATGGTTTGTACACCTTTGTTTTTGAAAGATGAACCGCAAGTCATCGGAACGATCTTGCCGGCCAAAGTAGCCTGGCGTAAAGCGTCCAATACTTCGCGCTCGGTAATAGTAGTCGGATCTTCGAAGAATTTCTCCATCAGGTGATCGTCAAACTCAGCTACGGCTTCCAGTAATTTCTCTCTCCACTCGTTAGCTTCTTCCAGCATATCGGCAGGGATCGGAACCTCAGTAAAGGTCATACCTTTATCGTGCTCGTTCCAAACGATACCGCGGAAGTTGATCAGATCAACCACACCTTTAAACTGGTCTTCAGCACCGATAGGTAACTGCAATGGAATAGCAACGCTACCCAGCATTTCTTTAACCTGTTTAACCACGTTAAGGAAATCGGCACCGCTACGGTCCATTTTGTTTACGAAACCAATACGTGGCACGTTGTAGTTATTAGCCAAACGCCAGTTGGTTTCAGATTGAGGCTCAACACCGTCAACCGCGCTGAATAAAAATACCAGACCATCTAATACACGCAACGAGCGGTTTACCTCTACGGTAAAATCCACGTGGCCCGGTGTATCAATGATGTTTACGTGGTAGTTATGACCACGGTATTTCCAGTTTACTGTAGTAGCAGCCGAAGTGATGGTGATACCGCGTTCCTGCTCCTGTGCCATCCAGTCCATGGTAGCTGCACCTTCGTGCACCTCGCCAATTTTGTGGCTAACACCGGCATAATAAAGGATACGTTCGGTAGTGGTAGTTTTACCGGCATCGATGTGAGCAGCGATACCAATATTTCTTGTGTATTTTAAGTCTCTTGACATGTTTGTTTTTTTATGATTTCACCGATTTTGGAAATGATTCCACCGGTTTGCAATAATAACTACGTTATGTAATCTTAATGTTAACCGGTGAAATCCTTTTATATCTCAGTGTAATCTTAGATATTAGAAACGGAAATGTGAGAACGCTTTGTTAGCTTCAGCCATTTTGTGGGTGTCCTCTTTTTTCTTCACAGCGGCACCTTCACCTTTAGCAGCAGAGATGATCTCGGCAGCCAGTTTCTCCATCATGGTTTTTTCGCCACGACGACGTGCATAGCTGATCAGCCATTTCATACCCAAAGCCACTTTACGTTCCGGACGAACCTCGGTAGGCACCTGGAAGTTAGCACCACCTACACGGCGGCTTTTCACTTCAACAGCAGGCATTACGTTATTCAGCGCTTTTTTCCAGGTATCTAAACCGTTTTCGCTGGTTTTCTTTTCAACAATTTCTACAGCATTGTAAAAGATAGCGTACGCGGTAGATTTTTTACCATCGTACATCATGTTGTTTACAAACCTGGTTACCAAAACATCATTAAATTTTGGATCAGGAAGAAGGATTCTTTTTTTTGGTTTTGACTTTCTCATTGTTACTATCCTCCTTTAATTATTTCTTTTTACCTTTTGCCGGTGCAGCAGCTGCCTGACCTGGTTTAGGGCGTTTAGTACCATATTTAGAACGACGCTGGTTACGACCGTTAACGCCAGAAGTATCCAATGCACCACGGATGATGTGGTAACGTACACCTGGTAAGTCTTTAACACGACCGCCACGGATCAACACGATCGAGTGCTCCTGCAGGTTGTGGCCTTCGCCAGGGATGTAGGCATTCACCTCTTTACCGTTGGTTAAGCGCACACGGGCAACTTTACGCATTGCTGAGTTTGGTTTCTTAGGGGTAGTGGTGTACACACGGGTGCACACGCCTCTTCGCTGTGGACAGCTGTCCAACGCTGGCGACTTACTCTTGTCAACCAGAGCTACTCTACCTTTTCTAACTAATTGCTGAATAGTAGGCATTTCTTGCTTTTTGTTTTACTTCTTTTTATCCCTTCGTCCAGCCGACATTGGCGGGCACTTTTCGGGACTGCAAAAGTATGAACTTTATTTTTGATTTTCAAGTGGTTGGTTAAAAAAGTTTTGAGGTTTTGCAAAGTTTTAATGTTGAAAGGTTTTAAGATTGCAAAGTTGTTGTTTAATAGCGGGTTAGATGTAAATTAGAGGCAGGTAACAGCGTAATAATAGCGGGCAAAAATTATATTGATAAATGAAGTATATAAAAAGCCATTGGGACGAATCGCGCGGGGATAAATTTAATTATTGGGGTACATCAGAATGGTACTTTGAACTTGATGAGGATAACTATGTAACCCGGCAAATTGAAATATATGAAAACGGCCCGACCCTGAAATATGATGAAGATAATATTGAAGATGAATACGGTGGCCTGGCAGAAAAAACATTGGATTTGGATGAAATGGAATATACGGTGATGAGCAATGCTGATTTTGAAGAAATTTGGAAAAAGTGATTGTTTTTTTGAAAATGAACGGAAGCATTTCATCGGGTCGGGTAGCCCCGTGTTCCGCTCATACTACACAAGGCATTAGCCACAGGGCCGGTATCCGCTTCACCCGGGTTTAGGCTGAGTGGGGAGTGCTGGCGTTTGGCTAAAGCCGATATTGTGCCGGCTTATTCCGTTGGCTGAAGCCAACGGCAATGAAATAAATTCATGATCATAATGTTCGCTATGATAATTGCTGGTCTCCGGTCGGGTAGCAAATGTTCATTGCCGTTGGCTTTAGCCAACGGATTGAGTAGGTAAAAATGGGGGCTTTAGCCTAAATTTATCGATAACATTAAAGGCCTGCGATGTTTAACAACGCAAGCCTTTAACATCGCTTTACTTGGCCGGCGCTCCCGGAGGGGTAGGCGGTTTCGGCGGCGCTTCGCGCGGAGCGGCGCAGCCGGTAGCTAATGCGGCGACAATCGCGCCCAGCATCAGCATGCTTAATAATTTCTTTTTCATAGTAGTAAATGTTTGTTATAGATATAATAAATGCATGGTGTCATTTGTTTTGAAAGTCCTGTTAAAACAAACATTTGTATATCTTTAGAAACAAATACATTTGCACTGTTTAAACAGATAAACGTTTATACAATTCTATGTCAAATAAATTAGCTGAAAGGCCCAAGATTTTTGTTGATAAAGTACATCTAAAAGGATTTAAATCTATTGAAGATGTTACTATTGATTTTAAAGAAGGGCTGAATATATTGATAGGTAAAAATGGTTCTGGGAAATCGAATTTTTTAGAGCTAATGGAGAAGGTGCTTTATCATCCTCGAGGAGCAATAATATTTTTTGATTACGCTAAGATTATTTTGAAAACAAACGATAATCATACTTTTTTTATTGAGATAGAACGGCCTTCAAGAAATATTTCTTACCGAAAAGATGAAATTGATGAAAGACAATATGTGATTGAAAAATTTTATCTTGATAATGAAATAATTTTTGATAGTTCTATAGATAGCATGTTGAGAAAACCTTTTCTATTTAAAGGTAAGAAATTCTATTATACATCCAGCGCTACTTATGCTTTACAAAGAATTGGGTATCAATCAATATCTCCTAAATATATTGGTTTCAATTTACCTGATAAACTAGAATATATAGCTACTTCAGGGACTTTTACATTTGAAATTGAAGATTTATTAGAAGCTTCTTTCGATAGGAGTTTGAATTTTTTAAATTCACTATTATGGAGTCTTGAAGCAAATATAGGTGATAATGCAATAGCCGAAGCAAAGAATGAAATAATATCGCCTGAGAAGATTATTGATTTAGTGAATGAAAGTATTAGTAATTTACTAATACCTCAACAAATAATAATTGATAATATTAGAGCTTTTAGCCCAATTGAAGATTTAAGATTTAATAAAAACATAAACTTATATAACGACAGTAAAAGAATAATAGTAGAAAATATAAAACTTGAATTCAAAATTAATGGTAATTGGATGCCTTGGTCACAGTTGTCTGACGGAACTAAAAGATTGTTTTATATAATTTCGGAAGTAACATACACTGCTGGTTTAATATTAATCGAAGAACCCGAATTAGGCATCCACCCTCATCAATTTAACCTGCTAATGGATTTCTTAAAAGAGCAATCCGAACACAAACAAATACTGATATCAACGCATGCTCCAAAAGCATTAGATCACTTATCTCCTGAGGAATTAGATAGTATATTAATTGCCAGCTACGATCTGAAAAAAGGTACGCAAATAAGGCACCTTACATCCAAAGAGATTACTAAGGCTAAAAAGTACATGAAAGAAGTTGGCTTTTTTAGCGATTATTGGACGCTTTCAGACCTTGAAGAATGATAAAGGTTGGCCTTGTAGGTGAAGACCCAAGCGATACTTCATCAATTAAAAATTTATTGGAGAAAAGGTACAAAAAGCAAGTTCAATTTTGCGTGTTAACACCGCGTATCAAAGGCTATCATTTAGATACAAAAAAGCTGAAAGATCAGTTACCAATTGAGGCCAAAGACAAGAAGTGTAACCTGGTTATTTTCGTGCGCGATTTGGACGATCTTGCATCAAATAAAAACAAGTTGAAACAACGAAAGGATTGGTTTCAATCGTTAAATGTATTAGTAGATAACAAGGGCGTTTTGCTATTAAATATATGGGAATTGGAAGCATTGATATTGGGCGATATTGACACTTTTAATGCAGCGTATAAAACCTCTCATAAAACAAAAGCTAACCCCATGTTTCAATCTAAACCAAAAGAGTTTTTGAAACAATTAACTGCCAGATTAAATAAACAATTTCACGAATCACATTGCCCCGAAATATTCAAAAAATTAGACATCGATTTAGTCGAAAAGAACTGTTCATGCTTCAGCGCTTTCATCACCGAATTCAACAAAAGATTAGTACAATAACCTCCGTGTCCTCCGTGCAAAACTCCGTGTCCTTTGTGGTTAAATTGCCACTATTATAAAACACAATCCCACCCCGCAAATTCACCATTTCACCACATTGCATTCACAAAATAAAAACGCATATTTAACGTCTTAATAAATAAGCGTAAAGCTTTTGGTAAATGTGTTTTCAGCCCGTTATTAAATTCTGCTCCAGCCTTGTTCGTTCTGTTCTTTTGCAAGTTTGTTTAATGCTTGTTTTGGGGCTGTGTATGCTGCCGTTTAATGCCTGCGCCCAGCAAAAATTCACCATCAGCGGAACCGTTACCGATGCCCAGACCGGCGAGAACCTCATCGGCGCTACTATCACTACTATCGAACTAAAACAAAACGGCGTTGTAAGTAACGATTTTGGTTTCTACTCGCTTAGTCTGCCCACAGGTACTTATAATGTGCAGATCAGCTACATTGGCTATACCACGGTTAACGTAAAGATAGATCTGCAAAAAAATACCATCCTTAATCAAACCCTCAATAGCGCCAATGCACTAAACGAGGTAGTGGTAAAAGGTACCAATGCACCAGCCAACGAGAATATCAGCAACCCGCAAATGGGGCTAAATAAGCTGGATGCCAATATCATGAACAACGTACCGGTACTGCTTGGCGAAAAAGACATCCTGAAAACTATCCAGTTGTTGCCCGGCGTAAAATCAACCGGCGACGCTAATACAGGCTATTACGTGCGTGGCGGTGGGTCTGATCAGAACCTCATCCTGCTGGATGGGGCGCAGGTGTATAACGCTACGCACCTGTTTGGTTTCTTCTCTATTTTTAATTCGGACGCGATAAAAGATGTAAGCTTGTATAAAGGTGGCATGCCGGCGGCTTATGGCGGCAGGCTGTCATCGGTACTGGATGTAAAGATGGATGAGGGTAATAACCAAAACTATCACTTCGAGGGTGGAGTGGGATTGATCTCCTCGCGCATTAAGGCCGAAGGGCCGCTGGTGAAAGGTAAAAGCTCGTTCATGGTGAGTGCCCGGCGCACCTATGCCGATGTGTTCCTAAAACTCTCGGGCGATTCGAGCCTGAAAGGCAGCAGCCTGTATTTTTACGATCTGAACGCGAAACTGAATTATAAGCTTGACGATCAGAACACGCTTTACCTGTCAACCTATTATGGTAAGGATAACATCGGCCTGAAGGATAATTTCAGTACAAACTGGGGTAACTCCACCGCATCGCTGCGCTGGAACCATATCTATAACAGCAAGCTATTTGCCAATACATCGCTGGTGTACAGCAATTATAATTATGCTATTAATAACCTTAGCGATAACAATGTATTCAATGTGGCATCGCGCATAAAAGATCTGAGCCTTAAACAGGATTTTACCTGGTTTGCCGGGGCGCGAAATAAGATAACATTCGGAGCTGATATTACGCGTAAGTATATCAAACCGGGTAACATCCAGTCGACCCCGACAGCTATCTATAATTCAACCAAAATAGAAGACCGGAGCGCCGACGAATTTGCCGCGTACATTTCGGATGACATGAAGATCGGCAGCCGCATTAACCTGGTTTACGGCGCGCGGCTCAACTGGTTCAGCCTGCGCGGGCCGGGCACATTTAATACTTATGATGTTAACGGCGTCATTACGTCCACAAAAACCTATAGCAGCGGGCAATCAGCGCAGGATTACTTGAACCTGGAACCCCGCTTCAGTGCTAATTATACTATAAATGAGGCTAATGCCGTTAAAGCATCGTACAATCATAATACGCAAAATATTCACCTGTTATCAAACTCAACAGCCGCCTTGCCTACCGATATTTATATCATGAGCAGTAATAACGTTAAGCCCGGCATAGCCGACCAGGTATCGCTTGGGTACTACCGTAATTTGCAGCATAACCAATATGAGTTTTCGGCCGAGGTATACTACAAAAAGCTGCAAAACCAGATCGACTATAAAAACAACGCGCAACTGCTGGCTAACGAGAATGTGGAATCGCAACTGCTGTACGGCGTTGGCAGGGCTTACGGCCTGGAACTGTATCTTAAAAAGAAATACGGTCGCTTGAATGGCTGGATAGGCTACACGCTTTCGCGGGTGGAGAATAAATTTGACGCGATAAATAATGGCAACTACTTCCCCGCCCGGCAGGACCGCACGCACGAGGTATCGTTTGTGGGTATATACCAGTTGAAGCCGCGCGTTACACTTTCGGCGGTGTTTGTGTATGGTTCGGGCAACGCGGTAACCTTCCCCAGCGGCAAGTATAAGGTTGGCGGGGTTACCACGTATTATTATTCAGCACGTAACGGGTACAGGCTGCCGTCAGACAATCGTTTAGACCTTGGGGTTACCTTTGATGGTAAGCTGCATAAAAAATATCATTCGGGCTGGACGTTTGGCATATATAATGTGTATAATCGTAAAAACCCTTATAGTGTGATATTTAAGGACACCAAGGATAGCCCGCCGCGCACCGAAGCTGTAGAGACCAGCCTGTTCGGCATTATCCCATCGGTAACCTGGAACTTTAAATTTTAGATCTGTGCGTAGATACTTATTGCTGATACCGGCTTCAATCCTGCACATGGCCATTGCGTCGTGCCAGCGGGTTATTGATATTAAGATCGGCAATAACGATGAAAAGATAGTGATAGAGGGTAAACTCACCAATGTTGCAGGTGTGCAAACCATCACTATATCTAAAACAGTTGCTTATGATGATGCCAATGTTTACCCGCCCGTAACCGGTGCCGCGGTTACGGTAGCCAGCACTACGGGAACAACCACTTTTAAAGAAACACAACCCGGTCAGTATACCCTAGCTAATACCCGGGGGCGTTCGGGCACGGCTTATACCATGACCGTAAAACTGGGCGATAAAACCTACACTGCCACATCGGTTATGCCCAACCAGGTTACGCTCGATTCGATAAATATCAGTGGCCTGGCAGTAGGTAAAAAAACGGTAAAAACGGTATCAGC
This sequence comes from Mucilaginibacter mali, assembly GCF_013283875.1. Classification (NCBI taxonomy): domain Bacteria; kingdom Pseudomonadati; phylum Bacteroidota; class Sphingobacteriia; order Sphingobacteriales; family Sphingobacteriaceae; genus Mucilaginibacter; species Mucilaginibacter mali. The sequence goes on from NZ_CP054139.1 coordinate 1,082,020, forward strand.
CTTTTACCACGACCCGCCGGATGCTGTCAATCAATACAATTTCCTGATGTTTGTGAACGGTGTACAGGTAAAGCAGGTATTTACAATTAACGATAACCTTAGCAACGGCCGCATTGTAAACAGCACCCTTTATCAATACGATATCGAACTAAAAACCGGCGACAAGGTAGAAGTGGAGATGCAGTGCATCGATAAAAACGTGTACAATTACTGGTACAATCTCGGTCAGCAGGGCGGCAACGGGCCGGCCAATTCGGCTACGCCATCCAATCCAACATCCAACATCAGCAACGGTGCATTAGGCTATTTCAGTGCGTATACCGTGCAGCGCAAGAGTATAATGGTGCTTTAACCCCCCCCAGCCCCCTAAAGGGGAGCACGCCTTTTAAGACATTTTGCCCATTCACTCCCCCTTTAGGGGGCTGGGGGGCTCGGCTTATTTCCTCGCCAGCAGATCCCTTATCTCAGTAAGCAATATTTCCTCCTTGGTAGGCGCAGGTGGCGCGGCGGGGGCGGCCTCTTCTTTCTTTTTGGTAGCGTTGATGCCTTTAATGATGAGGAATAAGGCTACGGCTACGATAAGGAACGAAATAATTTGCGACAGGAAGTTGCCGTATTTAATAGCCGTTCCGGGTATTACCAGTTCGCTCAGGTTGGTTAAGTGAGCAGCTTTAAGCGCCGGGGTGAGGATAGCCGGGGTGATGATATCATCAACCAACGAACTTACGATCTTGCCGAAAGCCGCGCCAATTACCACAGCCACAGCCAGATCTATCACATTGCCTTTAATGGCAAATTCCTTAAATTCTTTAACAAAGCCCATAGATTGAAATTTTTATTTGTGATTAATAAATTCTACTTCAAAATGAAGTTAAGGCATTATTTATAGAAACCAAAAACAAATAAAAGGTTTTACACTTTACATCAAATGCCGGCGTTTTTATTTCGACATAATTTGATGTAATTTTGGCGCTATCTAACATATGCTAAAACAGAATCTTCAACAAAAACTATTACAAAAATTATCTCCGCAGCAAATTCAGTTTATTAAGTTGCTGCAGGTGCCAACCGTATCGTTAGATACCCGCATTAAGGAGGAACTGGAGGAAAACCCCGCGCTTGAAGATTTTAGCCTGACCAATATGAGCGAGCCCGAGGAGCAATACCCCGACCGCGACCCCGACGAAGATAACTACAGCAGCGACGACGATATGGGGGGCTCTGATGAATTTAACATCGACGACTACCTGCAGGAAGATAACGTGAACGATTACGGCTCGCGCTACGACCAAAACGGAGATGATGACGAAGACCGTAAAGAGATCCCCATTGCCGTTCAGTCATCTTTCTTCGAGAACCTGCAATCGCAGCTTGACCTGTTACCGCTTACCGAAAAAGATTTCCGTATCGGGCAGCAAATTATAGGTAGTTTGGATGACGACGGCTACCTGCGCCGCCCCATCACTTCGCTTACCGACGATCTGGCCTTTTCGCAAAACGTGATGGCCGAGGACGAGGAGGTAGAGGAGATGCTGAAGGTGATCCAAACTTTCGACCCGGCGGGCGTTGGCGCGCGCACCCTGCAGGAGTGCCTGCTGATACAACTGCGCAAGAAAGACGCGAACGATCCTGTTATTAAAAAAGCCATTATTGTAGTTGAGGATTACCTGGATGAGTTTACCCGCAAGCACTACGATAAACTGGAAAAGGTGCTTAATATGGACTCGATGGAGTTGCGCGCCGTAGTGAGCGAGATACTGAAGCTAAACCCCAAGCCCGGTGACAGCAACGAGGTGAATACCAAACAAATGCAGGTGATCCCCGATTTTCATATCACCAATAACGACGGCACACTGGTATTGACCCTTAACGCTAAAAACGCGCCCGAGCTACGCGTAAGCCGTTCGTACCAGGATATGTTTGAGCATTACGATAAGGCATCGCAAAAGGATAAGAAGCTGAAAGAAGCTGTGCAGTTTGTAAAGCAAAAGCTCGATTCGGCCAAGTGGTTTATCGATGCGATAAAACAACGCCAGCAAACCCTGCTGAAAACCATGAATGCCATTATGCATTACCAGTACGATTTCTTTTTGACTGGCGATGAAAAGAACCTGAAGCCGATGATCCTGAAAGATATCGCCGATAAAATTGGTATGGATATCTCTACGGTATCGCGTGTGGCCAACTCCAAATATGTGCAGACCGAATACGGTACCTTCCTGCTGAAATCTTTCTTTAGCGAAGCCATCCAAACCGAAAGCGGTGAGGAAGTATCCAACAAAGAGGTGAAGAAGATACTTGAAGAGCATATTGGCAAGGAAGATAAACGCCACCCGCTGGCCGACGAAAAACTCACCGAAATATTAAAGGATGCAGGCTACAACATCGCCCGCCGCACCGTAGCCAAATACCGCGAACAGATGAACATACCGGTGGCGAGACTTAGAAAGGAGTTGTAACTACGCTGTTAAAATGTTTGTGAATAACATATCTTTAAGCCTTTATGGAAGTTGCCGGCTTCCACATCCAAAGTATCAAAATACTTAACAACGCAACAATAATGTAAGGAATTACCACGTTTAAAACGCCGTATGTAGCCTGGCTGTTAATAATGATCAACCCTGAATTTCCTCCTCCCGAAGCGCGGGGTATTAGTAGTTGCAGGTAGTTCCAACCAAGATGAATGCCTATAGGCAGCATCAGGCTTTTAGTTTTAATATACGCGAGCCCAAAAAGTACCGACCCTATACCTGTGCATAACATAGTTATCGCAATATCACTACTGCTCATTTTATGATCCATAAGATGCATTAAACCAAAAGGTATCGCTATTATCAATTGTACTATCCACGGCGAATAGCGTTTTAATAAAGTTTGAAAAGGATACCCCCTGAATACAAATTCCTGGACAAATGCAGACCATAGGCAAATTAAAAAGGACATGATTAAATACATAGGAGCAACCTTGCAGTTAAACAACCATGTATCCTTCGTTAAGAATACCGTTAAGGCGAAACACCCCAGCAACATTAAAGCGCCTATACCAAGCCCATTAAAAAAATAGCTTACTTGCTTTTTATTGAGTGGAATAAAACCCAACGATAGCAAAGACTTATTCTCCATAGTTAAAAATATCCAGCTTAAAGCCAATGAAACCAAAAAGAAAAAGGCAAAATCATTGAACATAGGTAATATGCCCGTAATTAGGGTTGCACCCCACAAAGCCAGGAAATAGATGAGTACCTTTAACCAGGCGGGTAAATTTTGAATAAATACTTTCATTGTACTTTTTAGCAAATAGCGTGATTTGAGAAAAAAGTATCAATAAATAATCGGCGAAACCACGTTTGTTTTCGGTAAACGTACCGTATTCACCTGTTAAGTATTAATTATATATTATATGAGCAAAAATGTCTTTATGACTGGGCATTAAGTTAAAACCCGTGTTGTGGGCAGCGTACCTTATACTTGTTGTTCAGCAAAATACCGATCACAATTTCGTGTGTGCCGTTGCTTACGGTTTTTAGGGCCGATGTAGTAAGATCGTACGAATAGCCTACGTTGATGGTTGAACTGATATTGAAACCGGCCAGCGCGCCGAACGAATCATCTTTACGGTACGATCCTCCTATCCAAAATATATCGCGGAAAGCCATTTTTAGGTTCACATCAAAGGTAGTAGGCACAGGTTGTATCACTTTTACAAGTACCGATGGCAGCAGGGCCACATCGTCGCCCATTGGCACTTTTACGCCGGCTGTAAAAAAGTAGTGCGGTACCGTTTGGCTTTGGGTTACGTTGCTGGTGGTATTAAAATACAGGTTTTGCTTTAACAATTGCTGTACCGATACGCCCATAAAGTAATTACCCGAATAGGCCCATATACCCGCGCTCAGGTCGGGCTTCCATTGGCTGGCATTGCCGTTTACAATTACCGGGTCGGGTTGAGTATCTGCAACCGTAATTTCGGCCAGGTTTAGGCCAATATGGTTAACACCGGCCGATACGCCTACTGCCAGGTTAAGGTTTGAGGTTAGGCCCAGGTGATAGGCATAGCTCAGGTCCATATTGGTTTGGGTGATAGGGCCGGTTTTGTCGGACACTAAAGAAAAACCTACACCGTGATGCGGTTCGGATGCCATGTAATCCTGCGTATAGCTGCGGCTGTAGGGGTTTGCGCCATCGCCGGGCATGGCGGTAGCATCGCCCTGCACAAAATTGCGGCCTATAGGGCCGTTGATGGTAATATAACTGGTTACAGGTGCGCCGTCCAGCCCTGTCCACTGGCTGCGATAGCCGGCTTTAAGGTCTACATAGTTTTCAATACCGCTTACCGCGGGGTTCAATAAAAAGCTATTGAACACATATTGGGTATACTGCGGGCGTTGCTGGGCGCATGCCAATTGCACCAGCCCGGCCAAAATCCCTCCGCACAATAATAATATCCGCTTCATTAAATTTAAACCTACCTGATTATAGTTATACTGCCACTGATGACCTTTCGGCCGTTTTTCGGGTTGATAATATAGTAGTAGGTACCCACAGGCAGGGTGGCGCCCTGGTAGGTGCCATCCCACGGTACAGGGTAACCAACAGACGAATATAGCTTTTCTCCCAATCGGTTGTATACTTCAACCGTACAATTTGGATAAGTATCTAAATATTTTATTTCCCAGCGGTCGTTAAACCCATCATTATTGGGTGTGAAGGTGTTAGGCACCACCGGCGCTTTAAGCACGCTTACATGCACTACCGACGATTTACTGCAGCCATTGGCCGTTGTTACCGTAAGCATATAATCGGTATCATCAGTTGGCGAGGCTATGGGACTAAGCACATCGTCGTGATCTAAACCAATGGCCTTGCCACCGTTGGCCAGCGTCCATTTGTATTGAAGCGGTTGCGGACCGGCGCTGGCATTAATGGTGATGCTGCCACCCTGCAAAACATGCAGATTGGGGCCGGCATTGGCGGTAGGAGTGGGGTAAACGGTTACCGACAGCGTGGTATCGAACGCGCATTGGGTATTATCATTTGCAAAAGTATAATGGATATTAAATGTGCCGGGGCCGGCCTTTGCCGGATCGAACAGACCCGAAGCGGATACGCCTGTACCACTGAACGTGCCTGTGCCATTGCCATAAACCACGCTAACCGGAATTTGCACCGGGGCAGCCTCCTGGCATAGCGGGCCTATTGGCGTTACTTTAGCATAAGGATTGGCATTTATCACAACATTTTTCACCTCGCTTACACTTACGCAGCTTTCGCCCGAGTAAGCTTCCATTTTTACAGCATAAGTTTTAGACGGCTGATTATTAAATAAACCATAATTATGATGATATATCCGGTCTGCAGGGAATTGATCTTTGGTGTAGATTACGGTTTGACCGGGGTTATTATTGTAGTCAAAATACCATACCAGCCTGGTGATATTGCCAAAGTTAACCGTCGAATTATCTTTAAATAAGGCATCATCGCTGCTACAGGTTGGAGCAGGGATATCAAACAAAGCTTTAGGAGTATCGCCATTAACGGTAAACTGCTGCGATTTGGTGACTATGCAACCGTTTTTTGAGGTAATTGTTAAGCTAACCGTATAATTGCCTACCTGTGTGTATTGATGCTTAGGATTTTGCAGCTGTGAAGTATTTGGATTAATCGCGGTTGATCGTGTCGCATCGCCAAAATCCCACGACCAGGTAAATTGTCCTTCCGATCCATCGGCAATGGTACTCTTATCCGTAAATTGTGCGAAGGCATCTGAAAGGCAAACATCGGGCAGGATAAAATCAACCACCGGCAACGGATTAACAATAACACTATTAATAACTGTATTGCTGCACCCTGTGCTGCTGGTAACCGTTAACGATATTTGGTACGTACCTGTTGCTGCAAACTGGTGCGGAAAAGGCTGGCCGTTTGTTTTTTGAACTGTAGCCGTACCATCGCCAAAATCCCATAGCCAGGTGGTTAAAGTACCCTCGTTAGCTGCCGAAGCCTGCGCATTGAAAGTGATATCCCGTGTCTCGCAATCAGGAGTCGATGTGGTGAATGCTGCGGTTGGAGATTGATTAACATGGATGGTTTGTGGAGGAGAGGTTGTAGAGCAGCCGTTTTGGTTCTGAACCGTTAGCATTACGGTATAATCGCCCGGTTTGATAAAAGTATGCTTCGGGTTTTGATTAGTGACGTTGTTGGGGTTACTCGCTGTAGAATTTGCCGCATCGCCAAAATCCCAGCTCCAGCTTTTAATGCCCACGGTTTTTGGGTCGGTGGTATCGGTAAAAGTAACCTCATCGCCGGGGCAGGTACCGGTTGGTTTAACCGAATGGGTAAAATTGGCTGTGGGGACATCAGATATGGTATAGTCAAATTCGATATCCTCGTTGCTGCCGCAGTCGTCGGCGTTTTGATTGAATACAGTGGCTACAATGCTATAATTCCCGGGAGTATTATAACTAATAGTGGAAGAATAGTTATAAAGATATAGTGTTTGTCCGTTTTTTGTTAAGGTTGAATCGGGCTGGGCGTAAGTGATAGCAACGGGTGTTTTACCATCTTTCATATCCCAGGTTATCTTTGTGGTTTGATAAGGTATAATTACCCTTGGCTTGTAGGTTACCCCGGCACAGCCTTGCGATACAATGCTGTTAGTGGCCGCGTCCTGCAAATTGATAAATTCATTAAGGTTTTTTAGGTCGGTACCGGCGGCGTAGCCGTAGGATTCAAATTGACCAAATCCATAAGCAATAGCATTGAAAGGAGCGGATGCGCTGATATTATGTGTACCTAATGTTGGCCCGGATTTAACAGGTATTTGGGCATATGAATAAGTGGTATTAATGCTTGAGAAATTGGTGTACGAGGCCCCGTCCAAAACAAACGATGATACCGCTGTAGTGGGGATAATCACATTAATATAACTTTGCACTATAACCTGCTGGTCTGTAGAATATAAAGTAACATGGTCAAGCCCTTGTTCAATCGGCGATAAAAATATCATTTCGGGGTCGCCTATCGTTTCAGCAAGATTGTCTACACAATTAATGGTGGCGTTTTGAGTCACTGCATATTGTGCAACTTGTATTGGCTTATCAGATGTAATTACATTTGAACTTTGTGAATTAAACTCGTAATATAAATTATTTATTAACTGGTTGCTTTGTATAAGCGTCCCGTTTAAAGTTACTTTTGCAGTAGGGTCGCTGTATATAATGCGAAATACATCGTAGTTGCGCCCTGCAAGCGGGGCTGTAACGTAATTTTTTCCCCATGCGGCTGTCGGATATACTTGTTGAAATAAATTATCAGCAGATGCTTTAGCGCCCTGAGCCGTATTACAATTAATGGCGAGCCATGTACTTCCCGAATATACAGCTATCTTTTTGCACGGTTCCGTACCGCTGCTAATCGACCGGATATGGCTGCCAGTAAGATCAGTTGATGACAATGCCTGATACACTTCGCCTTTTCTTAAGGAAATATTAAACGCCGTTTTGGCAGCCTGGCCGGTAGTTAGCTTAGCAGATGGAGTAATTTCTACTGTGGTATTGTCTTCGGTAGCGATTACGCAAAATACTGAATAGGCAGAAGTGGGTTTTTGTGTATAATTAATTGAATAGTAATCTTTACCCATTGCATTTACCGGAAGAACTAACGTAGCACCAGATCGGGAAGCATGGTAAATATGGGCATATACAACAATGTTTTTTGCCGAAGTGATGTAAATACCTTTAGCGATTTGTCCGGCACTACTTAAATAAACGCTTGTTGGTATATTTACTATAGTAACCTTATTTGCAGTAACATTAAAAGGTATAGATGCTGTCGTGCCGTCGGCAAAACTTACAGTGCCAGTAGTGGTAATATCGCCAGTGATATAAAGGCTCATTGAACTGCCTGTACCGTCAACGTGACTCATCCAACAAGTCCAAAACTCAGTGCCTTTGTTAGATGTGCTACCCTGCGCAAAAACACGGGTACAGCAAAAAGTAATAAATAGCAGTATAACTACAATATGGGGTATTGTTTTCAACGCATCAACAGTATTAATTAGTGTTACCTGCTATGCTTATTTAGGCAAAAACATAACGGTTTGCTAAAAATACGTAAACAGTTGAAAAAAAGTATATTGATAGTGAAAATTATATCTTCTCTCTGGCCGATAGCATTTCCAGTTCCATGGTGGCTATTTTTAGTTTTTGGGCCAGGTCTTTATTTTCTTTGCGCAGGTTATATAGTTCAAGGGCGTTTTGGATATACATTTTCAGTTCGTCATCCTGCCATGGTTTTACCAGGTATTTGTATACCTGCCCGCGGTTAATGGCACCCATAACGGCGTTAATGTCCGAAAAGCCGGTTAACAGGATGCGGATAGTATCGGGATAGATGGGCAGGATAGATTCCAAAAATTCGATGCCGGTTTCGCCGGGCATGCGCTGGTCGGTAATAATTACGCCAATTTCTTCGGCCTCCAGTATTTTGCGGCCTTCACGGGCCGATTGGGCCGTATGTATGTTAAAGTATCTTCTGAACGCAGCTTTAAAACTATTCAGGTTATTCACCTCATCATCAACATATAGTATACCTATCTGCATAGTTCTGGTTTTAGGGGTTTCGGCATCAATAGTTAAACGAATTTAATAGTTTAAGGTTTAATAAACGCAAAAATTTGTGTAAAATTATTGCGGTAATTCATTTGTTTGTCCATAAATGGGAAAAATTCCGGCTTTTATACTATTAATGCTATGGTGTTTTGCTGCAAAGGCTACCGATACACTCACCATCAGCAATAATCAATCGGTATTGCTAAGCAAGCGTTACTTCACCCAACTGGAGGATCGCGAGGCCAACCTTACCATTGCCGATATCGCGGTCAGCAAAGATTTTCATCATACTAAAACGCAATTTCCCTTTATTAACTATGCCGACTCGGTAATTTGGGTAAAACTAACCCTGCATAATAAAACCATCGAACCCTACCTGCCCGTTACCATAAACTTTGGGGTGATAGACGGCTTCGACCTGTATGATGTGGGCATTACCGACCGCCACGTGATCCACCTCGGCTCTACCGATGTGCAGGATAAAAAAAATAATTCTAAACAGATCAGCCGCATTATTAACTGCCCTGTACTGCCCGATTCGGTTTGTACCATTTACCTGCGCATAAAAAGTAACGACTCGATGGCTATCCCCATCCGCATACAAAGCGCCGATTACTACCTGCACAGCAGCATCATCGAAAATGTAACCGTAGGCTTTTTTATGGGAATTATCGGCATTATGGTTTTGTATAACCTGATGCTTTATATACTAGTGAAAGACAGAAGCTATCTTTACTATATCTTCTATATTATCTTCCTGGGCCTTACCCAATGGCAGTTGCGCGGCCTGGGCACCAACTTTTTGCCGGTTGATAAGCAATTGCTGAACAATTACCTGATACCGCTTACACGGGTAGGTTTCTGGTATTCGATACTGATGTTTGTGCGCGAGTTTTTACAGTTGAAAGAGCATCAATCTAAAATATATTCCCGCTACTACTATGTGCTGTATATACTGGTGAGCCTGCCGGTAGTTGCTACTTTGTTTAAACAAGCTACACTGGCTTTAAGCTTAATTACCATAATAGCCACAATTAATTCAATAGTGCTGCTGCTTATCGGGATATCGTTGTATGTAAAGGGTTTTAAGCCGGCCAAGTTTTTTATGCTGGCCTGGAGCTTATTCCTTATCACTGTTTTGGCCACCATCGCCCGCAATAAAGGTTTGTTACCTTATAATGATCTTACTGCCAACCTTATTCTGTACAGTTCGGCTTTCGAACTGATCATGTTCTCGGTAGCATTGGCCGACCGTATTAACTTTTATCGCAAGCAAAGCCTGGAAACCAAGGAACTGGCGCTGGCCATTGCCCGCGAGAACGAACGCCTGATCACCGGGCAGAACTTCGCGCTGGAGAATAAGGTGAAGGAACGTACCCAGGAGTTGATAGAGACCAACAAAAACCTCTCGGTAACTATCGAGAATTTGAAATCGGCCCAGATACAACTGATCGATACCGAAAAGATGGCATCGCTGGGACAACTTACAGCGGGCATAGCGCACGAGATCAATAACCCCATCAACTTCGTCAGCGCTAACATTAAGCCGCTGAAAATGGATTTTTTGGAAGTGTTTAACCTGATCGAATACTACCGCCAGTTGGTTACTAATCCTACCGATGCCGGCTTGCAGGAAAAGGCGGCCAGCTACGCTAAGGAAATTGATATTGATTTTATAAAGGAAGAGATCATTACCCTGCTGGAGGGGATTGAAGAAGGGGCCGGACGCACTACCGAGATCGTACATAGCCTGCGCACCTTCAGCCGCACAGATGAATTGGTTTTAAAAGCCATTGATATTAACAAATCTATCCTGACCACCCTGGTGCTGTTACGCAGCACCATACCCTACGGTATAGAAATAAAGCCGTTGTTAGATAAACTTCCCCTGCTAAACTGTTACCCCGGTAAGATAAACCAGGTGTTGGTAAACCTGATCAATAACAGTATACAAGCCATTAAAGCCAAGCCCGTACATAACAACGAGCATATCCTCATTATCACCCGCGACTACCCCGAAAATATCAGCATTGAAATTACCGATACCGGCATTGGTATGAGCGACGAGGTAAAGCTACACATGTTCGAACCCTTTTACACCACAAAAGATATTGGCGAGGGCACCGGACTCGGGCTGTCCATCGTATTCGGCATCATTGAAAAACACCACGGCACCATCGAAGTTAAATCGGCACCGGGAGAAGGGACTACCTTTACGGTGATATTGCCGAAGACGTTGCAATAATTGTCTGAACCTTGATTAAACGGATTTAACCGATGACAGGATTTAAAAATAGTGGTGATCCGATAAATCTGTTTAATCAAGGTTCAGACAATACTCTTAATCCTTAAAAAACCTGTCGGGATTTGGGATGAAATTCAGGAATGAGTGGAAGTTTTCCAGGTAATTAGATTGATCTAATTTGTAATAAAACGCCCCTTTTTTTGATGATAGTTTTTCCTTTTCGGGCAGTTTAACCAGTAAGCCGGTTGATAATATTTTACGGCTGAAGTTACGGTCGTCAAGTTTGGATTGATAGATGCCCTCGTATAGGGCCTGCAGTTGCGGGATGGTAAATTTCTCGGGCAATAGCTGGAACAGGATAGGGTGCAGGGCGGCTTTGTAGCGTAATTGCTTTTTAGCCAGCTTTACCATTTCGTTATGGTCGAATATCAGTTCGGGCAGTTCGTTCAACTGGAACCACTCGGCATGATGCTCGTGGGTTAACTGCGCCTCGTACTGGTGTATATCTATCAGGGCAAAATAGGCAACTGATATTGTCCGCTCTACGGGGTCGCGGTCGGGCGCGCCGAATACGTGCAGTTGCTCCATGTACACATTTTTCAGGCCGGTAAGCTGTTCAAGCACCCGGTTGGCGGCATCATCAGGGGTTTCGTCTTTTTGTACAAAACCACCCATCAGGCTCCAGTGATCCTTCATGGGTTCCAGCCCGCGGTGTATCAGCAGCAGTTTAATATCGGTGCCATCAAATCCGAAGATGATACAATCGGTGGCTAATAAAAATCGTTCCTGTCCGGTATAAGTGTGCATGTTTAGCTAACTGTTTAACCTGTCATGCCGAAATATTTCGGCATCTCTAATATGCAAGTATAGTAAAAATGCAACAACGAGACACCGAAACATGTCGGCATGACAGGTAAATATCCGATTTATTTAATTCTTTTCAAAGATATCACCTTTATTCCAGGTTGGGCGTTGCGGATCATTTGCAACCACATACCCTATCAGGAAGTTAAGCTGGGCGTATTTACGGCCGGCGTCAAAATCAAACATGCCATTTATATCGTCCTGTGGTTTGTGGTAGTATTTGGCGCGCCAAACTTTCACCAGGTCGTTCAGGTTGTTTTTACCGTCAGGCGTGCGTGCGCCGTATTTAATGTGCAGCGCCGGGATACCGTGTACCACAAAGCTATACTGATCGCTGCGTACAAAACGGTTCTGCTCCGGCTCAGGGTCGGGTTCAACGGTCATATCCATGTAGCGGGCTGCCTTATCAACCACCGCCGCCAGCGATGAATGCTCGGCACCCAAAGCGGTAACCGACAATAGCGGGGCAATGATGGTAGGCATATCGGTATTCACATCGGCTACCATCGATTTTACCGGAACGGTTGGATGGCTTGCAAAATAGCCCGAGCCCAAATCTCCCAACTCTTCGCCGGTAACCATAACGATCAGGATAGAGCGTTTGGGCTTTTCTTTCAGGTTATGGTAGATCTTGGCTATCTGCAACAGGCTTGATACGCCCGAAGCATTATCATGCGCGCCGTTATAGATAGAGTCGCCCTGTATAGGTTGACCAACACCAAGGTGATCAAGGTGAGCGCTATGCACCACGTATTCATTCTTCAATTTTTTGTCTGATCCTTCTATTTTGCCCACTACGTTAAAGCCGGCAATATCCTGGTAGCTAAAATCGGCGGTAGCGCTTACGGAAGCATTGACAGGGAACGACATGGGTGTTCCCGCTTTGATAGATGCTACCACATCGCCTGCATTTTTCCCGGCCGTAGCGGCTAATGCCTTAAACGTTTTGTAACCAACCATGGCCAACATTTCCACCCCGCCAAAATAATTGCGCGACACTACGGGAACACCCTTCTCGTCCATTATACTATAAGTGCCTCTGCGACCGGGATTAGGCAGTATCGGGCGCGCGGTAGAATCGCCCACGGCAAGGATAACCCCTTTGGCACCATGCGCGGCTGCATTTTTTTGTATGGTGATCAAATCCATACTGTGTGATGCATCCGAAGACGGGAAGCTTTTTGGCGCCCCGCGAACGATCACCACGATCTTGCCTTTAACATTCAGCCCGGCATAATCATCGTAGTTCAGTTGTTTATCGGTAATACCGTATCCCGCGAAAGCCAGCTGGCCTGATGAGGTTACCACCTGGTGAACCGGATCGGGATAGATGAAGATATCGTTACCGTACTTAATGCTATCGGTTTTGCCGGCTATGGTTAATGTAGCCGAACCCGTTTTACCAGCGAAAGTGCGGCGAAAACGCACTTGTTGTGTCCAGCCGCCATTTTCGCCGGCGGGTTTTACGCCGTACTCGGTTAACTTGCCTATTACATAGTCGGCACCCATTTGGAAACCCGGCGTACCAGGCGCGCGGCCCAGTAATTTATCATCGGCCAGGTAGGTAATGCTGGCCTTTATTTCGTCGGCGCTGGCGGTTTGCATAGCCGCGTCGACAGCGGGATTAACTAATTTTTGCTGTGCGAAAACGCCGGTGCTTAAGGATAGCAACACGCCTGATGCAAGCGTTGCTGTAAACTTTAATTTCATGTCAGATCAGTTATTGGTCGGACAAGATAAATAAATCCTGAATAATTTAAAGTAACATATAGGTGATGGTAGTGGCGATGAGTTAACCACAACGGGCACGGAGGTTTGCACAGAGAACACAGAGCATGTCCATCGTATTATTGGTAATTCCTAAACCGATGGACTTTAAAAGAGAAAATGGCACAAGGAAACTAACCAAGGGTAGACTCACCCGGTCTACGCTTCGCTGGACCACTCTCTCTTGCCTTCGGCAAAAGAGGGGATGGGGTTTCTGATAATACTCTTGCCCTCTTTCCGCGCAGCGAAGAGAGGGCCGACCAGCGAAGCGTCGTCGGGGTGAGTAAGGCCGATAGCAGAGCCGACGGGTAGACCCACCCGGTCTACGCTTCGCTGGACCACTCTCTCTTGCCTTTGGCAAAAGAGGGAACGGGGTTGCCGGAATAGTAATTCATCCGCGTTATGGATGGGAGCGGATACCGGCCTTGTGGCTAAGGCCTTGTGTAGTATGAGCGTACAGCCCGGGCCGCAGGCAACGCCACAATTGTCTGAACCATGATTAAACAGATTTAACAGATGGCAGGATTTTTGAGAAAAATCAACGAAATCAGTGTAATCATAAAAAATCAGCGGTCTAGATTCCCTACCTTTACCCCCATGCTTAAAGCTACAGCTATCCATAAATCGTACGGCAACCTGCACATTTTAAAAGGGGTTGACCTGGAAGTTGCCAAGGGGGAAATTGTGGCCATTGTAGGCGCGTCGGGCGCGGGGAAGAGCTCGCTGCTGAATATTTTGGGCACGTTGGATAAGCCCGATGCAGGTCGGCTATTTTTTAACGGGCACGAACTGAGCAGCATGAACAGTACGCAGCTAAGTAACTTCCGTAACCGCAAGATCGGGTTCATCTTCCAGTTTCATCACCTGCTGGCCGAGTTTACCGCGCTGGAGAATGTGTGCATCCCGGCCTTTATTGCCGGTACCGCTAAAGGAGTTGCCGAGGCACGCGCCATGGAACTGCTGGATATGCTGGGTTTGAGCGATCGGACCACGCATAAGCCTAACCAACTTTCGGGCGGCGAGCAGCAGCGTGTGGCCGTAGCCCGTGCGCTGATCAATAAGCCCGACCTGATCTTTGCCGATGAACCCTCGGGTAACCTTGATTCGGCCAACGCGCGCGAACTGCACGAATTGTTCATCAGGCTGCGCCGCGACTTTGATCAAACCTTTGTAATTGTAACCCATAACGAAGACCTGTCTAACCTGTCGGACCGTAAGGTGACCATGAAGGACGGCTTAATTATATCCTGATGGCTAAAATGTTGATTACCGGGGCGGCTTCAGGCCGGGCGCATCAGTTGAAGAGTAAGCTGGAGGGAAATATCGTTTTGGGCGATTATGCAGAACTGCCCGCTGTGATGTTGCAGAGCGGGGCGATGATCAGTTTGCCCAACCCGAACGATGCATCATACGCGCATAAGATGCTGACTTTAAGTTTAGATAAGGGTATTGAAATCATATACGCCCTGCAAACTGCCGAACTTGATCTGCTGAACGAGGCAGCCTTATTATTTAACGAATACGGAATAACCATTAAAGCGGCCGATGAAGTACAGTGATATAGACCCGCGCAAAACCGCCTTTATTTTTGAACTGGATAACGTGCTGTATCCCGAAAAGGATTACCTGTACCAGGTGTATTACCTCTTCGCAGGTTTTTTGGAATATACTGAAATGCTGGACGCCAAGGTGCTGGTAAACCTGATGGTGAAAACACACGATGAAGATGGTCCGGAGGTGGTGTTTGATCGTGTTCAGCAGCGCTTTCAACTGGATGAGCAATACCGCTTCAATTTCGAACATCTGCATAAAAGCGCCCAGTTGCCGCTAAAACTTTTGCTATATGCCGATATGCTGCAATTGATGCAGGATATTGTGGTGGACAGGAAAAAACTGTTCATTGTTACCAACGGCAACCCAGAGCAACAACTGAATAAATTAAAGCATGTAGAATGGCACGGACTTGAAAAATACCTTACCTGCTACTTCGCCGATGAACTTTCGCCCAAACCCGAACCGGACAGTATCTACAAACTCATAGCCGACCACGGCCTGCAGCGCCGCGATATGGTGATGACCGGCGTAACTGATACCGATGTACTTTGCGCTGAAGCTTGCGGCATTGATTTTATTTATGCCGACGAATTCATATCTTTATAGTAGCCTCACTTAATCCTCTCCAAAGGAGAGTACTTGACATGTACTTTTTTAAAAGTCCCTCTCCTTTGGAGAGAGGGGTGAGGCTGAAGCAACTTAATGTAAGTGCTTTACGTTTAAAGTAATGTGGTTAAACTATTGGATATGAAAAGATCGTTTTACTTTGCTGTAGTGTTGGTAGCCGGCGTTTTAACGGCCTGCCACCATAAAAAATCGGATGAAGGTATTTTAGATGGACCAACCAAAGAGGGTACCACTTTAGACCTGGTGCGCGATTCGGTATACCTGTACACCAAAGAGGCATATTACTGGGCCGATGCTATCCCAAGTTATCACGATCTGCAGCCACGTAGTATAAACGGGAGCAGCGATCTGGCCGCTGTTGGCGCCGAAGTAAATATCCTTTCGCAGTTTAAAATTAACCCGCAAACCGGGCAACCTTACGAGTATGTAGCCAATAGTGGTGGGCAAGCCAAGTATTCGTTTATTGATAACGGGCAAACCAGCGCTGCTTTGGGTGGCAATAAGGCCGATTTTGGCTTCGCCCTGACCGCCATCAGCAATACAGACATAAGGGTACGCTATGTTTACGGTGGATCGGCAGCAGGTAATAATGGAGTGCACCGGGGTGATATGCTTACTACAGTGAACAGCCGCAGCAACCTGGATCTGTCTTCAAACACCGATTACAATTTTATTGTTAACGCATTGGGCACGTCGCCGCTGAGTATGACGCTTAAACGCCCCGATAATAGTACCTACAGCGTAACGCTAAACTCGGGCAGTTATACGGTTAACCCGGTGCTGCTTTATAAAACCTTTGATCTGGGCAGCGGGAAAAAAGTTGGTTATATCGTTTTTAATACTTTTACTGCGCCTGCAAATGCTACACCAAAGTTGGATGAAGCTTTCGCCAGCTTTACCAGCAACGGCATTACCGATTTGGTGGTAGACCTGCGCTACAACGGCGGCGGTTATGTTTCCACATCCGAATATTTGGCTAACCTGATCGTCCCTACGGCTAAGAATAATACCACCATGTACAACTATTATTTTAACAGCACCCTGCAAAGTGGTAAGGCCGAGGTGTTGAAGAACCAGGTAGCGCGTGATGCGAACGGTTTATATAACCTGGCCCAGGTTGATTATACGGTGGCCGGTAATGCGGTTAATTTTAGTAAAAAGGGAAGCCTGAATATTGGCCGCGTATTCTTTTTGGTTACCGGCGGCACTGCATCGGCCAGCGAACTGGCTATTAATAACCTGATACCTGCTATGGATGTTAAGCTGATAGGCACTAATACCTATGGCAAGCCGGTAGGGTTTTTCGCTATCAACATTAATGCTTACCAGCTATACGTACCCGAGTTTGAAACTAAAAACTCGGCAGGGCAGGGTGGGTACTTTACCGGCATGAACCCTGGTGGTAACTATCCCGGATTTGGCAGCAATGATGACCTGACCAAAGATTTTGGCGACGCCACCGAAGGTTTGCTGTCGCACGCGCTTAATTATGTGAAAAACGGTACTTATGGTACCAGCCTGAAAATACAAAGCGTTGATGGCCAGCCGGCTGTTAGCCATAATATAGGTGCCGAAGATTTTAACGGGATGATAGCCAACAGGAGACCGAGAAAATAAAGACTGTTGTGGATTGACGATCTTATCGCCAATTTTCTTTAACGTGTATTTATTATAGCCGTAATAAATATTATTAATAAAATTTACATTTGTAAACACTAATATGCATGTTGCTACGTATATAGTGTGTTAACCCCGATTAAAATGAAAAAAATACTGTTTATTGCAGGAACGCTATTGATATTTTTTACCGCCTGTAAAAAAAGTAAACCAGCCGACGAAGCTACAGATACCGGTACCACCACTACCGATCCAACTATCCCCACTACAGGTACCGCGTTAGATAAAATGAAAGACTCGGTATTCCTGTATGCCAAGGAAGATTATTACTGGTACGATGGCATCCCCGATTATAATACCGTTAACCCCCGCGCCGTAACCGGCACAACCGACCTGACCGCGCTGCAGGCCGTGGTAAACAAAATATCGCAATATAAAATTAACCCGGCCACCGGCCTGGCTTATGAATATGTGGCCAATAGCGGCGGCCGCGCGAAGTACTCGTATATGGATGATGGTACATCATCACAAAAGCTAAATGCTACAGCGGGCGATTTTGGTTGCTTACCTTTTTATGATGCTTATAGCGGGAACGTAAATCTTTATATCAAATATGTTTATCCCGGTTCGCCGGCTGATGTGCAGGGTGTAAAACGCGGTTACCAGATCATGAGCGTTAATGGCCGTACCGATTTGAGCGCCGCCTCCAACTATGCTAACCAGGCCGCTAATCTTGCTTTTTTGCAAAATGCCTTTAGCAGCGGTAGCAGCACAATTACTATGGTGCTAAAGAAATTTGATAACACTACAATTAACGTAACCATTAATGCCGGAACTTATACCATTAACCCGGTTATTACCTATAAATCGCTTGATATGGGTAACGGTAAAAAAATGGGTTATATCGTATTTAATAGCTTTGTAAGCAAGGCCAGTGCCCAGGCGGCTTTATCAACCGCGTTTACATCGTTTGCTAATGACGGTGTTACCGAGCTTACCGTCGATCTGCGGTATAATGGCGGTGGCTTTGTTGAAACAGCCGAGTACCTGGCCGGCTTAATAGCCCCGACATCGGCTAATGGTAAGGTTATGTATACCACTTACTACAGTACCAACTTAGCCGCCGGGAAAGATCCTTTATTAAAGAATCAGGTGCGCCGCGATGCTAATACAAACCAGCTTTATAACTATAGCCAGATAGATTTTTCGACTGCGGCTACCAATTTTGTTAAACAAGGGACTTTGAATATCAGCCGCGTATTCTTCCTGGTAACCGCGGGTACAGCATCGGCCAGCGAGTTAACGATTAACAGCTTGCGTCCATACATGAATGTGCAGCTAATAGGTGTTACAACTTATGGCAAACCTGTTGGCTTTTTTGATATTAATATAGGCAAATACCAAATGTATATCCCTGAGTTTGAAACAAAGAATTCATTAGGCCAGGGTGGTTACTATGCCGGGATGGAGCCGGGTACCACTGATTATGCTGGTAAAAAGATGAATGACGATGTGACCAAAGACTTTGGTGATGTGAACGATAAGTTAATAGCACAAGCCATATACTTTGCTAAAAACGGGGTGTACACCACTTCAAACGATCTGCAAATTCAAAGCGTTGATACCAATAACACCAAACTTGCTACCGAAGCCATTAACAATGCTTTAAACGGTAACCAGTTTAATGGGATGATCATGCAGCATCACTTGCTGAAGAAGTAAGTTTTTAGTGATTACTACAAAAAGAGAGGGATATGGCCGCAGGCCATATCCCTCTCTTTTTACCAAAATTTGTCATTGCGAGGAGCGTAGCGACGTGGCAATCTCATAGGCAGGTCCTCGTTGCACATCCTATGGGATTGCCGCGCTATCGCTCGCAATGACAATTACGGCTATCAAACCCGCCGCGTCAAGCGTCCACGCTTGTCGCAACTCCTAATTAAGCGTCCACGCTTAATTTTTAAACGTGAGCGTAGACACTCACTTAGGATAACGTTCAAGCGAAGACGCTTGAACGGGCATTTTTTACTAATCTCTAATCTCCAACCACTAATCTCTGGCCGAAGGCCCTAATCCACCAACTCCCGTAAATCCACCGGCACCACGCGCGATACGCCCTGCTCTACCATGGTAACACCGTAGATCACATCCGTGCTGGCAATGGTGCGCTTGTTGTGCGATACGATGATGAACTGCGAATCGTTGCTAAACTTGCGGATGATATTGTTGAATTTATCGATGTTGGTATCATCCAGCGGGGCGTCCACCTCGTCGAAGATACAGAAGGGGGCCGGCTTCAGCAGGTAAAGCGAGAACAGGATGGCCGTAGCCGTCAGCGTTTTTTCGCCACCCGATAGCTGGTTGATAGATAAGGGCCGTTTGCCCTTAGGCTTGGCGATGATGTCGATATCCGATTCCAGCGGGTGTTGCGGGTCGGTTAGGATCAGGTCGCAGCTGTCCTCCTCGTTAAACAGCGAACGGAACACGTGGATAAAGTTTTCGCGCACATTAATAAAGGCCGCCATAAACTTCTCCTTAGCCGTATCATCAATCTCCTGTATAGTAGCCAGCAGTGAAGCCTTGGCTTCCGTCAAATCCTTCTTTTGAGCTTGAATGAAAGTATAACGCTCGTTCATCTCGTTATAAGCCTCAACCGCCATCGGGTTTATCGCGCCGAAGTCGTCCAACTGGCGTTTCATCTTTTCAGTCTTCTCGCGCAGGTCGTCTTCGCTCTCGTCCTGCGGCACTTCAGTATTCAGAAGGTCCTCAATATTAATATTAAACTCTACCGAAAGGCGTTCCTTCAACGCGTTCAGATCAACGCGCAGGTTGGTGCGCTTGTCGCGCAGTTCGCTTTCGATCAGTTCGGCATTGTCCTTTTTACGGCGCAGCGCGGATACATTATTTTCAACCTCGGTTATCTGACCCTTCCAGGCATAGTACTCCTGCTCGGCCTGCTGGGCGGCTTTTTCCAGTTCCTCCTTTTGGGCATACATTTCCAGCAGGTCGTCATCACTGTGGTCGGCCAGCTTTAATATTTCCTGTATGGCAGCCTTTACGGTCAGTAGTTCGGCGCTGTTTTGATTGATGCGGGTTTCCAGGCCATCCTGCTGCGTTTCGCGGTAATCCAAATCCTTCATCAGGCCCGATACCTTGTTTTGCTGCTGGTGGAAGCGGATATTCTCCTGGTTGTAAGCGTTCGATTGCACGGTGAGGTATTCGTTCAACTCGTTAAACACCTGCTGCTTTTCGGCCAGGAGGTCGCCTTGTATCTCTTTTTGGGTTTTAAACTCGGCCACCTGCGGCTGCAAGGCCAGCAATTCATCCTTAATGGTGGCAATTTTGCGGGCAATATCCTCTTTGCGGTTGCGGCTGTTCTCTATAAAAGCCTGGTACTGCTCCTGCCGGGTTTTAACGGTGATCAGTTCGGTATTCAACTGGTTTAGCTGCAACTGTTTTTGCTTGATCTCGTCGGCCTTGCCCTCGGTGCGCAAAGCTACTAAGGCGCTCTGCAATTCTTCCGATCGGCTTTTTAACTTGCCCACCAGCGTTTCCAGTTGCTTAATCTCTTTCGACAGGTTCTCCAAATTACGTGCGCGACCAATACGCTT
Source organism: Mucilaginibacter mali (assembly GCF_013283875.1). Lineage (NCBI taxonomy): Bacteria > Pseudomonadati > Bacteroidota > Sphingobacteriia > Sphingobacteriales > Sphingobacteriaceae > Mucilaginibacter > Mucilaginibacter mali. The sequence goes on from NZ_CP054139.1 coordinate 1,102,914, forward strand.
ACCCTCAAACAAACCCACCGAACCGCCCGCCATGGTAAACTTAGCCTTGTTGAACTTACCGGTTTTCCCTAACAGCACCACGCCATCGGGCAGTTGCTGCCCGTCTAAACCTTTTTCGGCGTTTTCATCAACCAGGTAAACGTTTTTTAGCAGGTGATTGCACAGCGGCTGGTATTTGGCCTCCACCTCAACCACGCTCAGGGCCGGCAGCCAATCGCCATGCACAGCCGGCGAAAATGCTTCGGCAGGGAAGTTATTCAGTATAAAAAACTGCGCCCGCCCGCGCGAGGCGTTGCTCAGCAGGTTAATAGCGCTGATGGCATCCTCGTAGCTATCCACCACGTAATGGTTCATCATCGGCTCCAGGTAGTTCTCTATCGCCACACGGAAATCCTCGCGGCAAAAAAGCACATCGCTAAACAGGGGCGCGTTCTTGCCCCAGTCGCTGTTCTTCTTTAAAAAGCGGATCGATTCGGGGAAACCCTCCAGATTATCCACCAAACTTTTGGTCAGGTTATATTCGTTCTGCTTGGCATCCAGCCGGCGGCTTTCGGCCACGGCCTGATCTTTTACCTGCGTTAGTTCCTCGTCGGTAGCCTTTATTTGCTCCTGCAGCTTGTTTTCGGCATCAACGGCCTGCTGCAATTCCTTTTCAAAACCCTCAGTGCGGTATTGCAGTTCGGCCAGTACCTGGTTAAAGTGAGATAGTTCCACCTCCTTGCCGCTGGCATCTTCCATATTGCGCAGGCTTTCCTGCTCTAAGGCTTGTTCCTGTATCTGTAAGATCTCAGCATCCTTTTCTGCTTTGTAGATCTGGTTTTGGAGGCGGTTGTTAATGCTGTTCAGCTCGTTTAATTCGGTACGTGCTTCGGTTTGGTTAGCGCGTAATTCATCAACGGCAGCTTTCAGATCGGCCACGCGTGCGGTTACAACATCAAGGGTTTCGTCTTCCTGTGCTTTTTCCTCGTTCAGGCGTTTAATGTTATAAAGCACGTGGTTCAGCTGCTGGCGGTCGCGTTCCAGTTCGTCGGTAAGGCGTTTCTCCTTATCCTGCTGGTTGCGCAGTTGCTCGTTCTTTATTTTCTTCTCGCTTTCGTAGGCGCGTATTTTGGCAACGTATTCGTTGGTAGCCTTCTGCTGGGTCGATAGGTTCTTTTCGCGGGTAATGCTGTCCAGCTTTTGCTTTTGCAGGTCGGCTTCCAGTACATCTATCTGGGTTAATATGCCCGCCTTTTCTTCCTTCTGTTTCTGCTCTAATTCCTCAATTTCGGCCAGCGACTGGCTGAACGTGGCTATCCGGAACGAAGCCAGCATCACGCTCAGGGTTTTGTATTGTTCTTTTAGCCGATAATACCGTTCGGTTTTTTTTGCCTGGTTCTCTAAGGTTTTTAAGTTTTTCTCTATTTCAAAAAGCAGGTCCTCCACACGCTCAAGGTCGGCTTCGGTATCTTTTAACTTATTAAAAGTTTGCTTTTTGCGCAGCTTGTACTTGGATATGCCCGATGCTTCCTCGAACAGGGCGCGACGCGAGTTTTCTTTATTGGTGATGATCTCGTCGATCATCTTCAGTTCGATGATGGAATACGAATCAGATCCGATGCCGGTATCCAAAAACAGGTCGGTAATATCCTTCAGGCGGCATTGCACATCGTTAAGGCGGTACTCGCTTTCGCCGCTGCGGTACAGCTTGCGGGTAAGCGTCACCTGCGAAAAATCGGTAGGCAATACGTTTTTGGTATTATCAAAAGTGAGGGAAACCTCGGCCAGGTTGGCGGGCTTGCGGCTTTTATTGCCGTTAAAAATGATATTCTCCATCTTCTCCGACCGAAGCGCGCGCGTGCTCTGCTCGCCCAAAACCCAGCGGATGGAATCGACCACGTTTGATTTGCCGCAGCCGTTAGGCCCTACAACAGCCGTTACACCCTCGTCAAAATTAATGACGATCTTATCCCCGAAACTCTTAAAACCCTTTACTTCTAACTTGGTTAGCTTCATTATTTATAGTCCGTAGTTTATGGTTGATAGTTCATGGATTGATGCTGAACTATGCCACTAAATTTGCTTAAAAACGATTGTCATTCATTACCGTCGGCTTTAGCCGACGGTAAACAAAAGCGACAACATGGGCTTTAGCCCAATATTAAGCGACATTTTGGCTAAAGCCACTTAACTTCTGTTCATTATTCCGTTGACTAAAGTCAACGGCAATGATTTTTTGCAATACGCAAATAATCAAAATCGAATTTAAACTGCTTCTAACAATTGAACCCGAAAGATACACCTTATAGCTAAGTTTTACAGGTTAAGTTTTTATTGAGTTAATAACATGGGGTGTGGAAAAGTGAGGTAGTCCATAGTCGATGGCCCATAGTCCATAAAACGTCTTCTGCTATGGATTATGGGCCATCTACTATGGATTAAATAGAAAAGCACTGCCGGTGCAGCAATTAACGCTTGTTCCTGCTATCCGTTACAGGTTCGCTCTTTCCTCCTCGCACAATATCTTGCGTAAACTGTGGGATATCCGCTGCCACCCAACGCGGACCTGCACAATGTAGCGCCAGATAATTATCCGGTTCTACCGTTCATCCAAAAACCTTTTACCTTTCTGCTTTCACCTTTCCGCTTTTTTCTATATTTGCCGCATCACAAAAAAATAAAGAAAATGAGCGTATTAAGCGACAGGATAAATAACCTGGCAGAGTCGGCAACCATTAAAATGGCCAAAATGGGCCGCGAACTGGCTGCCCAGGGTGTTGATGTAATTAGTTTAAGCTTCGGCGAGCCCGATTTCCATACTCCAGAGCACGTAAAGGAAGCCGCTAAAAAGGCAATGGATGATAACTTTACCTATTACACACCCGTTGCCGGTTACCCTGATCTGCGTAAGGCCATCTCCAAAAAGCTGAAAGACGAGAACAACCTGGATTACGACCCGAGTCAGATCGTAGTTTCAACCGGTGCCAAGCAGGCTATTGCCAATGCGGTTTTATGTTTGGTTAACCCCGGCGAGGAAGTAATTATTCCTACGCCTTATTGGGTATCCTACTCGGAAGTGGTGAAACTGGCCGAAGGCAAAAGCGTATTTATTGATACCACCGTTGAAACAAACTTTAAAATAACCCCTCAGCAATTAGAAGCGGCTATAACGCCGAAAAGCAAGCTGTTCATGTTCTCGTCGCCATGCAACCCAACCGGTAGCGTTTACAGCAAAGCCGAACTGGAGGGCCTGGCAAAAGTGTTTGAAAAGCACCCGGACATCTACATCCTGAGCGATGAGATCTACGAGCATATCAACTTTATCGGCGGGCACGAATCTATCGCCCAGTTTGATAGCATTAAAGACCGTGTGGTGATCATTAACGGCTTCAGTAAGGCTTACGCCATGACCGGCTGGAGGATTGGCTATACCGCATCTAACAAAGACATAGCGGCCGCCTGCGATAAAATGCAAGGTCAGATCACTTCGGGTACCTGTTCCATCACCCAGCGTGCCGGTACCGCCGCTTATGAGGGCGGATTGGAAAGCGTGCTGAAAATGCGCGAGCAATTCCAAAAACGCCGTGATATCGTGTACAAACTGTTAAGCGAGGTTGAGGGGCTGAAAGTGAACCTGCCTGAGGGCGCGTTTTATTTCTTCCCTAACGTAACCGAGTTTTTTGGTAAAAGCTATAATGGCCGTACCATTAACAATTCAGACGACCTGAGCTTATACCTGCTTCAGGAAGGCCACGTAGCCACCGTAGGCGGCGATTCCTTCGGCGATCCTAAATCTATCCGCCTGTCTTACGCGGCAGCCGAGGATAAGCTGGTAGAAGCTATGCGCAGGATCAAGGAAGCTTTGGGGAAATTGCAATAATAAATAGATCCGGAATTATCTGGCATAAAAAAAGCGATAGGTTAATCTATCGCTTTTTTTATGCCGTTTTTTTGAAGTATATTAACGGGTGTAGTGTATCTGGAAAACCGAAAATGGTTTTGTGGCGTTTGTTTTTACGACAACCTGCTGCATCTTGTGCCCCTTTCTGTCCGAAGTGTCTGATTGAACGGTTACATTAATAAATCCGCTGTCGCCGGGTTTTACAGGTTTTTTTTCCCAGTTTATAGCAACACAACTGCACGATCCTGCTACACTATCAATTACAAGGTTGGCCGTGCCGGTATTTTTAATATAAAAGGTGTGCTTAATTATCGTATCTGAAGGTTTTAACTGGCCTGCACGGTATATAGAATCTGCAGCTATGCTATTTGTGGTATTTTTATTGGCATTATTGCAGCCTGTCAGCAAAAAGCCGCCTAACATTCCCGTTACCAGCAAACCACTGGTGTAAACTATAAGCTTCTTTAATTTCACTTTTTAGAGTATAGGTTTAACATGTACACCGAAAAAACATGTTTTGCTGCACCAATACAGGTGAAACAAGCGTTTAATAAATTTAGCTGTATTTTATGTTTTATTAATTACTTTACTCAGCCATGGATATACCGCCTTGTAAAAGATTATTAACCGTGGCCATAGCGCCTTTTGTATCGCCCTCGTAAACAACAAAGCCTTGCTGGTCTATTACTATAGTGGTAGGGAAAGCGCGTATGCCCAAAGACCGTACCATGGTATTGTCGTATCCCGCGGTGGCCATAGGGAAGGTATAACCACGTTGTTTAAGCATTTTAAAACTCTCTGATACGTTTTCACCGCTCGAAGGCTGGTTAACCGTATAAAATTGTAAGTTAGGATTGTTTTTATGCTGGTTATAATACTTTTGAAACTCAGGAAATGCTTCAAAGCAAGCCCCGCATCTTACAAACCAAAGATCCATAATAGTCAGCTTCCCTTTTTTTGCAGTAACAGCCGTGTTATTGATATCCGTTAGTCTTAAATCGACTGGGATTTTTTTATAAACCTTACCGGTAAAAGTACCATAAGCCAATTTTGTTTCCCACATGCTGTATCCGTAAAAATAGACGAACAAAACCAGTAATATCGAAATAGAAAGGTTTATTGTTTGCACTATTTTGTGGCGGTGATATAATAAAAGGCCGACTACTACCCCCAGGACGTGTGCCAAATAATCGGGTAGGGATATTAATGTACCGGTAAAATCATATATCCTTACAGGGAGTTGTATAACGGATACGCCTATTAATATATAAAGTGCTATCAGCCATGGTTCCGTATTTTCCCTGTCTTTCCTGATGAGGAGAAACGTAGCTATAAGACATATCGCAAAGCCGCAAAGTGTGCTAGCCTGCATCCCACCAAAATACCCCCTAAACGGATAGGTGGAAAGTTCTAAGATGAAACCCCAAAAGGTAAGCGCCAGCCACCGGGGGGCAACAACTTCGGGAAAAAATTGCTTTGTTACGAAGAACATGATTGGCGGGATGCTCAGCGATGCGACCAAAACGCCAGTCTGCTGACCAAAATATTTAACTGCTACAAAAAACAGGGATAATTCAAGCAGAAAAACAACCGGTATCAATATTATTTTATAAGAGCTTAAGCTTATGGTAGTGTTCTTCATGTAAATTATTCGGTGCTAATTATTGGTGACGCGCAAATTGTGTTTTTAAATTGCATCTAATGCTACCCATTAAATGGGTAATATTTTGTTTTCGCTCCAGTTAGTCAGTCGGAATTTTTGGCAGTATGATACAGGTGTTGTCGCATGCCCAAAGTATACAAAAACCACAACCCCAACTCGTCTGGTTTTTACATTCCTGCATATCGTCATCTCTGTGGCAGGCGGTTCCTTCACAACCATAGTCAGAGTTAGTATTACAATTACAATTAGGTATGCCTTGAGCAGCTAAATTTATTTTTAAATCGCTTTTGGCGTCGGTTGCGCCAAATAATTTATAAGCTAATGATTCTATTTGATCATGCGTTAACAAGGCTTTCGCTTTCTTTAACCAGTTATCCCGAAAAGTAGCAGCCTGACCTTTGTTGTTCCCATTATTATTCCCGGTATTAAATAACTGCGGTGTAAGGAAACTTACAAGTTCAACTGCGAGTAATTTTTGTTGCGGTGTAAAATTTGCCGATGCGATCCTTGCATTTTCTACCCAGGCGCCATATTTTTCAATTGGCGACAACAAGCCAAAAGCTATTTTTTTCTGCTCCTGGTTAGATAAGTTTTTAACGCCGTCAATATTAGCCACGTTTTGGGCTGTTAAGGTATATTCGGCAGGTGTAGTAATAGTGGTATCAGTAGTAGTAGCAGCTTCTTTTTTACAGCTTGTAAAAAAGAAGATTACTACTGCAGTTAACGTTAGTAATACTTTTTTCATGTGATTGGCCCCAGCTTAATATTTTCTTTATAATCGATTAATACGCAAAACTATGCAAAAGGTTTTGTATATAAAAAATATTTAATAAATAATATGCGAGAGTTTTTTAATATTGGTTAAAAAGCACAACTATTGGTTGTTTTTGCATGAGTTTGATTAACCGTTGGTAATTAAAATAGCCGTTTAGGCAAAAAAATGGCTGTAAATTTTTTTAACTTTTTTTGAATAGTAGGCAGCCGGCAGTGCGTATTCCTGATGGTATTTCGGAGTTATCAGTAGCTTTTGTAAGCGCCTGACCGTAAAAAATTGCGAAGATCTATTCGTTTCGGCCTTTAAGCTACCCGTTTTTTTTAAACTTTATGCATTGATTATGGTATTGCTTCTCATTTGTGCCCGATGTGAAGTATTATAAAGGCATGTAATTATGAAATATTATTTCATCCGGAGCAAAAGTCAGTTACGATAGTACACGGGGCTTCTTAAAAACAAAAATCCCCGGAGGTTTTTCCCGGGGATTTTTTATTGTTAACCTAAGTACGATTTCAGGATCTTGCTTCGGCTGGTATGCCTTAAGCGCTGCAGGGCTTTGTCTTTAATTTGCCTTACCCTTTCGCGGGTTAAATTAAATTTTTCGCCTATTTCTTCAAGCGATAGCGGGTGGTTGGTACCCAGGCCAAAAAACAGTACAATGATTTCGCGCTCGCGCTCGGTTAAAGTAGAAAGCGAACGTTTAATTTCTTCAGACAGCGATTCGTTGATCAGGATCGAGTCGGTATTCGGCTCTTTATTCTCCAATACATCTAATAATGTATTTTCCTCGCCCTGTACAAACGGCGCGTCCATAGATACATGGCGGCCCGAGTTGCTCAGCGTGTCGGATATTTTATCAACGGTGGTTTCCAGTATGTCGGCCAGTTCTTCGGGCGAAGGCTCGCGCTCGTATTCCTGCTCCAGCTTGCTAAATGCCTTGCTGATCTTGCTTAATGAACCTACCTGGTTTAGTGGTAAACGCACAATACGCGATTGCTCGGCAATAGCCTGCAGTATCGACTGACGGATCCACCATACGGCATACGAAATGAATTTGAAGCCCTTGGTCTCGTCGAAGCGTTTGGCAGCTTTGATCAAACCTAAATTGCCTTCGTTAATCAAATCGCCAAGGGTAAGGCCCTGGTTTTGATATTGTTTGGCTACCGATACAACAAAGCGTAAGTTGGTTTTTGTTAAGCGTTCCAGCGCGGCCTGGTCGCCTTCGCGGATCTTTTGTGCAAGAATTACTTCTTCTTCGGCAGTAATCAGGTCAACCTTACCAATTTCGTGAAGATACTTGTCTAACGACTGCGACTCGCGATTGGTAATGGATTGGGTTATTTTGAGTTGTCTCATCTATTAAATATACCTCGATTCTTTTGATTTAAGAATAGAACGTGCAAAGGTAAGCAATTGTTACGAAAAATAATAACTCGTTTTGATTAATGCAAGCTATTTTACAATCTGTTTATAAATGTAAATTATACATTTAATTGCAATGCTGTTAAAATCAGTCATTTATGCAAATGTTGCTTTTAACGCTTGTTTTGTTTTTTGGGCTATTATGCTTATAATATTGCCAATAAAGTATAGGGCTGTTAAAAAAACGGATGCCTGCCCAATTTACATATAAACTGCCTGTTTAACGGGGTAAACCTCCCAATTGTTTCCGCTTATGGGGTAATATTTCTACCGGGTTTAATAGTATAACATTGATATGACACGGGACGGCTTATTGTAAAGCATGCTTACAAATGTTTACTATGCTTATATTAGTAGCAGATCTTTAAACGGCAAATGCTAAAAGAAATATTCGCTATCGGTAATTATCCTAACCTTAACAGTAATGCGCGCTGGGATGAAAAGCTGCTGTCTGTTTTCAAGATGTACGGGATCATTGTGCTGGCTATGATCGCTTTTGGCCCGCTATGGCTACTGGCTGATAAACTGGTGACGGACGTTTTTCACCACAAAAGTTTCGCTTCGCATTACCGGGAGGTATTTCAGCAGATGTATCAAAAGCTTGGCCTTACTACGGCTATTATATTTATATGCATAATAGGGCCGTTGTTTGAAGAGGTGATCTTCCGTTTGCCCTTATCGTTTAAAAGGCGACAGGTATTCATTGCTATTGCCATAGCCATATTTTATTTAGCCGGCGCGTTTTTTAAACCCAGGGTACTGATGCTGAAAATTGTTATTGAAATAGTTCTTGCCATCCTGGTACTTGTTACAGGCTTTAAGTTTATCCCCGATACTCCCCTAAATATATCACAAAAACACCGGCAGCAATTAGTGGTTTTGTCTGTTTGTGTGTTTGGCCTTATGCATATTAGTAACTACAGGCCTTTAGACTGGCCGCTGATATGGCTGTACCCTCTATTTGTTATCCCGCAATTGCTGATAGGATGGGGGATAACCTACGTTCGCTTTAAACATGGCTTTGTATGGGGCATAGCGCTGCATTGTTTGGTTAACAGTATATCAACCTTACTGAGTTTGCTGGTGAAGCATTAGTAGGTTTGATTATGCATCACTTTGCATTAGCCTTGCGCATATCTTTGGCTTTATTAAAAGTAGCCAGGCAACTATCCAATGGCTGGCCTTGTTTATATATACAATTGCAAAAAGCCTGGCATGCCGCCGGGTTTTTGCTGCCCGCGCATTGGTTGCGGCACTCCGCTTCGGAGTTGCCCGGCACTATCTCAAATAAATAAAAAGTGCCGGCGATAACAAAGGCTGCTATCGCGAAGCCCCCCCCGAAAAATATCAGCCTCAGGCGCTTGCCCACAGGTTGTTTTGCGACCGAAGGATCGGTTGCCGACCGCCCGAAAGGCAGGATGTGCTTTATACGGTCATAATCCCAAACTAATAGAAACAGGTTTGCCAATACCATCAATGTGATTATCCGGGTGCCATCAAAACGGGTAGCGTAGGTAAGTACACAAATATTAATAATAATCGGAAAATACATCAGCGCGCCAAGCAACGCTGTGCGCGGGATAAGTAATAATATGGCAACGATGATTTGCCCGATACCGATGAAAGTATAGTAATACCCGGTGGTATGCAGGGCATCGAAATAATGCCCCAGGGGATTATTTGACGGCAGACCGGCGGCGAACCGTTCGCCTATGATCTTAACGTACCCCGCCACAAGAAAGCCCACAGCCAGCGATACGCGGCAGAAAACAGCGAAGCGCCTGATCCAGTTATCGCCCCTTGCCTCGTGTAATATTTCATCAAAACTGTTCACGCTTTTTTACGGGGGATCAATAAACTTAGGATAAAATGAAGTACGAATGCCATCACCGTCCAATACACCGCGCAGGCCAATACCCGGATAGGCGGTGCGGGGTCCGGATCGTTAAATACCGGGGCCAGTGGGCCTACCAAAATAATTTTAACTGGATAGATAATGGCGGCTAAGTTGCGCTTCCAGGCTATTGGTGAGTTGGTACCTGCAAACCAATCGCCGTTTACAGGTTGTAAAAGCAAATTAGTGATGCCCAGAAATACAAACGCCGAAACGAGAAAGGTAATGATGAATTTAGTTCTTGATATTTTCATATAAAAAGTACTTTGATATTCAAAGTTAAATAAACCAATAATATCTCAAAGTATTTTTTTGAAAATTTTAAAAGGAAAGACCGGCGATTTCAAATGCCGGTGTTTGTAGACCTACAATTCCGATAATTTAAACGCCTCCTTAAGCCTGATCCCTTTCTCGGTTTGCTGCAGGGTGCAGCACTCGTTAACCGGGTCGTGTTCCAGGTATAGGATGTAGTCGTTATTTACAGCCTCGTTCCAGTATTTATGCCGTTCGGTCATGGTAGTAAGCGGGAACATATCGTAGCCCATTACATATGGCATGGGCAGGTGCCCAACGGATGGAAGCAAATCGGCCATGTACAAAATTTGTCTGCCCTTATAGTTGATCAGCGGCAGCATCATCGAATCGGTATGGCCCGATACAAAGCGTACGCTGAAATTATTGGTGAATGACACGCCATCCTGCACATCAATAAACTTTAGTTGTCCGCTTTCCTGTATCGGCATAATGTTTTCGGTAAGGAACGATGCCTTTTCACGCTCGTTGGGGTATACGGCCCAGTTCCAGTGTTTATCATTACTCCAGTAGGTAGCGTTTTTAAAAGCAGGGGCAAAGGTTTCGCCAACACGTTCAACCGCTCCGCCTACATGATCGAAATGAAGATGGGTTAAAAATACATCAGTAATATCATTGCGATGGAAGCCCAGCTTTTGCAGCGATGTATCCAGCGCGGCATCGCCATGTAAATAATAGTGGCTGAAGAACTTCTCGCTTTGCTTGTTGCCAATGCCGGTGTCTACCAGGATCAGGCGGTTACCATCCTCAACCAGCAGACAACGCATAGCCCAGGTACACATGTTATTATCGTCGGCGGGGTTGGTTTTTTGCCAGATTGATTTGGGCACCACGCCAAACATGGCGCCGCCGTCTAATTTAAATAAGCCGGTATCGATGGTATGTAAGTTCATTAGTAGTTCATTGTTGATGGTTCATAGCCAAATGCGGTATCGAAAGTAGAAAAATATAAATCGCTACCCAAATTCCTGTCGTTAATAAAAACCTGCGTAACTTTGACGCATAAACCAATTGATGGCAGTTCAGCCATGAACTATGAACCATCAACCATGAACTAAAATATGAACAAAGTAGTAAACAATGCCGATGAGGCCATACACGATATTAATAACGGCGCGGTGCTGATGGTAGGTGGCTTCGGCCTTTGCGGCCTGCCCGAAAATTGCATTGCCGCCCTGGTGAAGAAGAATGTGAACGGGCTCACCTGTATATCTAACAATGCCGGGGTTGATGACTTTGGCATCGGCCTGATGCTGAAGCAGCGCCAGGTAAAGAAAATGATATCATCGTACGTAGGCGAAAATGCCGAGTTTGAACGCCAGTTGCTCAGCGGCGAACTGGAGGTGGAATTGATCCCGCAGGGTACTTTAGCCACCCGTTGCTTGGCTGCGGGTTACGGCATGCCGGCTATATTTACGCCGGCAGGTATCGGTACCGAAGTAGCTGAGGGTAAAGAAGTGCGCAACTTTAACGGGAAAGATTACCTGATGGAAATGGCATTTAATGCCGACTTTGCCATTGTAAAAGCCTGGAAAGGCGATACCACGGGCAACCTCGTGTACCGCTCTACCGCGCGCAACTTTAACCCGGTAATGGCTATGGCAGGCAAGGTAACCATTGCCGAGGTTGAAGAACTGGTGCCCGCCGGGGAACTCGACCCCGACCACATTCATACGCCGGGCATCTACGTGCATCGTATTTTTGAGGGTAAGGATTACGAGAAAAGGATAGAGCAGCGCACTGTTAGAGCAGAAAGCTAAAAGACCAAAGCAAAAAGCTTTCTGCTTTCGCCTTTCGGCTTTCAGCTCAATGTAACTATCTTTGCAATTCACATGAGCAAAACAGTAACGCCCTATCAGCATAACGATGCCACCAAAAAAGAGCAGGTGGCCGATATGTTTAATAATATCGCCAAAACATACGATTTCCTGAACCACTTCCTGTCGCTGGGGATTGATGTGATATGGCGAAAGATGGCCATCAACGAGTTGAAAAAGGATAAGCCCGCGCATATTTTGGATGTGGCCACTGGTACCGGCGATTTTGCCTTTGAGGCCTTGCGTATCCTGAAGCCAGAGAAGATAACCGGTGTGGATATATCGCAGGGAATGCTGGATATCGCTAAACAAAAGATCAGCAAACGCGGTTTGGACGATCAGTTCCAGGTAAAGCTGGGCGATTCGGAAAAATTGCCGTTTACCGATAATGAGTTCGATGCGGTTACTGTGGCCTATGGCGTACGTAACTTCGAAAATTTAGAGACTGGTCTGGCCGATATGTTCCGTGTGCTGAAACCAGGCGGGAAGGCAGTCGTGCTGGAGTTCTCGAAGCCAAAGGTATTCCCGGTAAAGCAATTGTATAACTTCTATTTTAATTACATCACCCCGGGTATCGGTAAGCTGTTTTCTAAAGATGCCAGGGCTTATACCTATCTGCCCGAATCGGTAGCGGCTTTCCCCGATGGCAAAAACTTTACGGCTTTGATGGATAAAGTGGGTTTTAAAAATACCAAAAGCCGCCCTTTGGCGTTTGGTATCTGTTCTATTTATACGGGCGTTAAATGATCAAACTTCGATATGTACTTATTTGCCTGTGCTTGTTTGCCGGTAAAAACCTGTTGGCGCAAGACCAGGTGGTGCATAACTGGGCCAGCGGCGCCGATCAGAACGATTGGAGCTGGGGCTTTACCTTTCAATACGTACGTACCGATTTTAAAATAGCCAAAAAGCCCGACTGGCGCTCGCCCTATTACGACCCGACAACCGGCCAAAAGCTAACCGACTCATTAAACAGCATCAGTTCAAAACCATCAAGTGGTTTTGCTATCGGCTTTATTACCCGCTATCGCTTAACCGATCATGTGGAGGCGCGCCTAACGCCGATGCTGCTTTTCGCCGACCGTTTGTTAAGGTACGAATATAATAGTCCATCGGCTAACCCGCTGCTGACAACAAGAGACCGTACTGTAGAACCCACTATTTTAGAACAGCAGGTACAATCTACCGTAGTAGAGTTTCCGCTGAGTATGAAACTGAAATCGGACAGACTGGGTAATTTTCGTGCTTATTTGCTGGGGGGGCTAAAATATTCAATGCTGATCAGTTCTAAAAAAAACGCTGATAATATATCGCCCATTGATAAGGTGGTAAGAAACGTAGGAGGTTATGCATCGTACGAAGCCGGTATAGGCTGCGACATCTATTTCGAATTCTTCAAATTATCGCCCGAGATAAAAATATCCAACTCCTTTAAAAATATGCTGGTGGCCGATAATACCCCATACTCGCGGCCTATTGATAAGCTGTTTCTACATACGCTTATGATCAGCTTGTACTTCGAATAAACATTGCATTGGTGATAATTTAACCACAAAGGTCGCAAAGGATTTTCACAAAGAGCACAAAGAAATATTTCACTAATAAAAGCCTTTGTGGTCTTCGTGTTTCTCATCTTAGTGTCCTTTGTGGTTAAATAATCCGCATGTTGTTCAATATTTTACCCAACTCAATATAAAAAAGCATAATTTCGTTGCACTATTGTTGAGTTTACCTATGGCTAAAATTGCATTAATAACCGGTGCCACATCGGGCATTGGCGAAGCTTGCGCCCACGTGTTCGCCCGCGAACGTTATGATCTGATACTGACCGGCCGCCGCATGGACAGGCTGGAAGAACTATCCGCACATCTGAAAGAAGAATATAACGTAGACGCGACCCTGCTAAATTTTGACGTACGCGACCGCGATGAAACCGTTAAAAATTTGGAAAGCCTGCCCGACGAATGGAAAAAGGTAAATGTCCTGGTTAATAATGCCGGCCTTAGCCTGGGTTTAGAGCCATTTCAGCAAGGTAGCTATGATGACTGGGATACCATGATCGATACCAACATTAAAGGCCTGTTGTATGTAAGCAAGGTGGTTGCCAACTGGATGATCGCTAACAAAACCGGGCATATCATCAATCTTGGTTCGATAGCAGGCAAGGAAGTATATCCCAACGGCAACGTTTACTGCGCCAGTAAGCACGCGGTTGATGCCTTAAATAAAGGCATGCGTATCGATCTGCTGCCGCACGGCATAAAAGTAACGGCTGTACACCCCGGAGCGGTGGAAACAGAATTTTCTGAAGTGCGTTTTAAAGGCGATAAAGCCCGGGCCAAAAAGGTTTACGAGGGGTTTGAACCATTGGTAGCCGCCGATGTTGCCGAGACCATCTGGTTTGCCGCGTCGCGCCCGGCGCATGTAAATATTAACGAATTAACAGTAATGCCCACCGCGCAATCGGGCGGGGCGAATATATTTAGAAAATAGTCGGAAAAGTCCGGAAGTCAGAAAAGACCGAAAGATATTTCTCTAAACAACTGAACTATAAACAATCTTCCGGACTTTCGGACTTTCCCGACTTCCGGACTTAACAAAAACACATGTCACTAATAACTACTATAGACCAGGACATCAAGCAAGCCATGCTGGCCAAACAGGATGTTAAACTACGGGGCCTGCGCGCCATTAAATCGGCATTGCTATTGGCCCGTACAGAAAAAGGCGCATCGGAAGAGATCAGCGAAGAAACCGAGATCAAGGTGTTGCAGAAACTCATTAAACAACGTAAGGAATCGGCTGATATCTACAAGGCGCAAAACCGCGAAGACCTTTACAAAATAGAGGCCGAAGAAATGGAAGTGATAGAAGTTTACCTGCCAAAGCAAATGGACAGGGCGGATATAGAGGCGTTTATTAAAGATCTGATCGGCAGGGTAGGTGCTACTTCTGTTAAAGATATGGGCAAAGTAATGGGCGCCGCCAATAAAGAACTGGCAGGCAAAGCCGATGGCCGGACGATATCGGAAGTGGTAAAACAATTATTGGCATAAATTTGCTTTTATACTTGTAAGTAAACAGCAATAACCTATTTTTATAACCAAATAGTTTGTTTTTGTACCAATTTGCAAAACAGGCTGAATGTGCATTTTTAATATAAAGGATAGTAATTTATGGATCTCGTACTGAAGGAAGAACACGGTTTCAGCTATATTGATGAAGGCGAAGGCGAGGTGCTGCTACTATTACACGGCCTGATGGGCGCGTTAAGCAACTGGGAACGGGTTGTTGAAGAGTTCAGATCGGAGTATAGGGTAATTATCCCTATGCTGCCTATATACGATCTGCCACTGCTTACCACCGGGGTAAAAAGCTTATCGAAGTTTGTACACAAGTTTGTAAAGCATAAGGGGTTAAAGGATATCACCCTGCTGGGTAATTCGCTTGGCGGGCACGTGGGCCTCATTTATACCCTGGCACACCAGGAATATGTAAAGGCGCTGGTATTAACCGGTAGTTCGGGTTTGTACGAGAACGCCTTTGGCGGATCGTTCCCGCGCCGCGAGAGTTATGATTTTGTAAAGGAAAAGGTGGAATATACCTTTTACGATCCGGCCACGGCTACCAAAGAATTGGTTGACGAAGTATTCGCCACCATAAACGACAGGCATAGGGTTATCCGCATCCTGGCCATGGCCAAATCGGCCATCAGGCATAACATGAGCAAGGAGGTGCATAAGATTAAGGTGCCTACAGCGTTAATATGGGGTAGGGATGACAAGATCACACCGCCTGATGTGGCCGTTGAGTTTAATCAATTGATACCAAACTCGGAGTTGCACTGGATAGATAAATGCGGGCATGCCGCCATGATGGAGCGCCCCGAAGAGTTTAATGTACTGCTAAAAGCATTTTTACAAAAGATAAAAAACTAAAACAGCCCTGATGGTTGCAATTGAATTAGTTTCCGACTCGATACCACCGGTACATACCTCTGATACGATACAGAAGGTACTCGACCGTATGGTGGAGTTTCGTGTTAGCCATATGCCAATTGTAAATGAAAGCCAGTTTTTAGGTTTACTGTCAGACGATGACCTGGTGGGCGAGACCGATTACCAGGCCGCCATAGGCTCCTTAGGATTATCCTTAATTAATCCTTACGTGCTGGAACAGCAGCATATTTACGATGTGATGCGCCTGTTTTACGAACAACAGCTAACCATGGTGCCGGTATTAAACACGGCGAAAGATTACCAGGGCGTAATATCCATTAACACCATGGTAGAATATTTTGCCAAATTAACCTCGTCGGCCGAGCCGGGCGGTATCATCGTGCTGGAAATTGGCAATAAGGATAATTCGCTGGCCCACATGGCGCAGATCGTCGAATCGGATAACGCGCAGGTGCTGAGTTCTTATATCCGTACCTTCCCCGATTCTACCAAAATGGAAATTACCCTAAAGGTGAACAAGCAGGATATATCCAACATCACCGCTACCTTTTTACGGTACGGATACGATATTAAGGCCACCTTTAACCATGCCGATCATGACGACGGTTCTAAAGACCGTTATGATTCGCTGATGAATTACCTGAATATATAAGTAGCCTGCAAAAATGAAGATAGCAATATACGGCAGGCAATTTAACGATACGGCATTGCCGTACATACAGCAGGTATTTGATAACCTGGCCCAGCATCAGGCCGAAATTTATGTGCATCATCAATTAGAAGTGCACCTTTCGGGGCGTATTGTAACCACGCCTTATAAAATACTTGAAAAAGGCGCTACACTGAAAGGTTTTATCGATGTATTCCTGACCATTGGCGGCGATGGTACGCTGCTGGATATGGTTAGCCTGATCCGCGATTCGGGTATCCCGGTCATCGGTATCAACTTTGGCCGCTTAGGTTTTTTGGCCAGTGTAAACAAGAACGATATTGCCGCCGCCATTTACGCCGTAGTGAACAAACAGTTTACGCTGGATAGCCGCGACCTGCTGAATATCGAATCGGAAGTGAAAATATTTGGCGATGATAACTTCGCGCTGAATGATATTACCATCCATAAGCGCGACGATTCGGCTATGATCACCACCCATGCCTACCTCAATGGCGAGATCCTGAACTCGTACTGGGGCGATGGGATTATTATTTCTACACCTACCGGGTCAACAGCCTATTCGCTAAGCTGCGGCGGGCCTATTATCTTCCCGCAATCAAACAGTGTGGCTATTACGCCAATCTCTCCGCATAATTTAAACGTAAGGCCGGTGATTTTGCCCGATAACAGCGTGCTGACCTTCGAGGTAGAATGCCGCAGCGCCAACTACCTGGTCAGTTGCGACTCGCGTACGGCGGTGATAGAGAAAAGCATGAAGTTTAAGATCTATAAGGCCGGTTTTCAGTTAAATTTGATCAGGTTGAATAATGAAAGCTATTTAACTACGTTAAGGAACAAGTTATTGTGGGGATTGGATGTCCGCAATTATTAATTTTAGCGTAAAGCTGAAAGCTAAAAGACCAAAGCCGGGTTTTATCAAATATGCATATCAAAAGCAGCCAAAGTATACAGTTTAGCAAAAAAAAGCCTTCCGCTTTCCGCTTTCCATTTTTGGCTTGGAAAAGGCTTTTTGCCTTTTGCTTTCTGCTTTCTGCTTTCCAGGCCAAACTTTTCGCCCAAACATGGGAGGCGGGGGTATCAGCGGGCGCCTCAGGCTACATGGGCGATCTGAACCAGCAGAACCCGGCTAAGATCAGCGGTTATAATTTAGGCGTGTTCGTGCAGCGCAACTTTAATCCTTACTTTGCGCTTAAACTGCATTACAGTCATGGGGAAATTGCCGGTGCCGACAGTACATCGGGTACGCAACAATTTCGCGATCGTAACCTGAGCTTTAAAACCAAACTGGATGAACTAAGCCTGATAGCCGAGGTTAACTTTATGCGCTACACACCGGGAGCCGGCCGCGACCGTTTTACACCCTATATCTTTTTTGGAGTTGGCGGCCTTAACTATAATCCGCAGGCTACCTATTCAGGCGTTGAGTACGACCTGCGCCCGCTAATGACCGAAGGACAGGCAACGCCTTATAAAAACATGGCTATTGTAGTGCCTTTTGGAGCGGGCATCAAGTATAATTTCTCTAATAATTGTAATATCATGTTTAACGCAGGGTACCGTTATGCAATGACGGATTATATTGATGACGTAAGCGGTGCCTACGCCAAAAAGAGCAGCTTCAGCAACCCGGTTGCCATGGCCCTGTCCGATCGCTCGGGCGAACAGACCGGCGTTTATATCGGCACACCAGGCACCCAGCGTGGCGATTATCGCAGCCATGATACTTATCTATTTGTGGGCTTTACGTTATCGTTTACGTTTGTTACGGCTAATTGTTATTATTGAAATGATGGTGTGACGGTGTTTTAACCACAGAGAACACAGAGGAGAAGCACAGAGAACACAGAGAAATAGATGGTTGTTTAATGGTCTGCGAGCGATAAGTTCTGTGCCCTCCGTGCAAATCTCCGTGGCCTCTGTGGTTAAACCCTAAATCTACTAAAAATTTAGTTTGAAACACAATATGCCCTCAACCTGCTGCGTTTTATAGTTTTAACCTTAAAACTTAAAACCATGGCCGAACTAAATGAATCCCCCGCAAAAAATGCCGGCGGCGCCAAGCCCCGCAAAAAAATGTCGACCCGTGTAGACCTGACCGCGATGGTTGACCTGGCATTCCTGTTGGTCACCTTTTTTATGCTGACCACATCCCTGAGCAAACCCAAAGCTATGAACCTGGCCATGCCTGATAATACTGAGCCGGGCCCGGTGGCGGCATCGCGCACTGTTACGCTGTGTTTGGGTAAGGATAATCAACTGGTATACTATCGCGGCGAGATAGATAAACCGGTAGATGCCCCGCAGGTGATCGGTTATCAAAAAGACCTGCGCCATACCTTATTAACAACCGCCCAAAAAATAAAGGCCGAAACCGGCAAGGACATGATCGTAGTAATAAAGCCAGGCGAGCACTCGGTTTACGGAAACGTGGTAAACACCATCGATGAACTGAACATCACCCGCTCGCCCATCTACGCCGTAACAGAGATCACTCCAAAGGATAACGACCTGCTAAAGCAAAAAAGCATTTTTTAAGTTCAGATCAGTATAAATTAGCGTGGCAGCCTATCCCGCAAGGGGATAGCTGCCTTTTTTGTTTGAAATACATCTGCCAATTTTTTTAGTATATATTTAAATATATTCCTTATATTCGTGTGATGCCGATTCACCTGCTTATCATTTAGATATTTTCATTGACGAGTTAACAAATAGCATCCGACACGTGCAGACCGGAGAAAGTTTTGATACAGAGGTATTTGAAATTACAATAAAAGATTTGGCTGACGTAAGAAAAAGGAAGGGAGAATGGCATTTTCACTGGCGGTCTGAATTAAAACAAGTCGATAGGAAAGTTTATAAGTTAGTTATAACAGGTCAACCTAATATATTACAGGGATTGGTGAGTGTTAGTAATATGGGTGATCATTACTATCTTCATCTGGCAGAAAGTGCGCCAATGAATTTTGGTGAGGATAAAATATATGAAGGCGTTGGGGGAAATCTGTTCGCTTTTTGTTGTAAATTATCGTTAGATAATGGGAACGAGGGATTCATCGCCTTCAAATCAAAAACAACCTTGATCAGTCATTATGAGAAAACATTGGGCGCTGTTCATATAGGTAATCATCAAATGATCATATATCCGAACGAGGCATTATTTTTGATTGATAAATATTTTAAGAATAGAAAGAAGTAAACAATGGGATATATTAAAGAGCCAAAAGGAGTCGATTTTATTGTTGCGCCGTCAGTATTAACTACAATAGATAGCAATGCAATACATCAGGCCATTGCAAACTATAAAAAGGAACGTCAGGTACAAGCACTTAATGTTCAACAAACTCTTGTGTCGTTGTCAGCTGTTAAAAAGACATTTCGTAATCGTAAAAACGATACCAAGCAACCAAATATATAGCGAAGGGGTAGTTTGTGTTCTTAGCGTTACTCTTTTTGTGACCTTTGGTTAATTAGCCACCACGTCACCCACCCGCCTAACCATTTTATACTCAACCCAAACAGTTAAAATGTGTTAATTTTCTTTTTCTGCACATAATAAAAAAATTGAAACTAAGTTTTACCTTTGTACCCTGAATTTTTAGGCCTAATCGGGTTTGAGATGAGGATATATCCCCGGTTAATTGCCAATGTGATCAACCTGGAGCGATACGATTTTTAAGTATAATTAGTAAATAAAATAGCCAGTCCACAATTTAAGGTCCGTTAAAAAGGGATCTCTTTCAGCACATGGGATATAAAGAGCAGATAGACTTATCGAAACTACCAAAACACATTGCTATTATTATGGATGGTAACGGCCGCTGGGCCAAGGGCAAGGGCAAGCTGCGTGTTTTCGGCCATCACAACGGTGTAGTATCGGTAAGCGATGTAGTAGAGGGCGCCGGCGAAATAGGTATCGATTACCTTACGCTATACACTTTCAGCGCCGAAAACTGGAACCGCCCCAAACTGGAAGTAGCCGCGATTATGGAATTGCTGGTGAGCACCATTAACAAAGAGATCAAAAAACTGATGGACAACAATGTGCGCCTCAACGCCATTGGCGACCTGGAAATGCTGCCCGGCAAATGCTACAAAGAATTGATGGGCGCTATCGAAAAAACATCAAAAAATACCGGCCTGACACTTACCCTTGCATTAAGCTACGGTTCGCGCCGCGAAATTATGCATGCCGCGCAGCAGATAGCTAATAAGGTACTTAAGGGCGAATTAAAGCCCGAAGATATTACCGAGGATGTATTTAGCGCCAACCTGTATACCTACAATATGCCCGATCCCGAACTATTGATCAGGACAAGCGGCGAGTACCGCATCAGTAATTATTTGCTTTGGCAGATAGCTTATGCCGAACTATATTTTACAAATAAGCTATGGCCCGATTTCCGCAGGGAAGACCTGTACGAGGCCATATTAGACTACCAGCAGCGCGAACGCCGGTTTGGCAAGACAAGCGAGCAGGTAAAGTAAATTTTCAACTTTAACACTTTTTAACAACTGTATAAACTATTTTTAGCCACCAAAATATTCGGATGAATAAATATATTTTCGCTATTCTTTTTTCAGTGCTAAGTGTCGCTGCAATGGCCCAGATCCCTGGTCAGCAAAGGCAGCCGTCGTTAGCCAGGTCTGTTTCGGCTGATAGTTTAAGTTACCTTAACCCTAAGGAATATATCATTGGCGGCGTATCTGTTGCCGGTACCAAATACCTTGATAAAGACATCCTGCTGCAAATTTCAAAACTAAACAAAGGCGATAGGGTTACTTTGCCCGGCGACGCGTCGGCCAAGGTAATTAAGGACCTTTGGGAGCAGGGCCTTTTTGATGATGTAAAACTGAACATCACCAAGATCAATCTCGATACAGTTTACCTTGAAATAGCTATACAGGAACGCCCGCGCTTATCGCGTCTGCACCTTACCGGCATCCGCAAGGGTGAAATTGAAGACGTACAGAAAAAACTGAACGATAAAACTGGTAAGATCGTTAACGAAAACCTGCTGAATACCACCAACGCTATCATTAAAAAGCATTTTGCCGAAAAAGGTTTCCTGAACACCACCGTTACTATTAAACAAAGGGTTGACCCCGGTGATGCCAACAGTGTGATACTGGATGTGGCGGTTGATAAAAAGCAAAAGGTAAAAATAGCCCACGTATATTTTGAAGGTAATAAGGCTTTCAGCGCGTCTAAGCTGAAGGGCTACATGAAAGATACTCGCGAGAAGAAATTCTATCACATCTTCGGTTCGAAGAAGTTTAAGCAGGATAAGTACGATGAAGATAAACAAACCCTGGTTGAAAAAATGCAGGGTGCCGGCTACCGCGATGCCGAGGTAATATCAGATTCGGTTTGGAAGAATGATGAGAAAACCGTTAACGTAAAGCTAAAAGTTTACGAAGGCCCTAAATATTACTTTGGTAATGTAAAATGGTCGGGCAATGCGCGTTATCCTGCAGATTTCCTGCAAAAGGTATTGCGTATTAAAAAAGGCGATGTGTTTAGCGA
Organism: Mucilaginibacter mali; assembly: GCF_013283875.1. NCBI lineage: Bacteria > Pseudomonadati > Bacteroidota > Sphingobacteriia > Sphingobacteriales > Sphingobacteriaceae > Mucilaginibacter > Mucilaginibacter mali. Next base: position 1,124,833 of record NZ_CP054139.1, read on the forward strand.
GGAAGAGCTGAACAAAAGGCTGAGCGGCCCAACCCAAAACAGCGATGACCTGAGTTCGTTATACCTGAACGACGGTTACCTGACCTACCAGGCCGACCCGGTACAAACCCGCATCTATAACGATACCATCGATTTGGATATCCGCATTTACGAAGGCCCCCAATATACCATCAACCGTATTATATTAAAAGGTAACGATGTTACCAATGATAAAGTGGTATTACGCGAACTGACCACCAAACCAGGCCAGAAATTCAGTAAGGAAGCCATTGTGCGCAGTACCCGCGAAATTTCGCAGCTGGGTAACTTTGATGAAACCAAGATCGACCCGAAGCCAACCAACATTCAGCAAGCTGATGGTACCGTTGATATTGTTTACAACGTGGTTGAAAAACCATCAGACCAGGTGGAGTTATCCGGTGGTTTTGGTGGCGGCCAGCTGGTGGGTACGCTGGGTTTAACGTTCAATAACTTCTCGTTACGTAATATTTTCAACCTGAAAGCTTACAAACCACTGCCTAAAGGCGATGGACAGAAATTAAGCTTACGCGGCCAGGCCAACGGTAAAAACTACCAGAACTATTCGTTCACTTTCTCTGAGCCATGGCTGGGCGGTAAAAAACCTATTTACTTCGCTTTGAGCGCTTATACACAGTTAAGTTCAACAGGTCAGTACTATCCAAAGTCCGATCCTAACTATAACTTCCTGCGCATTAACGGTATCGGTGTAACTTTAGGTAAACGCCTGCGTTTCCCTGATAACTACTTCCAGTTGAATTACTCGTTAAACTTCGATCATTATAAGCTGGATAACTTTACTGGTTACCTGTTTAGCAATGGTACATCGTTCAACATTAAGTTAACGCAGGAGTTAAGCCGTAACTCGTTAGACGCGCCGATCTTCCCGACACAGGGTTCAAACATTAAGTTCACGGTGCAGGTAACACCGCCGTACTCGTTATTTAACCATACCAACTATGCCATTGCTACGCCAGAGCAGCGTTACCACTTTGTAGAGTACCACAAATGGAAATTCGACGCGCAATGGTTCCAGCGTGTTGCCGGTAAACTGGTGCTGATGACGCAAACCCGTTTCGGCTTCTTAGGTCAGTACAGTTCGGCTGTAGGCCAGTCGCCATTCGAACGCTTTAAAGTAGGTGGTGATGGTATGCAGAGTTACCAGTTTTTGCAAGGTAGCGAGATCATCGGTTTGCGTGGTTATCAAAACTTCTCTATCGTTCCTTACGGTTCAAACTATAACGAGAACAATAACCCGGGCAGCCCTATCTATAATAAATACACGCTGGAGTTGCGCCACCCGATCACCGCGAGCCAATCGGCCACCATATTTTTACTGGCCTTTGCCGAAGGTGGTAACGTTTGGAACAATTTTAACGACTTTAATCCGTTCCAGGTTAGGCGTTCGGTTGGTGTGGGCGCGCGCATATTTCTTCCTATATTTGGTTTACTTGGGTTGGATTATGGTTATGGCTTCGATAAAATACCGGGCATACCGGGTGCAAATAAAGGCCAGTTCCATTTTTCAATTGCACAGAGTTTAACCGGTGGATTTAATTAACTTTGAGAAAAGTTTTATGAAGAAGATAGTTTTAACCCTCGCGTTTGTATTGCTGGCTTTTGCCGGCGCCTTCGCGCAACGCTTTGGCTTTGTAGATTCGGAATATATATTAAAACACATTCCCGATTACCTTTCGGCACAAAAGCAGCTGAGTGTACTTTCAGAACAATGGCAAAAAGAGGTTGACGGTAAGTTTGACGAAACCAACCGCCTGTATAAAGCTTACCAGGCCGACCAGGTGCTGATGACCGCCGACATGAAAAAACGCCGCGAAGCTGAAATTGTGGAAAAAGAAAAGGCCGCGAAGGATTTTCAGCGCCAGAAATTTGGCCCGGATGGCGAATTATCGCAGCGTAGCAGCGCTTTGATTAAACCTATTCAGGATAGGATGTCTAAAGCAATACAGGCAGTGGCCGAAGCAGAGAGCCTGGATATGATCTTTGATAAGAACAGCGAGACCATTATGTTGTACGCCAACCCGCGTTACGATAAAAGCGCGGCGGTGATCACTCGTTTAGGCTTAAAACCCGGCGTGTTTGCCAAATAGAAAATTTTATATAAAATAGCATAAATTAAAAAACAAAGAACAAGAAAAGAAACAAATGAAAAATTTAGTTAAAAGTGCTTTAGTTGCAGCATGTGTTTTAGTATTGAGCAGTTATGCAAAAGCACAAACCAAAATCGGTTATTTAAACTTCCAGAATGTGGTTACTGCCGATCCGGAATTTGCTAAGGTTACCACCCAGATAAATGCTTATCAGCAACAGTTTGTTGAAACCATAAAAGGTATCAACACCGAGTATCAGACCAAATTAGACGAGTATAACGCTAAAAGGGCTACAATGACCGATGCACAGCGTACAAAAGCTGAAAGCGAACTGACCGACCTGCAAAAACGTTTGAATGACCAAAACACCAATGCGCAGAACCTGGTTAACCAGAAATATGGCGAATTAACCAAGCCACTGGTTGACAAATGGAAAGCCGCTGTTAACCAGTTGGCGAAAGAAAAAGGTTATACTTATGTTATCGACTCTTCGCAAGTAGAATTACTGGTTGCTCCTGATGGTGATAACCTGGAAGCTGCTGTTAAAGCTAAAGGTGGCGTTACCGCTGCTCCTGCTGCTACTAAACCAGCCGGCGGCCCTGTAAAGAAATAACAAAATTTAAACAGATTGATAAAAAGCGCCCTGATATCAGGGCGCTTTTTTAGTTTTGTGCCTGTATGAATAAACAGCCCATAGGTATTTTTGATTCTGGTTACGGGGGACTGACCGTGTTTAGGTCTATTTTAGATACCCTGCCGGGATATGATTATATTTACTTTGGCGATAACGCGCGGGCCCCCTATGGTAACCGCTCGTTCCAAACCATACATCAATACACCAAAGAATGCGTGGAGTGGCTGTTTAAGCAAGGTTGCCCGCTGGTGATCCTGGCATGCAATACGGCATCGGCCAAAGCCTTGCGCACCATCCAGCAGCGTGACCTGCAGGAGATCGGCCCCGACAGGAGAGTGTTAGGCGTTATCCGCCCAACTGCCGAGGTGATCGGTAATTACACCAAATCGGGGCAGATAGGTGTATTGGGCACTAAGGGCACGGTACAATCAGAATCGTATCTGAAGGAAATAGAACACTTCTTTCCGGATATACAGGTATACCAGCAAGCCTGCCCGCTTTGGGTGCCGCTGATAGAGAACGGCGAGTACGATAAACCCGGCGCCGATTACTTTGTGAAGCAATACCTTGATCAGATATTGGCGCAATCGGCAGAGATAGATACCCTGCTGCTGGCCTGCACACATTACCCTTTATTGCAGGAAAAAATAAAAGCCCACCTGCCACAGGGGATGAACGTGGTAGCCCAGGGCGATATTGTAGCAAAAAGCCTGGCCGATTACCTGCACCGCCACCCCGAGATCGAATCGCGCCTGAGTAAAAGCGGCGATCTTTCCTTTTATACCACTACCGATGATACGGCCGATTTTGACCACCATGCCTCGCTGTTTTTTGGCGAAGCGGTGCGGTCGGAGTATGTATCGATGAAGTAAGTTTCTTCGAATCATTCCTCCATCGCTCGATTTAAATCGAGTGATAGAGGAAGAGCCAATTAATTACACTGCCAGATACGTTAAATTATCTTCAAATAATTGTTAAATATTTTTTGAACTTATAAAAACATATCTCTATATTTAGATTAACATCTTAAAATACTTAAACTTATATCACATGAAAAAAGTCATTTTTGGCGTATTCACGCTATGCTTGTATCTCTGTATTAATAGTTGTAAATCGAATATTAGAGATACTCCATCACCTATTTCTGCAACATCAAAGGAAGTTAATTCTGAGGAAACAAATCGCAAAATACAAACTATTCTTGGTATGGTTTCTGAACAAGAACAAAGATTAGCAGTTAGAACGTTGACACCAGCAGAAAAATCTGCTCTTTGGAAACAACATTTGAATGATTTTATACAGAACGGCGGATTTTCCATAGCGCAGAAAAATTTATTAACAGAGTTACAAACTTGGATTAAACCGGAATTTTTTACAACAGAAAAGCATGTCAAAACAGCATTCGAAAGCGAATGGACAATGCGTGCTATGGCAATGTTTACTTATGATGAAGTAGTCCAAACTACCGTTAGCCTTTTACCCCCTAACTTTAATAAAAAAACATCGTTGCAGATAAATACTGAGTTCGAAGGAAAAAAAGATTGCACTTGTAGCGATGAAAGTGATTGGTGTGCAATTGGAAAAAAATGTAGTAAGGCAATTGATTGTTTTAGTTCTCAATTAGGCTGTGGTTTTTTTGGGGCATACGATTGTGTTGGACTTTGCGCATTAAGTTCACCTGAATGAATAAAATAATATGGATTGTTTTGTTACTACTATATTATAGCTGTAGTAATAACAATAATAGTAAATTGACAACTATCAATATTAAGGACACTATTGTGAGGTTAGGCTCAGCCAGATTGACTGATACGTTACATTACAAATTTTTAATACGAAATATTGGAGTAAATAATCTTGCTATACAAAACGTATCTCCCTCGTGCGGTTGCGTTGAATTTAGTTGGACGAAAAAAGCAATACTTCCTAACGAATCAGGTTATGTAAGTATAGCTATTAAGCCGAAAGAAAAAGGCGAAGCGGTTCAAACGATTGTTATATCAACAAACACAATTAAAGTATTTTCGACTTTAAAAGTATTTTATAATGTTTATTGAAAAATGATTTATTTTCAAAAAATAGAAAAAGCGATAGCAAGCAATAACTACTATGTGTTATTGCTTGCTATTATTGTTTTTTCTGTATCGGGAGTTATCACTGCAATTTTAGGCCATAAGTTTAATATAGCCTTCTGTATACCTGTTTATTGCTTATTAGTATGGTATATACTCTTTTTAAGAAAAACAAAAAAAATGCGCTTAACGGCTGTATTAATTATATCAATTCCCGTATTAATTACTTTGCTGCCGATACATATATTGAGTTTTAAAGCAACTTTAATTAGTCTGCCAAGCCTGTTCGCGTATTTCGTAGGCATGGGTTTTGGGTTTTTATTATTTAATGCAAGGGCGCAATACCGAGTGGCGTTGGTAGGATTAATACTACTGTTAACTGTGTATACATCAACCCTTGGTTTTGACCTGTGGCTTAACAAGCATAACTTCGGCACTTGGTCTTCGCATGTTAACGAAATTGTGCCTGTTAATGTAAAGTTTAAAGACAATGCCGGAATAGAGTATCGTATTGCCGACCATCAAAACCAAATATTGGTACTTGATTTTTGGAATACTGCCTGTGGTGTGTGTTTCAGAAAGTTCCCTATCCTTGCCGAAAAGATCAAGGCATATTCATCCCGGGATAAAGTGCAATTTTACACAGTTAACTCCCCGCTTTCAAGAGATACTATTGGTGAAGCCTCTGCCACGCTTAAAGAATTTAAATACAATTTTAATCAGCTTGGCGTGTCTAATATTAAAGCGGCAAAAAGTATGGGTGTTATGTTTTATCCTACTGTATTGATTATCTACAAGGGCCGTATCATTTACCGTGGCGAGATTGAAAATATCGACCCGGTGTTAGAAAAACTTTTGTGAAATAGGTCATTTTCTCCGCGTCATTAAGTCATTCACTTCGCTGTCGTTAAGTACATTTTCATTCGGCCATATTTGCACATCTGCATATACGCACATCTGCATATTTACGCTCGCTTTAGAGGGCTGAGGACTTACTCTACTAATTTAGTCAACTATTAACAATTCATCACCCATCACTCGTACCTTTTTATTAAGTTTGCATCTAAATAACAAGAATACTTGATCAGCTATCTCATATACTTTGGTATCGCGCTTGGCCTGTTTGTTTTCGCGGCCCTGTTCACCCTTTTCGGGGTATATGCCGAGCGGAAAGTATCGGCGCTGATACAGGACAGGTTAGGCCCCACCGAAGTAGGTAAATACGGCAGCCTGCAAACCCTGGCCGATTTCCTGAAGATGCTGCAAAAAGAACTGATTATCCCCGCAGCGGCCGATAAATGGCTGTTTATGGCTGCGCCCGCTATTATTTTTGTAGCCGTTTACCTTGGCTTCGCGGCTTTGCCATGGGGGCCGGGACTGGCGCCATCGCACCTTAATTTAGGCTTGTATTACCTGTTGGCCATCATCTCGATAGAGACATTGGGCATCCTGATGGCGGGCTGGGGATCTAACAATAAATATTCTATACTGGGCGCCATGCGTTCGGCGGCACAAATCATATCTTATGAGATACCGGCCGGCTTCGCGCTGATATCGGCAGTGATGATAGCGCAGACACTTGACCTTCAAACCATATCGTACCAACAGGGGATCTTAGCATCAGCGCATACAAAATTTTGGGGCTTTTGGGATGTATCGGCAACCGGCGGCATTTTAAGCTGGAATATCTTCCAAGCGCCGCACCTCATTATCGCCTTTATCATTTACTTTATTGCCGGACTGGCCGAAAGTAACCGTGCACCGTTTGATATCCCCGAGGCTGAATCTGAATTGGTGGCCGGTTTCCACACCGAGTTTACCGGTTTGCGCTTTGCTTTTGTATTTTTGGCCGAATACAGCATGATGTTTTTGGTATGCATGGTGGCCGTAGTGGTATTTTTAGGCGCCTGGAATACGCCGTTGCCCAACATCGGCCCGGTAAAACTAGCCAACTGGACAACCGGAGCGGTATGGGGTATATTTTGGATCAGCGTAAAAACACTATTATTAATAGCCGTACAAATGTGGATCAGGTGGACGCTGCCCCGCTTTAGGGTAGACCAGTTGATGAATCTGTGCTGGAAGGTATTAACCCCGCTGGCTTTTGCCTGCATGGTGATATCGGGAATATGGCGGGTGTGGTTAATGTGAAAATGTGCAGATATGCGTATGTGCAGATGTGCAAATAAAGAAAAAGTATGTCATCCTGAACTTGTTTCAGGATCCCATCATATGAGTTACCTGTGTGAGGGGGTGCCGAAACAAGTTCGGCATGACAGGATGTATTGATCGGTGAAATCAAGAAAATGAAATCTAAAAAAGTAATATCTACAGCAATAAAAGGGTTAGGATTAACCCTTGTGCACTTCTTCGCGCCTAATAAAAAGCGCCAGGTGCAAACCGTTGCTGCCGATAATTACTTTAAAAAACTGGAAGAGGGCACCAATACCATCCAGTATCCAACGCAAAAATTACCCGTACCCGAGGTGGGCCGTTATCAGCTGGATGTAGAAATGGACGATTGCATTGTATGCGATCTGTGCGCTAAGATCTGCCCGGTTGATTGCATTACCATTGAACAAATAAAAGCTACCGAACTGATCGGTACCACATCTGATGGTAGCCCTAAGCGTATCTACGCCGCTAAGTTTGATATTGATATGGCCAAGTGTATGTATTGCGGCCTGTGCACCATAGTTTGCCCTACCGAGTGTATTGTAATGACCAATCAGTACGATAAAACGGTATTTGAATTGAGCGACCTGGTCTATCAATTCTCTGACATGTCGCCCGAGGATGCTGCCGAAAAGCGTGCCCTGCTTGAAAAGCAACAGGCCGAAAAGGCCGCCGCCAAGGCAGCCGCGTTAAATAAAGGAGGGCAGGCATGAACCTGACGACCGCTTTGTTTTATGTAATGGCGCTGATCACCATTGGCTCGGGCCTGTATGTGGCTTTTAGTAAAAGTTTGGTACGTTCGGTATTCATGTTCTTTATTACGTTGTTCGGGTTGGCGGGCTTATACGTTTATGCCCTGGCCGATTTTGTGGCCATTACGCAAATTGTGATATACGTAGGTGGTATTTTGGTGCTGATCTTATTCGCCTTTATGCTGTCGGGCCGCGAAACGCTGGACAGGTTGAAGCAGCAAGCGAGCTTTATCAACCTGAAGAACTGGCCTTCGGCTTTATTAGCGGTATTGTTTTTTGTGGTGATGTTGTGTGTGATAGTTAAAGCCGTACCCGATAAACTGGAATGGCTGGCCAACTCATCGGCAAATAATAACGTGATATTGCCAACCGATACCACCACAGGCAACATCGGCATTAATTTAATGACCCGCTACCTGTTGCCTTTTGAAGCGGTATCGGTGCTGTTAATGATGGTACTGGCCGGTGCGGCACACCTGTCGCGGAAGGAGGGGGGAGAATGATACCTTTATACCACTTCCTGATCATTAGCGCGGTGCTGTTTTGTATTGGCTTGTTTATGGTCATCAGTAAAAGTAACGCCATACAGGTATTGATCGGCATTGAACTAATATTAAACGCCGCGATACTAAACCTGGTAGCCTTTGGTAAATACGATAAGCTGAATAACAACGGGCAGGTATTTGCCCTGTTTGCTATTGTATTGGCGGCGGCAACAACAGCGGTGGCGCTGGCTATCATCCTGAATGTGTACCGTAAGTACAAAACCATCGAACCAGATAAAATAGACCAATTAAAAGACTGAGATATGAAAAAACTATTTGTACTCCTGTTATCGATGACACCTCTTTTTTTGTTTGCGCAAAGCGGGAGCAAAGCAGCAACAGCTCAAACTCCATCAAAAGATCAATTGTGTGTAGTGGATAATAAAGTTATTACCAGGCAAGAACTTGATAAGGTAAACCCGGAAAATGTGGTGGACATCCAGGTATTAAATTCGGCTGCTGCAAAGGCTTTATATGGAGATAGCGGGGTGAACGGAGCTATTATCGTAGTTACTAAAAAATTTGCAATATCAAGTTACCAGGAGAAGTTCAGCGATTTCTCTGCCGATTACGAAAGCTACCTGACCAGCCATGGCACCGATGATAAGCAGTTTATTTATATAATAAACAATATGGCCCTGCCAAAAGATAAAAATGAGGTAAGAAAGCTATATGATATCCCAAAAGATAAAATAGAGAGCGTAGTTTTTATACAGGATCAGCCCGAGGGCAGTAAGATACTGGCCAAAGTTGCCATCACTACAAAAAAATAATATTGGAAAGTACTTTAGCACAACCGGATCCCCAACTCATCTGCTGCACATTGGTGGCGGTATTGGCTCCGCTTGCAGCTTTTTTAATAAACGCGCTGCTGCTACAGAGGGGCAGCCGTGTAGCCGGATGGGTATCTACCCTGGCTATATTGATAAGCTGCGTGTGCGCGGTAACCGTATTTGCCCGGGTATGGAATGCCGGTAGTTACTACCATGCGCAATATCAGTGGTTTACCATCGGCGAAACTAAGGTAGTAGCAGGTATCTTGCTTAATAATCTTTCTGCTTTGCTGTTGCTGTTAGTTACCGTGATAGCCTTGCCGGTACATATTTACGGCACAGCCTATATGAAGGGAGATCCTAATTTTGGCCGTTACTTTACCTATCTCAGCTTCTTTTGTTTCAGCATGCTGGCCTTAGTAGTGGCCGATAACATGGTGCTGCTCTATGCTTTTTGGGAACTGGTGGGTTTTTCATCGTACCTGCTTATTGGTTTCTGGAATACCCGCGACAAGGCCGTGCAAGCCAACAAGAAGGCGTTTATTATGAACAGGATAGGCGATATCGGTCTGCTGGCGGGTATCATGATCCTTTATGCGCATTTCCACACCTTCGATATCGATGTGCTGTTTGGCAGTAACGGCCTGGTAGTAAAAGATACCTACTGGATGAACCAGGACACCGCCATGTCGCCGTTTTGGCAATGGATAGCTTGCGGTGGCATTATTTTAGCTGTGGCGGCTAAGTCTGCACAATTCCCGCTACATACCTGGCTGCCCGACGCGATGGAGGGGCCAACCTCCGTTTCGGCGTTGATACATGCTGCTACCATGGTGGCAGCGGGTGTATTTTTATTGGGGCGGGTTTACCCGTTCTTCAATGGCGCTCAGTTAGATCTGCTGGCTATTATCGGCTGCTTTACCGCTTTTATGGCGGCTACCATCGCCCTAACTCAAAACGATCTGAAGCGGATACTGGCTTATTCAACCATATCGCAACTGGGTTTTATGGTAATGGCTATGGGAGTTGGGGCTTATGCCTCATCGTTGTTCCATTTGGTTACGCACGCGTTTTTTAAGTGTTTACTGTTCCTGTCGGCGGGTATCATCATTCATGAGATGCAACACCTGAAGGAGGAGCATAACCTGGATATCGACCCGCAGAATATCCTGTATATGGGTGGCCTGCGCAAAAAGTTGCCGTTTACTTTTGTGGTATGCAGCATTGCCGCGCTGGCGCTTATTGGCGCGCCCTTAACAACCGGTTACCTTTCAAAAGATGGTATCCTGATACAAGCCTTTGAATGGGCCGGCGGCAAAAGCTGGATATACAGCATTGTACCCGTGATGGCATTGGTGAGCGGTGTAATGACCGCCTTTTACGTTGGCCGGATCATCTTCAGGGTATTCTTCGGGCACTTTGAGCAGGAGCGGGTTAACCCGGCTATCAAAACACATTTTACCGATGGCGGTTGGGCTTACAAGCTGCCTTTGGGCTTTTTGGCTATCTGCTGCTTATTCCCGGTATTTTCCATCAACCCTTTCTTTTATGAAAATGCATGGGTGCTGAAAGGCCTTGCCGTGGTTGATCAGTTATCGCGGATCAATCCGTACCATACCATTATCCCGGTAGGGGTAACCCTGGCCAGCGTGTTTGTGGTGTATTGGGCTTATAGCATTTATGTATCGCAAAAAAGGGCCGCGTTGCCCCAGCATACATTCCTGTTCAAGCTATCGTACAACCAATGGTATATCGATAGGTTTTACAATGCCATAATTGTTAAAGCGGTGATGAGCCTTGGAAGCGCCTTGTTTTGGATAGATAAAAACGTTATCGACGGCTTTATCCATTTGATTGAGCGGGCAACACGATCGCTCGGTTCGCTGGCTAAATGGCTGGATAAGTACATTGTCGACGGATTTTTGCATAGTGTTGCCGCTTTGGTGGTGGCGATAGCTAATTTTGTCCGTGGCTTTCAAAACGGACGGGTGCAGTATTACCTGTTTAGTATGCTGGCCGTAATACTGGCCCTGTTTATTTATAAAATTCTGATCTGAACCTGATGAATATATTAACGCTGCTGATATTTGTCCCCGTGCTTTTCGCCCTTGTTATTTGGGTGATGCCATCGGCTTGGCGGGGGAGTTTTAAATATATAACACTTGGCGCTACGCTGGTACAACTGTGCCTTGCGGTTTGGATCTACTGTAATTTTAAAACGGGCGCCGGCTTTGGTGGCATCAACACCGAGGGTGGGTACCAGTTTGTGCAGAAATTGCCCTGGATTAACCTAAGCCTTGGCGATACCAAACTGCAGATAGATTATTTTATTGGGATAGATGGGGTATCGGTAGCCTTGCTGCTCATGTCATCGCTGGTGATGGTGGTAGCGGCGCTGGCCTCGTGGGAAATCAAAAGTAACCTAAAGGGGTTCTTTGTTTTGTTCCTGATGCTGGATATGGCCGTTATCGGCGTATTCTGCGCGCTGGATTTCTTCCTGTTTTACCTGTTCTACGAGTTGATGCTATTGCCGCTATACTTCCTCATTGGTATGTGGGGCGGTGTACGGCGCGAATACGCAGCCATTAAGTTCTTCCTGTATACGTTGTTCGGTTCGGTGTTTATGTTGCTGGTGATGATCGGTTTGTACCTGTCGGTAAAAGATCCGGTAACGGGGAATCACACCTTTAACATGGTTACTATGATGAACCCGGCTAACTATATCCCAGGTTCCATTTTCGATGTAGTTAGCCAGTATACCCTGTTCGGGATGCATGCCCGTACGCTGGGCTTTATCATATTATTTATTGCTTTTGCCATTAAGGTGCCGGTAGTGCCATTGCACACCTGGCTGCCCGACGCGCACGTGGAGGCGCCAACGCCAGTATCAATTATCCTGGCCGGCGTGTTACTAAAAATAGGCGGTTACGGTATCATCCGTATCTGTACCGGCATCTTTCCGGATGTGGCCATATCATCAGCCTACTGGCTGGGTTTGTTAGGCATTATCTCCGTCATCTACGGCGCGCTGAACGCGCTGGCCCAACGCGATCTGAAGCGGTTGATCGCCTACTCGTCAGTATCACACATGGGTTTTGTGCTGTTGGGCATCGCGTCGTTAACACCCGAAGGTATTGCCGGGGCCATGATGCAAATGGTGAGCCACGGCTTTTTATCATCTATGCTGTTCTTTTTGGTAGGGGTGGTTTACAACCGGGTGCATGACAGGGATATATACAATTTCAGGGGTTTAAGCACATTGATGCCACGTTATACGGTTTATGTGATGATCGCCTTTTTCGCATCGCTGGGTTTGCCAGGCTTTTCGGCCTTCGTGGCCGAGGCTTTCTCGCTGGCGGGCGCTTTCAAGTCGCATAGTTTTAACGGACTGCTGCCACAATGGATGGCTGTTTGCGGTGCGATAGGTATTTTGCTAAGTGCCGCTTACTTTTTATGGACGCTGCAACGCATGTTCTTTGGTAAGGAATTGCTGAAAGGCGGCGATATCTGGAAACTGGCCTTAACCGACCTGAACCTGCGCGAAACCATTACCCTGCTGCCGTTGGCTTTGCTGGCCCTGTGCCTGGGTATTATGCCATCACTGGTGTTTGATAAGATAAATGATTCGGTACTGGCGCTGGTGCATGTTACCACCAATTTTATGGCCAAATAAATGCAAAACCTGTTGCCCTACATATCATCGCAGTTAGATGGCGCGCTAAGCAGCCTGCACTTCTTTATGCCCGAAGTTTATTTGAGCGCATTGTTTTTGCTGGTGTTGATAACCGGGCTGGTTTATACCCGCAACGCGGCTGCAATTTGCCGGATCATAGCCGTAGTGGGGATGGTATTTGTGATAGCGCAGGATGTGATCCAGTATTATATGCCCGCTGCCGAAGTGCGGCCGCTGTTTAGCGGGATGTTGCTGCTGCACCGCACAACGGTATTGTTTAAACTGATTACCGATGTGGTAAGCATATTATTACTCATGTATTTTGCCTGGGATAAGCAACTGCGGGCACACAAAAAGGGTTTATCCGATCTGTATGCCATTGCCATTGCTTCTATTTTGGGTTTGCATTTAATGCTGATGTCGGTCAATCTGCTGTCGATATACCTGTCGGTAGAGTTTGTGTCGCTGGCATCGTACCTGATGGTGGCCTATAAATCAGAACAGGGCTTTAGCGCGGGTGCAGGCTTGAAATACGTGCTGTTCGGCGCGGCTTCGTCGGCGGTGATGCTGTATGGCATATCGCTGCTTTATGCTTTTACCGGGTGTACGGATATTTTCGCGCCTGAGTTTGTGTTAGGACTGGCCAAAGTAAACGGGTTAAGTGTTGCCTTTGCAATTGTATTGTTTTTTGCGGGTTTGGGCTTCAAACTCTCGTTCGTGCCTATGCACTTTTGGGTGCCCGATGTTTACCAGGGGGCAGCCACACCGGTTACAGCCTGGTTATCAACCCTGCCTAAAATAGCCGCCTTTGGCATGCTGCTGCATTTAATAGCACCGTTTATGGCGCCCGGTAGTTTGCCGGTGTTCGATTTCCGGTTGTTTTTATCCGTAATCGGGCTCATTACCATGATAGCGGGCAACTTTGCTGCCGTGATGCAGAAAAACGTTAAGCGTATACTGGCCTATTCAAGCATAGGGCATACCGGCTTTGCCCTGATGGCTATCGCGGCCTTTAACGCGGAAGGGATCAAAGCGCTGGTATTTTACCTGGCGGTTTACGCTGTAGCCAATATCGCCGCGCTAATGCTGGCATCGTACTTTAATAATATTACCGCTGCCGAAAAGGTAGACGATTATAAAGGTTTGGGCTTTAAACTACCTGCCGCCTCGGTTTGCTTTGTAATGGTATTGATATCGCTCACCGGGCTGCCGGTAACCGCGGGTTTTATAGGTAAGGTATTGGTGTTCCAGTCGGTTTATACAGCTTACCAGCAAAGCCATAATACTTTGCTGATGTTGTTAATGGCAACAGGAGCTTTAACTACAGTTGTAGCCCTGTTTTACTATATCAAAGTGCCGCTGTATCTGTTCCTGCGCAAGTCCGACGATAACCACGAATACATTGTTACCAGCCAAAGCCTGTTAATAGCGTCGGCAATTATTACTTTTTTACTGGTTTTTATCGGCATCTTCCCCGATTATATTGCAAGATATTTCTAAAAACCGGATTTTCTTCCCGGCAAACTCCATCGGAGTGATATTTTAATTTTCTTAACCACTATTTGCGACAAATTTAATTTAAATAATTGGGTTTGATGTATGATTAATTGCAGGTATATGATGATGGATCTGCAAAATGTGGTAGATTTTATAAAATATAGATCATGATTTTTTGATTTTTTTGGCTTTTGAAGGCCTTTTTTTCTGCTTTATTACGATGTTTTTATAGTATTTTAACATCATTGGTGTTTTTTTAAAGAAATTGTTAATTTTTGTTAGTTTTTTTAAAAATATTACTAATTTGTGCCCAGAAAATGAAATTCTATTAAGCCTATATACAATGAAGCGTTTTATCCCCTTTGGCCTGGTGTTGGTTATCCTGGTATTATCTTTTATCTTTCCGTCGATTGACGTTCATAACACAAAAGTATCAACCATAAACGCGGCCGATACCGCCTGGATGCTAACCGCCACCGCGCTGGTTTTAATTATGACCCCCGGCCTTGCCTTCTTTTACGGCGGGATGGTGAATAAGAAAAACGTAATATCAACCATGCTGCAAAGCATCATCTGTATGGTGATTGTAACCGTAATGTGGGTGGTATTTGGCTTTAGCCTGGCTTTTGGTAATAGTATTGGCGGCTTTATAGGCGACCCGCGCACCTTTTTTATGCTGAAAGGCATGCTGGGCGACAGCACCTGGCGCATGGCCCCAACCATCCCGATCCTGCTGTTCGCGATGTACCAGTTGAAATTCGCGATCATCACCCCGGCGCTGATCACCGGTGCCTTTGCCGAAAGGATCAACTTTAAATCGTACGTGATCTTCCTTTGCCTGTTCTCGATATTTATCTTCTCGCCGTTGGCGCATGCTACCTGGCACCCGGATGGCTTTTTGGCCAAACTGGGCGTACTGGACTTTGCCGGCGGAACAGTAGTACACATGTCGGCCGGCTGGGCGGCGCTGGCATCTGCCTTGTATTTGAAAAAACGTAACGAAAGCACCCACTCACCGGCGCGGATCACTTATGTAATGATCGGTACCGGCCTGTTATGGTTTGGTTGGTTTGGGTTTAATGCAGGTTCGGCATTTGGTGCTACCCCATTGGCTGTTACAGCTTTAGCTACCAGTATGGCGGCATCGGCGGCGGCAGGTATCACCTGGATATTTTTTGATACTGTGCGCGGCCGTAAGCCATCGGCCATGGGTACCTGTATCGGCGCGGTAGTTGGTTTAGTAGCCATTACCCCGGCGGCTGGCTTTGTATCGGTACCGCACTCGCTGGCTATCGGTATCATATCGGCCATTGTAAGTAATTTGGTAGTTGAATGGCGCACCCGTACCGCGATTGATGATACACTGGATGTTTTTCCTTGCCACGGTGTGGGCGGTATGGTGGGTATGCTGCTTACCGGCGTTTTTGCCCATAAAAACATCAATGCCGCCAACATTACCGGCAATGGCCTGTTCTTTGGCGAAACGCACCTGTTCCTGGTGCAACTGGGCGCGCTGATCGGTGTTTCACTGTTCGCGTTCTTCGGTTCGATGTTGCTGCTGAAAGTTACCGATATGATACAGCCTTTGCGTGTAACTAAAGAGGAAGAGACCCTTGGTTTGGATATCTCGCAGCACGGAGAGAAGTTGTAAGTGCCTGCAATTATTCTAAACTAACATAATTAAAAATTGTCATTGCGAGCGATAGCGCGGCAATCTCGTAGTAAGTTTACACGCGACGAGATTGCCACGTCGCCCTTTTACGCATCCAATCCTTTCCGCTCCACAGCAATGACATACTGGTGAACACCGCGTTAGGGATAAGAGCGGATACCGGCCCGTGGCTAAGGCCCTGTGCAGTATGAGCGGATAGCCCGGGCCGCAGGCAACGCCCGGATAAATCACAAATGCCTGTAAATAAGTTAGTTGAGTGTATGGGTGCAATGTAACATAGTTTACGCTGGTTTTTAAGTTAAGTAGTTGATAATTAAATAATTAACTTAAAAAAATTAGTAAATTATGTTACATTGTGTTAACTTTTTTATAACCGGCAACATTTACTTCGCATAACGAATAGGTGATAATGACCGGAGCAATACCCAAAACTATTCAGCAAATACAGCACAACCATCAGCGCAAACCGCACGTATTGTATATGTTACACAAAGCAGGAGTTTATTAATGCTTTTTAATGACAATCGGTATAGTGGATTATAGGTTGAAAATTTTAACTTTGCGGGCTCAATAACAATCATGAGCGATTCGATCAAGCATGAATGCGGTGTGGCTTTTATCCGTCTGCTAAAGCCACTATCATACTACCAGAAAAAGTACGGCACAGCGCTGTACGGCATTAACAAACTGTACCTTTTAATGGAAAAACAGCATAACCGTGGCCAGGATGGCGCCGGTGTTGCCACCATTAAACTGGACATTGAACCGGGCAAGCGCTACATCAGCCGCCACCGGAGCATGGCCCCAAGCGCGGTAGCCGACATTTTTGAGTACATCCAAAAGAAATTTGCCGACATACAAAAGGAGTCGCCTGAAAAAATGCAGGATGCCGAATGGCTGAAGGAAAACGTAAGCTTCACCGGCGAGGTTTTACTGGGCCACCTGCGTTACGGTACCCATGGCAAAAACTCGATAGAAAGCTGCCACCCTTTCCTGCGCCAAAACAACTGGCAAACCCGTAACCTGGTAATTGCCGGTAACTTCAACATGACCAATGTTGATGAGCTGTTGCAACAACTATACGACCTGGGCCAACATCCGAAAGAGAAAGCGGATACCGTTACCGTGCTGGAAAAAATAGGCCACTTTTTAGATACCGAAAACCAAGGCTTGTTCGACCAGTACAAGCGCGAGGGCATGGACGATAATAAGGAGATCAGCAAAATGATCGCTAACGATCTGGACGTGGCCAAGATACTGAAGAAATCGGCCAAGAGCTGGGATGGTGGTTATACCATAGCTGGCATACTGGGCCATGGAGACGCCTTTGTAATGCGCGATCCGGTTGGTATACGCCCTGCTTATTACTATTATAACGATGAAATTGTAGTGGCTGCTTCTGAGCGCCCTGCCATACAAACGGCCTTTAATGTAGCTTTCGAGGATATCCGCGAGATAAAACCGGGCCATGCCCTGGTTGTGAAAAAGAACGGCCGTATAACCGAAGACCAGTTTAGTGAACCAAAGGAAAAGAAATCGTGCTCGTTCGAACGTATCTATTTCTCGCGCGGCAGCGACGCCGCCATTTACCGCGAACGTAAACAACTGGGCCGTTTGTTATGCCCGCAAATACTGGAAGCGGTAGACCATGACGTTAAGAACACGGTGTTCTCGTTTATCCCCAATACAGCCGAGGTTGCTTACTACGGCATGGCCGAAGGGGTGCATAAATATATTAAGCAGTATCAACGTGATGCCCTGCTAAACCGCGAGGATAAAATAAGCGACGAAGAACTGACCGAAGTGTTGGCCATTGCGCCCCGCTTAGAGAAATTGGCCATAAAGGACGTGAAGCTGCGCACGTTTATTACCAACGATGCCGACCGCGGCGAAATGGTGGCCCACGTATACGACACCACCTACGGTGTTATAAAAAATGGCACGGATACGCTGGTGGCTTTGGACGATTCGATTGTGCGTGGTACTACACTAAAGCAAAGCATCCTGAAGATACTGGACAGGCTTGGCCCTAAAAAGATCGTGATCGTATCATCGGCGCCGCAGATCCGTTACCCGGATTGCTACGGCATCGACATGAGCCGTATGGGCGAGTTTGTAGCTTTTGAAGCAGCCGTAAGTTTGCTAAGGGAAAACGGCATGGAAGCTGTGCTGGCCGACGTATACCAGAAATGTAAAGACAGCCTGCTGCTGCCCAAAGAACAGGTGCAGAACTACGTAAAAGCTATCTACGAGCCATTTACCGACCAGGAAATATCCGACCGTATTGCGCAGATCATTACACCTAAAGGCACTAATGCCGAAGTTAAAGTGATTTACCAAACCCTTGAAAACCTGCACACCGCTTGCCCCGATCATTTAGGCGACTGGTACTTCAGCGGCGATTATCCAACCCCGGGCGGCAACAAAATTGTGAACCGCGCTTTTGTAAACTGGATGGAAGGTAAGAATCAAAGGGCGTATATGTAGGCCCTGGCCCCTAAAGGGGGAGTAAAATATATTAACGAAGAAAGGCGCTCTCAAGCGCCTTTCTTCGTTAAATAAGTTTCGTCATCCTGAGCGATAGCGAAGGATCCCAAACAGGAAGGTCGGCTAAGCATTTCCGCTCTGCCAACCGGGGATCCTTCGCTATCGCTCAGGATGACGTTGGGTTAGGTGGTTAGGCCACCACTCGCGCCAGCACCTCATCAATAATCCCAAACTCCTGCGCCTCAGGTGCCGTCATCCAGTTATCCCGGTCGGATGCCTGGTGCACTTCTTCGTAGCTGCGGCCGCTGTGTTCGGATACGATGGTGTATAGTTCCTTCTGGATCTTTAGTATCTGCCTGGCAGTAATTTCTATATCCGATGCAGGTCCCTGCGCGCCGCCTGATGGTTGGTGCAGCATAATGCGCGAATGCTTCAAGGCCGAGCGCTTGCCTGCCGCACCGCCGCACAATAGGTTGGCCGCCATAGAGGCCGCCATGCCTGTGCAGATGGTGGCTACATCGTTACTGATGAGTTGCATGGTATCATAGATCCCAAACCCGGCATATACCGAGCCGCCCGGCGAGTTAATGTACATCTGGATATCTTTTTTGCTGTCGGTAGACTGCAGGAACAGCAATTGCGCCTGAATCACGTTGGCCATATGGTCTTCTACCGCGGTACCCAAAAAGATGATGCGATCTACCATCAACCGCGAGAAGACATCCATTTGGGCAACGTTCAATGGGCGCTCTTCGGTAATGTAGGGCGTCATCGACATGCGTGGCGTGCCCGTTTCCACACCGGCAATGTAGCGGTCGACCGCGAATTTTTGGACATGGCAATGCCCCACCGCATATTTGCGGAATTCATTTTTATCGATATTCATAAAATTTATGGTTTTGTATGTTAGTTCCCTCCCCTGGGAGGGGTGCGTAGGGCTGTGTTGTGGCAGGGAGGGCTTAAACCGACCAGACCTTATATCACTTAAATAATCCCAATATCTTTTCCCTGAAACTTTGGTATCGCGATAGCGTAAACAACTGTTGGTGCACCGCGTCTAACTCGGCTTTTAACCTACGACGGCCATATTGGCTAATCACCGCGTAAGTTTCCTTTTGCAGGCTAACCTCCCCCGCCAGATCCACATCTACAATGGTGCGGGCTTCAAAAACCAGGCGGTCGGCTATATCGCCTTCGCGTATCAGGTACTGCTCTATCTCCTGTAGTTTATTCAACGAAGTCCTCATACGTCAGCGATTTACTTTTAACTGTTTCCCTTACTTTTTCCAAACACTTAAACTTCTGCACCGTGGCCGAACGCTCGCCCGAAAAGCCGAATGCGCGGGCGATATCAGTCATCGGCAGCTTGTCGTAATAAAAACTCTTCAGCAGGTCCATGCATTTTTGCCCGGTTGCTTCCAGGTAGTGCAGTATTTTGTTGCTGATAGGCTGCTGCTCATCATGCGCAGGCAAATCAGTCGGTCCGGCTTCATCAAGCGGGATATAGCGGCTATGTTCCCGGTAGCTTTTCAACCATAGGTGTTTGGCTATGCCTATTAAATAAGCTTTGTTATTCCGTGTTGCATCCACGGCTTCAACGTGCCGTTCGTACCAGATCATCACCGCGTCGTGAAAAACGTCCCTGGCCTCATCAACCGAACCACCCCTATGGCTTACATACCTTGCCACAATGGGGAAAGCCGACAGGTACAAATTTGTAAAAAGCTGCTGATTGCTGTGTGCTAAAATATCATCTGCTGCCATAAGCCTGTGCATTTAATACTAAGTGCGTTAAATTAACAAAGTATCACCGGGAAAGTGAAAATATTTTTTGAGGTAGATGAAAGGTTAAAGGCGAAAGGTTTTGTGTTTAGTAGAAGTAATTTGAAAAGCAATACCTGTACTGCTATTAATGTTTGTTCCTGCTCTCCGTTATAACTCCGCGCTTGCCACCGGCACAAGCTAACGCACGCTTGCGGGGTTTCCACTGCGATCAGGTTTATCTTGAACGGTTGTGCAGGTAGTGTTTGTAACGACACAAACATCGGGACCGATCAACTAATCTCTAATCACTGATCACTGCCGCAGGCTTACGACATCGGCGAGAACACAAAGTGCGTCACCAGCTTATCAACCAAAATCAACGAAGCAATAATAAGTGCAATACCAGCCACCTCGTTAAGGCGGTGCACCAGTTTCTCGGATATGCGCTCGCGCAGTTTATTGGCATAAAAGGCTTTGGTGCAATCCATGCCGAACTGCACGATGAGCACTGTAAGGAACATGGTGGCCAGTTTCAATCCGCGGTTTGGGATACCCTGATGATAAATAGTACTGGCGGTACCAATAACGGTTATCCAGTGGAAAAGTATAGTTGGGTTAAAAATACACATCAAGAAACCCTTCAGGAAAAAACCCGCTTTGCGGATACGTTTGGGAGTGGTGGTTTTGAAGTTTACATCGGCTTTTTTAAAGATATAGTGCAGGCCGATGCCAAACAAAATAACGCTGCCTACTATACCCGCATATATTTTGGTTTTGGGATCTACATCAAAAAACTGGGAGCCGAAAAGGATAGCGCCAACAAAAACCACATCGCTGGTTACAACGCCCAAAGCCAGGGCCATACCGGCGTGGAAGCCTTTTTGGATACTGGTTTTAATTAACGCGAAGAAAACCGGGCCTGTTAAAAACGTCAGCACTAATCCGATCCCGATACCCGATATTATAGCTTCTATCATTTACTAACAGGCTTGTTGATAGTTTAAAGTATGCGAATATGCATTTTATATGTTAAACAAAGAAAATCCCCGTTCGATTTTAATTTATAAAAATATCCATGAATAATAAAAAATTAGCTTATGTTAGTGTCCTTTAAACACCAATTTTAAAAAATTACCTTATGGCGCAAAGTAACAGCAAGAACTATGGTTCGGCATTGCTGACGTTGATCACTGTATTCTTTTTTTGGGGCTTCGTAGCCGCAAGTAACGACATTTTAATCCCTGTATTTAAGGAGAAGCTAAACCTGGAGCAATGGCAATCGCAAATGATATCGTTCGCGTTTTACTTTGCTTATACCGTAGGTTCGCTTATTTACTTCTTTATTTCAAAAGCACGCGGGGGCGATATTCTTAACCACTTTGGTTATAAAAATGGTATCGCGGCGGGTTTGGTGCTTTCGGCACTGGGGACCTTGTTGTTTTACCCTGCGGCAGAAAGCGCTTCGTTTTACATTATGATCACCGGCTTGTTTATTGTAGGTTTGGGCTTCTCGTTACAGCAAATTGCGGCCAACGCCTTAGCGGTTGCCATGGGCGATCCTAAAACCGGCGCGCAACGTTTAAGCCTGGCCGGCGGTATCAATAACTTTGGTACAACCATTGGGCCGCTGTTGGTTAGCTGGGCCATTTTTGGTTCGGTGGCAGCCGGTTCAGATCATGTTGCCGATATCAGCGCGGTGAAATTCCCTTATTTAATACTGGGCGCGGCTTTTATATTGGTGGCCATCATCTTCAAGTTTTCATCGGTACCCAATAAAATTGAAAACATTACCGAAGAAGTGGTAAGCAGCCCAACAGATGTAGCCCCACCGCTTCAGGGCGACCGTAAAAGCGCCATCAATTACCTGCAATTATCGCTGGGTATGATCGCCATATTTGTTTACGTAGGGGTGGAAGTTTCAACAGCCAGTAACCTGCCGGCTTATATGAAAGAAAAGCTGAATGTACCTACGGCCAACATCGCGCCTTTTATCTCGTTATACTGGGCCAGTTTAATGATCGGTCGTTGGACTGCATCTATCGGCGCCTTCGACCTGTCGGGCGGTGCTAAAAAGATCCTGCGTTTTATCATGCCATACATTGCCTTCGCGGTATTTTTAGCGGTAAACAAAATAGCCCAGCACGATATTACACCATTTTATATTTACGCCGCAGTGGTAGTGGTACTAATTATTGCCGACTTGCTGAGCCGTGGTAATCCGGCCCGCCAGTTGCTCATCTTCTCAGGATGTGCAATAGCAGCACTATTTATCGGCATGTTCACTACCGGTATGGTAAGCGTATTTGCCTTTGTTAGTGTAGGGCTGTTCTGCTCTACACTGTGGCCATGTATTTATACCTTAGCCGTAACCGGTTTGGGCCGCCATACCAACGAGGGTTCCAGCTTCCTGATCATGATGATCATGGGTGGTGGCTTTATCAGCTTGCTGCAAGGTTACCTGGCCGACCATTTCCTGGGTATACAATTCTCGTACCTGGTAGGTGTTGCCTGCTTTGTTTACCTGGCATTTTACGCTATCAGGGCTAAAAAAGAACTTAAAACACAAGGTATTGACTTTGATACTGTTGAAGTATCGGGCGGGCACTAATATTTAGAGATTAGTTGATTAGAGGTTAGAGATTAGTATCTTCATGCTAATTTTTAACCTCTAATTATTTATACTGATCTCTAATCAACAAATCTCTGATGAATAAACCCTCATTCGGACATATATTTATGAACCTTGCGGCTGATCTGGCCAAGCGGTCGCATTGCGTAAAGGCGCAGGTGGGCGCGGTGCTGGCTAAGGATACGCGCATTATTTCTATCGGGTATAATGGCCCGCCATCCGGAACACATAATTGCGACGAGGAATGGCCGGAGACCGGTTGCGCGCGCGACTCGAAGGGGAGTTGTTCGCTTGCACTACATGCCGAGGAAAATGCCATATTATATGCCGTGAAAAACGGCACCCGTTTGGATGGGGCTACTTTGTACACTACGCTATCGCCTTGTTTGGCTTGTGCCCGGTTGATCTATTCGGCAGGGGTGAAGCAGGTATACTACCGTTACTCGTATGCTGAGTATAAGGGTTTAGCCAGCGATGAGGGTGTGGATTTTCTGAATCGTTTTGGTGTAGCCACCGAGAAGTTTGTAGAGTAGGTGCACAATCGTTCAATATAAACCCGGGCGCAGTGGAAAACCCGCAGCCGTGGTGGGGTGGTACGCTGGACGGCGAGGATTTGTAACGGAGCACGGGAGCAAACATTAATAGGAGCACTATCCCTGCTTTTCAAATTTTAAACAATAACGTATCCCTATAACAAAAACGCCCCGGTAAATTACCGGGGCGTTTTTGTTTAAACCTTGCTGGCTTACGCTTTCACATACTCAAAGCGGTTGTTGGTATTGCTGCGTTCGCGTTTTAGCTTATGCTCGTTAGCTAATTTTAAAAGGATACCCGATAGTTCGGATGTTTTAAAATCAGAATCGTAATTGGTTTTGCAGTAATCGGCAATAGACGATATGGAACGGTGGGTCTCAAAAAAGTCGGTACCGGTTAATAACTGGTTTAGTACTTTGGTAGCCCCGGGCTTTTTGCGGCCGGCTCCATGCTCGTAATTAGATTCGTTGCTTTTTTGCTTAGGTCCTTTTTTGTGTAGCGCATCATTTGTATCGGCATCCGATCTTTCCGCGTCAATCATCACCTCCAACAGCTTGTCAATCACCTTCACCTGTACGGCTTCAGATTTAAACAAGTTCACCACTTCGGAAATCTCAATTAATTGTTTCTTTAATTTTTCAGTTTGTTTGCTCATAATAGTGTGTAGCTCCCCTAATTAAACAGAATAGAATAGTAGTAGATAGTACATCAATAGCACAATAAATTAGGGAGTGCGATAAAAAATAGTATAGTGTATATGCGCGTATATCCGAGAAACGCACATAGCGGCAATTATAGTATCTTCCACGCAAAAAATAGTATTATATACTATAAAATATGAGGCTTGTAGCAATATTATTACACTGCTTTTACATTATAAGTGGCTTATTATTTTTTCCATAACCTGCAGGCCCTCATCAATGTGTTTTTGCTCCATTATAAGCGCCGGCCTAAAGCGGATGGTTTTATCGGCGCATCCCAAAAACATTACGTTATGCTCCATGCCTTTTTGTATAAATAAGTCGCGTTTCTCCTTATCGGGGAAGTCGAAAGCAGTGAGTAAACCCCGTCCGCGTACATTGCTGATAACCTCGTATTTTTCAGACAGTTTTGTTAATTGCTGTTGCAGATAAGCGCCCATATTGGCGGCATTATCGCAGAGTTTATCCTCTTCGATGATCTCCATAATTTTGGATGAGCGTACCATATCTGTAAGGTTACCGCCCCAGGTTGAGTTAATGCGCGACGGCACCCGGAATACGTTTCCCTCTACCTCGTCAACCCGTTTGCCGGCCAAAATGCCGCATACCTGCATCTTTTTACCAAAGGCAATGATATCAGGCTGAGCATCCGCACCGAAATGCTCATGACACCAGAATTTACCGGTAAGGCCTACGCCGGTCTGGATCTCATCGTAAATTAACAGCGCTTCATGTTCATCGGCCAGTTGGCGTAGTTGACGCATAAACGCTACACGCAGGTGGTTGTCGCCGCCTTCGGATTGGATAGGTTCGATAATAATGGCACAGATCTCATCAGGGTTGTCCTTAAAAGCTTGTTTAATTTGCGCTATCGATGCAGCCTCAAGTTGCTGTACATCCTGCTGATTTTCTTCGGTTTGGGGGAACTGCATCATTGGCGTACTTACCCGCGGCCAGTTGAATTTGGCAAACCACTTAGTTTTATTGGGAATGGTATTGGTTAAACTTAAGGTATAACCCGTGCGACCATGAAACGCGTGTTCAAAATGCAAAACCTGGAAACCCTTCTCCACTTTATGTCCTTTAGCAAAGTTTTTCTGCACCTTCCAATCCATGGCAGTTTTCAGGGCGTTTTCGATAGCCAATCCACCGCCGGCTATAAAAAAGGCATGGGGCAGGTAGGATGGTATACCCACTCTATCGAAAGTATCCATAAACTGTGCGTACTGCTGCGTATAAATATCCGAGTTGGATGGGTTGGTCAGCGCGGCCAGCATCAGGTTGCGGGTAAAGGCATCGTCGCCCAGCATTTTGGGGTGATTGTAGCCCAACGGCACCGAGGCAAAGCAGGTAAAAAAGTCTAACAGGCGGCGGTTATACTTCGAGTCGTAAATGTAAACGCCTTCGCTTTTTTCCATGTCGAAAGTAAGGTCGAAGCCATCGGCCAGGATGTGCTTACCCAAGGTTGTGCCAACGTGCTCGGGACTGATATTCAGGTTATACATAGGTAAATTGGTTTGCTCAAATTTACCTAAAAACCCTCAAACAAGCTAATTTAAGCGGTTTTTGAACCGATGTGGTAAAAAATAGGTTTAAACAATTTAAAGTTGGTTTTTGTACCGGATAGGGTTTTAGTATAGGGGACAAATATGCAGATGTGCAAATGTGGAGATGTGCAAATGCCCGTAAATTTCTAATTTGCATATCTGCACATCCGCATATTTGCACATTTAAAATTTCTCTTTCATTCCCAGCAAACCCCAGATGCCGCCACTGTGGATGACCAGTATCTCATCGCCGGGATTGAAATAATTGTTACGGGCCATGTCGAATATCGCGTACAGCATTTTGCCGGTGTACACGGGTTCGATCAGGATGCCGGTTGACGCGATAAACGCTTTAATGAAATCGATGAGTTGCGGTGTGGTCTTGCCGTATCCGCCAAAATGGTAATCGGTGTGCAAGTGATACGAATCCGTTCTTTCGGAAAGGGAAGGGTGAGGTATTAAATATTTAGCAATTTCATCACGCATAAAATCGCCACCCTTAAAAACAGGGATGCCGTGAAATTTGGTCGGCAGTTGATGTGCTGCAATGCCATTAATAATACCGGCTGCTGTGGTACCCGTTCCGCAGGCGCAAAAAAGGTGGGTGTAGGTTTGGGGTAACTCGGTAACCAGTTCGCTGCAACCTTTAGCCCCTTCGGCTGATGCGCCACCCTCATCTATAAAAAAGGCGTCGGCATCATTGCCAAAATATTTTTGAAACAATGCAGGTTTATCGCGATAACTGTCTCTGTCGATAAATAACAACCGCATGCCATGCAGGCGGCACATAAACAGGGTGTCGTTGTTAACTTCTTCGCCGCGTACAATGCCAGTTGATTGGAAGCCGAACTTTGCCGCCGCCGCTGCCGTAGCTAATAGATGATTGGAATAAGCGCCGCCGAAAGTTACCAGGTGGGTTTTACTTTCAGATTGTGCCTTTGCGAGGATATATTTTAGCTTGCGCCATTTATTGCCCGATATAAGGGGATGGATCAGGTCGTCGCGCTTGATAAAAAGCTTCAGCCCCTTTTCATCAAGCAGCGGATGCTTTATTTGATGAACGGGGCTGAAGATCTCTAATTCTATTTTTTGCATTGAGTTTTAGAAGCCGAAGCCAATACCGGCATTTGCCGATATATACTGGCCTGTGCTTGCGGATGCATAGATACGCAAAATTGCTAAATTAAGCTGGAAACCAAGGTCGGCGCGCATGCCGCTTACACTGGTTTCGTTAATGTGTACAGGGTCGGTTACGGTAATATATTGATTTGGCGCCAACGGATTTGTTGATGCAATTGGATAATTACCCAAAACGCCCAAATCGGTGCTGGCGGTTTGATAAGCTACCGCGAGGAAAGGAGTAAAGAATAACAACTTTTTAGAAATAATAGCCTGTACATTTACCCCACCGAAATGCGCCTCGATACGTTGGTTGCTAAAATCGCTTGATTGGCCGGCGGCAGGCTGGCTTCCTGCATCGGGTTTAACGTTGAGTGTTTTAGTATAGTTAATACGGTTGTAATTTACAGCAAGAGCCAAATCAAATGGTTTGGGAACTTTTTTAGCAAAATCTTGTATTACATCGTGTTTAATACCAAAACCAATCATACCAACCGAACCGGCATCATCGCCAAGATTGATTTTAGGAACGGTGCGGATAGTAAGATCGGTATGATGAACTAAACCAATGGTAAGTTGAATATTTGGGGCAGGAACATAGTTAAAAACACCTTTAGGTAAGGTAAAACTGCTAACAACTGTAGTCCCGTTATCGCTCATGATATTCATCTTTGGGCCTTCAACATCATTGTTATTCCCAAAGGTAGGAGCAATAGTTTTATTGGGGTCGGCGGGTTTCAGATTGTTCGACAAACCGATCTTGGTTACATCAAATGTCTGGTCGCCGGTAGGCACCTGGGCTACAGCTGCTGAAATACGCAGATCGAAATGCAATAATTTTTTAGTCGCGGCGGTATTGTTCCAACCACTGTTTAGGCCGGTGCCAAAACCTTTAAACATGGGTTCGGCATAAGCTTGTAATAATTTGGTTGCATCGCCAGGACTTGATTTAATTAGCTGACTGAAGCCGTCGTCGTTTGAGGACGAACTGCTTTGGGCATAGCTTTTTAATGCCGGTATAACTAATACGCCGGCAATAATTAGTGAGTAAAGTTTTTTCATAAAGGGCTGAGGTTTATTTATTCAACAATAATGAGGTATTTAATATTAAAAAACAAGTATTTTTGCATCCCATGATAAATAATACTGACCTGCAAGATATTGAGGAACAGGACTTTTACGAGCATTTAAGGGTAGTTGTAGATAAAGGCCAGTCTTTATTACGCATTGATAAGTTTTTGATGCATCGCATCGAGAATGCCTCGCGTAACCGCATACAAAACGCTATCGACCAGGGTAATGTACTGGTAAATGATAAGCCCGTTAAGGCCAGTTACAAGGTAAAACCACTGGATGTGATATCGGTAGTGTTACCACACCCACCACGTGATACTGAGGTATATCCCGAAAATATCCCAATTGATATTGTTTATGAGGACGATGATGTACTGATCGTGAATAAAGTTGCCGGTATGGTGGTGCATCCTGGTTATAATAATTATACCGGTACGCTGGTGAACGCGCTGGTATATCATTTTCAGCAATTACCCACCTTGCCAGGTAATGATGGCCGTCCCGGTTTGGTGCACCGTATTGATAAGGATACCTCGGGCTTGCTGTTGATCAGTAAGAACGAGCGGTCTATGACCTACCTGGCCCGTCAATTTTTTGAGCATACGATCAACCGTAAATATATCGCCCTGGTATGGGGCGACCTGGCCGAAGATGGCACCGTAACCGGCTACATTGGCCGCAGCGTGGCCGACAGGCGGGTAATGTCTATTTACGATACCGAGGAAAAAGGCAAATGGTCGGTAACGCATTATAAGGTGCTGGAGCGATTTGGTTACGTAACCCTTATCGAATGTAAGCTGGAAACCGGTCGTACGCACCAGATCCGCGCGCATATGAAGCATATCGGGCATCCGCTGTTTAGCGATGCTACCTACGGCGGCGATAAAATACTTAAGGGCACCGTGTTTAATAAATACAAGCAATTTGTAGATAATTGTTTCGAGATAATGCCGCGCCAGGCGCTTCATGCGCAAAGTTTGGGCTTCAGGCACCCATCAAAAAAACAGGATATTTATTTTGAAGCCCCTTTACCACAGGACTTTGACTCGGTTTTAAAAAAATGGCGCGGATATGCCACAACAATGGCAGACCAAAATAGTTAAATAGTAGTTTTGGAGAAATTTAATGAAGCCCGCATTTATCAACTTTAACGACGAGATCTTACCTGCCGATACCAAAGTAATGGGTATAGCCAACCGCTCATACCGTTACGGGGATGGCTTGTTTGAAAGCATGCGCCTGATGAAGGGCCAGCTAAAATTTGCCGATCTGCACGCCGACCGCTTGCAACGTGGCATGAAGGCCCTGAAGATGGACGGCTATTCGGCCATGGACGCGTGGTTTTTGAGAGATCGTTCCGAAACTTTAGCTACACGTAATAAATGTAAGCACGGGCGTTTGCGCCTTACAGTCTACCGGGAATCGGACGGTTTATATACACCATCGCAAAACAAGGTCGGCTTCTCGCTCGAACTACAGCCAATGGAAGAGCCCCGCTACTTCCTGAACGAGAAGGGCCTGATCATGGATGTATTTACCGAAGTAGGCAAGCCGTTGAATTATTTGTCG
This sequence comes from Mucilaginibacter mali, assembly GCF_013283875.1. Classification (NCBI taxonomy): domain Bacteria; kingdom Pseudomonadati; phylum Bacteroidota; class Sphingobacteriia; order Sphingobacteriales; family Sphingobacteriaceae; genus Mucilaginibacter; species Mucilaginibacter mali. The sequence continues at coordinate 1,154,176 of NZ_CP054139.1, forward strand.
AACATAAAATCGTGCAATTCGTTGGTTTACGTGATGGCGGGGATCTACAAAAATCAGCAACGGCTGGAGGATGTGTTTATCCTGAACCAAAATAAGTTTCTGTGCGAGGCCGGCAGCTCCAATGTTTTTGTGCTATATAAAGATCATTTATACACCCCGGCCCTAAGCGAGGGTTGTGTGGAAGGTGTGATGCGGCAGGTAGTCATCAACCTGGCCCTAAAGAATAATATCCCGGTTACCGAAGCACAGATCAACCCCGAAATTTTATACGAAGCTGATGAGGTATTCCTGACCAATGCTACCAAAGGTATACAATGGGTGATGGGATACGGTGTTAAGCGCTACTTTAACCAGGTGAGCAAGGCCCTGATGGATGAACTGAATAACCTATAACTGCATTACATGCTAAACAATCTTCATCCCGCCGATGGTGGCATGCCTTATACCGAAACCAACCTGCACCACCTGTTTCCCGAACCATGGAATATGGTTACCTCGGCACTTTTCCTGCTGCCGGGAATTTACTGGTTAATTAAATTAAGGGGTTTCGATCGTAATTATACTTTTCTAAGTTCGGCGGTTTGGCTGATGCTGGTGGGATGTATCGGCGGCATTGTATATCACGGTCTGCGGCGCTGGTCTTTTTTATATTAATGGATTGGGGGCCGATAGCTTTTTTGTGTTTAGCTGCGAGTGTTTATTTTTGGATGAAGCTGACAGATAAATGGTATTCCGGCATCATCGCGCTCGGTACATTTATAGCAGCAGTAGTGTTATTGCACCCGGTTTTACAAACCCGTTACGCGCAGGTTGCTATCAGTATTAACTATGCTATTATGGTTTTAATGGTGGTATTGCCCCTGGTATTGTTATTGGTAAAAACCAAAGCTGATAACTGGAACCTGGTGGCGTTAGCTTTCCTGGCATTTGCGATAGCTTTGTTTTTCCGTATTTATGATGCCCATACGCAACTTGCTATGGGGACGCATTTCCTGTGGCATAGCTTTGGTGCAGCGGCTACTGCTTTAATGTTTGCTTATTTGTATAGGTTAGAAAACTATCGGCTTCAATAAGTATCATCTGCGTATGCGCACATCTGCATATTTGCACATCGGCCTATAAGCCCGCCCCACGCAAAAATGCTTCCACATCCATGCGCTTTTTGCCTTCCATCTGCAGGTCGGTTACTTTTACAAAGCCGTTCTGGCAGGCAAATTTAAGATAGGTTTTGCTGTCGGTTAAAAAGCCGCCGGGTTGTATGCCGGGTTCAGTTTCCTCTTTTACGGTGTTGAAGATCTTAAGCGTTTTGCCATTAAGGGTAGTAAAGGCGGCAGGAACCGGGCTTAGCCCGCGGATCAGGTTATATACCTTTTCAACCGGTTGGTTAAAATCGATAAGGCAATCATCCTTAAAGATCTTGGGCGCGTGTTTGCTTTCCACTCCCTCAATGCTATCCTGCGAGATTTCGGTATAACGGCCACTTTCTATGGCTTTTACCGTTTTCACCAGCAAACCCGCGCCTTTGTTCATCAGGCGGTCGTGCAGATCGCCGGCAGTTTCCTGGCCGGTAAGGGTTACCTTTTCGGTAAACAGGATGTTGCCGGTATCAATATCGTGCTTCAGGAAAAAGGTGGTTACGCCACTTTCTTTTTCACCATTAATTATGGCCCAGTTGATAGGGGCAGCGCCACGGTATTGTGGCAGCAGGGAAGCATGCAGGTTGATGGTCCCTTTTTCGGGCATATTCCAAACCACTTCGGGCAGCATGCGGAAGGCAACTACTACCTGCAGATCGGCATTCAGGGCTTTTAGTTCTTCTAAAAAAGTGGGATCTTTTAATTTTTCGGGTTGTAATACTTTAATATTATGGGCAACCGCATATTGCTTCACGGCCGATTCGCTTAATTTTTTACCCCTGCCGGCTGGCTTATCGGGCGCGGTTACCACGCCAACAATATTTGCCCCCGATGCTATCAATTCTTCAAGCGATGCCACCGCAAATTCGGGTGTGCCCATAAATACTATCCTCATATACGCTACAATACTAAGTATTACAATTATCTAAACTCTCCTGAACTTCCCTGAAAAGCAATTTGCTTTTAAAGCCCTCTCCTTTGGAGAGGGTTTGGGTGAGGCTTTTACTTATAAAGCAAGTACTTTTGCCGCATTAATTTATACCTGCTTAAGGCCGGTTCCCAGCTTAAGCGGATCTCTTGCTCTGTTTTGCCGGCTTCTATTTGTTTCCGCATTTCTTCCGAACCTGTAAGCTTGGTGAAATAAGCAGTAAAGAATTTCGATTTATCCGGGAATACTTTATATAGATCTATAATCCACGACAGGTTTAACTTACCTGTTTTCCAGAATATATCGGTATTATATTTTCGCAGATCTATGCCATAACAGGTTACATCTTTTTGCGGCGGGTTATCGCTCACGCCCGGAATGCTGTGTGGCGTAAAGCTGAATTTGTATTTATCCTTTAATAAAGGACTACCGGCAACCTGGAATGGAAATTCGGTACCCCGGCCAAGGCTAAGCGAGGTGCCTTCGAACAGGCAAATGCTGGGATACAGCAGTACCGATTGATAAGTGCTTAAATTGGGCGATGGATTAATGGGCGGCTGATACTTCATATTATGTGTATAGTTGGCCACTTTTACCACCTTTATTTTGCACTTGATATGTCCTTTTAGCCAACCTTCACCGTTTATCATCTGCGCGTATTCGCCCAGGGTCATGCCATGGCTGATAGGGATAGGGTGCATGCCTACGCTTGAGCGGAATGCAGTATCCAGTATCGGGCCATCAACCAAATAGCCGTTAGGGTTGGGGCGGTCAAGTATCATCAGCTCCAAATTATTTTCGGCACAAGCTTCCATTACATAGTGCAGAGTGGTGATATAGGTATAAAAACGCGCGCCTACATCCTGCATATCAAATATCAGCAGGTCCAAACCTTTCAAATCGTCGGGACGGGGTTTGTGATTGCGGCTGCCATATAATGATATGGCCGGGATGCCGGTTTTTGGATCAACCGTATCTCCTACATTGCCGCCATCGGCAGCATTGCCGCGGAAGCCATGCTCGGGGCCGAAGATCTTTTTAATATCTACACCCAGTTTCACCAGGCTGTCAACGCTAAATGCCAGGTTTTTGCCAATAACCGATGTTTGGTTGATCACCATCCCCACCCGCTTGCCTTGTAAATAGGGAAGGTATGCTTCAATTTGGTCAGCGCCGGTGAGAATACCCGAGTTATCTTTTAGCTTGTTACGTTTGTCCCTGCCCATTGAATGGGAAAACTCTGCAGGGCGTGCTGTTACGGTTGATGGGCTGCCACCTGCTATAACAGGTTGCAGCCCGTTGCCTTGCGGGCGCACCTGCGCTACTACAGTTGCGCCGCAAAATAATATCGCTGTAAAAATCAAGGTGTTTTTATTCATCGCCTAACAATTATTAATAATGCTTGTTGCAGGCAAATAAAGGCATTTTCGCCTTAATTCTGCATCTTTGCTAAAATACAAAATAAATCAGCATTGAGTTTTTCAAGGTTCATCGCCGCCCGCATCAGTTTTAAATCCAAACGCACTTTCTCTAAGCTGATTGTGCGCATTGCCATTATTGGCATGATGCTGGGATTGGGCGTAATGATATTATCCTTAGCCATTGTTAAAGGTTTTAAACAGGAAATAAAGGAAAAAGTTCGGGGCTTTGCGGGTGATATTGTGGTTTTTAAATATGATCTGAATAACTCGTACGAGAATTCGCCCATAGAAACCGACAAGGGATTTGAAAACCGTGTAAAAACCAAACCGTACATAACCGGCATTATGCCTTTTGCCACCAAGCCGGGTATTATTAAGGCTAATGATGAAATAGAAGGTGTGGTGCTGAAGGGCGTTGATAAAAGTTACGATTGGTCGTTCTTTAAAAAGAACCTTGTGGAAGGTAAGGTGATCGATTTCAGCGAGCCGGACAAGGCCAAACAACAGATCATCATTTCAACCTATACGGCAAAGCGACTGAAATTAAAACTGGGCGACCGCTTTGTAATGTACTTTGTACAAAACGATCTGCGTAAGCGCCCGTTTAAAATAGTAGGCATTTATGATGCCGGGGTAGAAGATGTGAACAAGCTGTTTGTAGTCGGTAGCCTCCCGCTGATACAAACACTTAACAATTGGAAGCCTGATGAAATTGGCGGCTACGAGTTACGTGTTCGCGATTTTGAAAATGTAGAGTTATATCATAACCTGGTGCGGGATGTGATGCCGGTCGATCTGAAATCGAACGCGATCACCGAAAGTTACCCCACCATTTTCGGCTGGCTGCAATTGCTGGATACCAATACGCAAGTGATCCTGGGATTGATGCTGATCGTCGCGGTTATCAATATGATATCGGCTTTATTAATTATGATACTGGAGCGCACCACCATGATAGGTATGCTGAAAGCTATGGGCTGCACCAACTGGAAAATACAGAAGATATTTTTGTACAATGCGCTATACCTGATAGGGGTGGGGTTGCTGCTTGGTAATATTTTGGGCGTGGGCCTTGGCTGGATACAGCATGAAACCCATCTGTTTAAACTGGATGAAGCGTCGTACTACATGAAGTTTGTGCCGGTACAATTGGAATGGCCGGATGTATTGCTGCTGAACCTGGGCACGCTGATCATATCTATTTTAGTGCTGGTTATTCCATCAACATTGGTAAGCCGCATCTCGCCGGCGAAGTCAATAAAGTTTAAGTAGGTTTTGGGTAATGGCAATTTAACCACAAAGAGCGCAAAGTGGACAAAGGCCTTGCAGGAATCTTTAAGAAAATCTTTTTATCTTTTGTACTGATGAAATAACTATTCTCTGTGCTCTTTGTGGTTAAATTACCATCAATCGCCAAACTAATACTCTTTTTATTTTTTAGCCGGTACAAAATTTAACTTGAGGTTCACGCCACCGGCGCCAAATTTTATCTGCTGCATGCCCAGGCCATCGAGCGGGTATTTTAAAAATGGCTCGATGATCAACCGGTTACTTTTCCCTAATGGGTAACCGATACCAAAAGATACGTTGAGCGTTTTGGCGAAATCGAAATTATTGAAACTGCCATGCGTAGTACTTTTTTGCTCCAATTGTGCCGATGTATAGTTAAGCACATAGGTTTCATTAATAAACGTGCCCGAACTTAAGCCTGCTGATACATAGGTATCGCTTTTCTGCGGATTGAACTGATATTTTAAATTGATAGGCACGTCGAGCCCGATCAAACTTGCGGTATAATTTTTAAAGATGGGCGTTAACACCGAAGCTAAGCCGGCACCGGCAGATATGTTATACGCAGCATTATTAAGCGCGTTCGAAGCAGGATCGGCAGTGAGGCCCGTGGCCCTGTATCCACTGCCAGAATATGCAGGCACACCGCCAGTATAATTAAGCGAGTTTTGCGCGATGGAGACACCGGTCGATAATTTCAGCTTTTTAGAGATCCGAAAATCCGAGCCAAAGCCCGCGCCTACATTAATATTATTATCGCTGCCTTTGGCATAATTAAAATAGGTAGCGGCAAAAACGCTTAGCACCGCTTTTTTTCCGGTGGCTTTATCTTGCTTGGCGTTTACTTTAGTGGCCGGTGTTTTTTCGCTTAACAACTTATTCAGCGCGTCAGCACTGCTGGGTTTGCCCGCATCAATTGGTTTGTTAGCTGCAATGTAAGGGTTATTATGCTGTACCGATGTGTCTGCTTGTTTTTGGGTGATGGTGTTATTAGCTATTATATCCTTCGTGTTTACCTTGTTGATAATAGTATCCTTCCCGTTGGTTTTAGGAGGGATAACGGCAATAACCGGTAAGCCGGTGTTAGTATTAACAGCCGCATTTTGCTGTTGGGCGCTTGCCGCTGGCGTTGTTGACTTAGGTTTTGCTACCGACGTCAGCGCGTTTGTTTGTTGCCCCGCAGATTTTAAAATAGGCGTTGTTTGTGTGTTTGTAGTAGTTGGCTTTGACTGCTGTGTATGGTTCTGTGCTAAATTATCGGTCGCTGTAGCATTAGCTGTAACAATTGTATCCATATGGTTACGCTCTTTTGCCGCGTTTTTAATAATTGTTTTAGGATTTTTTACCATTAATTTATTGGCATCGTTGCCGGGCTGATACCTAAACCATAGGCCCAGGCATAGTAATACCACTGCCGCGGCGGCATACCATAGCCAGGCCAAACCGCGGCGTTTTTCCTCTTCGGGAAATTTTTGGCGCAGTAATGCCCAACCTTCATCAGCCATGGTATCCTCGTCGTAATTGTCGAATACCTCGCGAATGCGGTCGCTTAATTTGTCATATATTTCTTCTTCGTCCATATTTATGGCGCTGCAACTATTAGTTTTCTTAATTTCTCCTTTGCCCTTGTCAGGTACACCCGCGATGAACTTGCAGGTATATTCAGCATGCCGGCAATCTCATCGTGGCTGTAACCATCTACTTCATACAGGTTAAAAATGGTACGCTGTATGGCGGGCAGGTTATCCATCAGTTTTATAATATCCCGCGCGTTTATCGTTTCAATAATATATGTGCCCGCTTTAACCGGGGCGGCGTTGTCCAGTTCAATATTCAACTGGTGCTTCAATTCCTTGCGGCGGCGGTCTATCGCGGTGTTTACTATAATAGTGCGTAACCAGGCCTTAAATGGTTTGCCGGTATCGTAGCTGTGCACCGTTTTAAAAATCTTGATAAAACCATCATTCACCACTTCCATCACATCATCGGGGTTAAAGCAGTAGCGGCGGGCAATGCCCATGGCAAAGCCATAGAAATGCTTATAAAGCATTTCCTGGTGCTTAAGACTGCCTTGTTTACACCGGTCGATCAGTTCAGATTCGGCGGTGTCCGTTGGTGGATGCATGAAGTGTTTTAGTCCCTGTGTTTGATAATTTGCTGCACTGTTTCTATTTCATACGTAAGCAGGGTATGAAATGCTACAATTAAATTAAAATTAATTTAACCGCTGCCCTTTAAAATAAAAAGAGACCATTGATTTATAATGGTCTCTCTTCATTATTTATTCGCCTGTGTCAATTACTGCCTTTTCAGATCGTAAAAAAAGCCAAGCGTATCGGCAAACGTAGCATCTATTTGCAGGTTAGTGCCGTCGTAACCATATTCGTAAATACCATACAGGTGTATTTTGCTTGGCGGTGGTGTGCTGGTATAGGTTTTATCGGCAAACTGTATGGCATAGGCATTCATAGAGAAATCGCCAAAACTGCCAGCGTGCACGGTGCTGGTATCGCCGGTAACCTTGTAGCCGGTTTTTACATCCATGGTTAAAACAATATTGGCCGATAAAGTATCGTAGCCTTTTTTAGTGGTATTATAATGCAGCCGGGTAAACTTGCCCGCAAAACTCCCCGATGGTACTGGGAAAGTGTTGCCATCGCTATCGTTATGCTTCATGCAACCTGCACCCAGCATCACCATAAACGGAAGAAAAAATATAAACGCGCGTTTCATAGGATATGTATTTAAGTATGCATTACGTTTACTTTATGCTAAACGTTACAATTGGGGTATTTATTTTAAAGCTTTTTGGCTTCGTTCCAAAAAACGTCCATTTCGGCCAGCGTCATATCTTGTAGCTTTTTACCACTTTCGTGCGCCCTGGTTTCTAAATGCTGAAAACGCTTAATAAACTTTCGGTTTGTTTTCTCAAGGGCGTCTTCGGGGTTGATATTGATAAAGCGCGCATAGTTAATAAGCGAGAATAGCAGGTCGCCAAACTCTCCTTCAGCTTTCTCACGATTGATGTCGCCTTCATTCTCTACATTAAATTCGGCACGAAACTCCTGCATTTCCTCTTCCACCTTTTCCCAAACCTGTTCCTTGCGCTCCCAGTCGAAGCCAATGCCGCGGGCCTTCTCCTGTATGCGCGATGCTTTTACCAACGCGGGCAGCGAGGCCGGCACACCGCCCAACACCGATTTATTACCTTCTTTCAGTTTTATCTTTTCCCAGTTGCGCTTCACATCCTCCTCGTTGTTCACTTCAGTATCGCTGTAAATATGCGGGTGCCGGGTAATCAGTTTATCGCAAATGCCGTTAAGTACATCGGTAATATTAAAGTCGTTCGTTTCCGAGCCAATGCGGGCATAAAATACCAGGTGCAGCATGATGTCGCCCAGTTCTTTTTTTATCTCCTGCATATCACCACTTAGTATGGAGTCCGAAAGTTCATAGGTTTCCTCGATGGTGAGGTGGCGCAGGCTTTCCATGGTTTGCTTCATGTCCCATGGGCAATTGGTACGCAGATCGTCCATAATGCGTAGCAGGCGTTCAAACGAGGTAGTCGGCGTTAGGCCGGTATCAGGAGGAATAATAGGCATGTATGATGTTTTTTGCAAAGGTATGCAGAATGCCCGATTTAACGGAGATTAATTACGAATGTTGAATTTCGAATATCTAATGACAAAGGTAAAATGCCGGTCAATATCGGATAATCAATGCCGGGTGTCAGATGATCAACATTTGATATTCATCATTCATAATTACACATTCAATATTTTCCTAACCAGTAGGGTAGGAGGGGGCCGGTGTTAGAGAACCATCTCCGGGATATTGCCTTCTACAATTAACTTCCCGGCTGTAGCTTTTACAATTTCCTCAACCGAAATTCCCGGTGCGCGTTCCAGTAGTTTAAAACCACCACCGGGCAATACGTCTAAAACCGCCAGTTCGGTAACGATCTTTTTCACGCAGTTAACACCAGTGAGGGGTAGGGTACAGGCGGGGAGCAGCTTCGACTCACCAGCCTTGTTAACATGCTGCATCGCTACAATAATGTTCTCGGCCGATGCTACCAGGTCCATCGCGCCGCCCATGCCTTTCACCATTTTGCCGGGAATCTTCCAGTTGGCAATATCGCCGTTTTCCGATACCTCCATGGCCCCTAAAATGGTCAGGTTAACTTTCCGTGCGCGGATCATCCCAAAGCTCATTGCCGAATCGAACACCGCCGAACCGGGCAGCATAGTGATGGTCTGTTTGCCGGCGTTAATTACATCCGGGTCTTCCTCTCCCGCAATGGGGAAGGGCCCCATACCCAGTAAACCATTCTCTGATTGCAGCACCACATCCATATCATTGGGGATATAATTGGCCACCAGCGTAGGGATGCCGATGCCCAGGTTAACGTAATATCCATCCTTAATTTCACGCGCTATACGTTTGGCTATGCCTTGCTTATCTAACATAAATAATGGTTTATCAGGCGGGGTATCAGTACCCCAAATGGTTATTACAAAGATGCGATTTGTTTGGGCTTTTGCAGCGCTATCGCATCAATATTTTTAATGCATGCATAATATTTTCCGTAATAGATCGATGGCCTTGTCCAGAAACCCGTATCTGTATTTAAGTTAAATTATAATTTTATATAAACTTTAAAAATATCTGAATATAAATTAATTAAAAATATTTCTTTATCGAAATACAGAAATATTTCTGCTGAATATTCTGTATTTCAGGTGCTATCAGGGCTGGATTTTAGTTGCTTGGAATGGTGATATCGATTATCGGTGATAATGAAAATAGCGCGTGTAGGTGCGACAAGAAAATGATTAAACGCCATCTTGTCGTACGCGGCTTTATCGTCCGTTTTGTGGCATAAGAAGAGACGGCGTTACCATAGCAATAGGTTTCAAACCCATCGCTATATTGAGATGCACCCTGCCATGTTTTCGATGGCGAAGAGAGGATGTAAATCGTTAGCTAATGGAGTTGACGGGGTTGGGTCTGCACATTATAGATAGTGCGTTGCGCTTCCCCATATCGGCCTAAAACAACAAAGCCGCCTTGCATAAGCAAGACGGCTTTGTTCAATATATCCTTTAATAAAAGGAGCAATTATAACTGCTCTTTAGTAGGGTTGCGGTGGTACACCTTATCCTCCAAAAATTCCTGGATGGCTACCAGTGTAGGCTTAGGCAAACGCTCGTAGTGTTTAGAGATCTCTATCTGCTCGCGGTTCTCAAACACCTCTTCCAGGTTATCGTTTGATGAAGCAAACTCCGATAGTTTTTGGTGCAATTCTTCTTTGATATTGTTAGATATCTGGTTGGCCCTTTTAGCCACGATAACGATCGATTCGTAAATGTTATCGGTTTTCACATCCAGCTCGCGCAGGTCGCGGGTGATGGTGCTGCTGGCCGGAGCCGGTTTATTTGCAATGTTATTTGTCATATCTTTTATCTGCTAGTATTAGTTTGGTATTTTTTGGCTTTGTTGTTTTTCTGATGGCACCTGTATTTTTACACTGTCCTTTTGTGCAAGCTTGCGGGCCAGGCGGACGTTGGTGGCGGCTTCGGCCATAAAGCGTTGCACCTGTTTAATACCGTTCTCGCTGTCCTTTTTCAGGCTGGCAGCCTCTTTCAGGTATTTGCTGTTAGGGTACTTCTCTACAAATTGATCGTGAAAAGAAATAGCCTGGTTGTAACGTTCTTCCTGGCGGCGTTCGTTGCTGTTTTTAGCATACAGGTATTGTGCCTTAATAGTTAAAAAATCCATCTCCTCAGCATATTTAGTATCAGGGTAATCGCGCAGCGAGTTACCGAACGCGATAACAGCCGACTGGTAATCCATAATAGTTAAATACAACTTGGCGTTGGTGTACGATTTCTCCTCCAGTTTATCGCGCAAATCCTGTATCAGTTTGCTGGCCTCGGCTACACGGTCGCTTTTAGGGTAAAGGTTAATAAACAACTGCAGGGCCTCAATAGCCTTGGTTGTATTATCCTGATCGAGCGTATAGTTTGGCGAATCAAGGTAAAAGCAATAGGCGGCCATAAAGCGGCACTCCTCGGCACGCGGGTCAGCCTGGTAGTTCTCGGCAAAGTTTTTAAACTGGTAACGCGCCGATGTAAAGTCCTTTAGTTTGTAGTTAGTATAAGCATAGTAATAAAACATATCCTCGGCACCCTGGCGGCCACGGTATTTAACCGATAGGTCGTCAAAAAGTTCAAGCGCTTTGGTGTATTCCTTTTTATTATAGTATTTGATCGCTTCCTGGTATTTTTTCAGGTTATCGTTACTGGCCTTCAGCTTTTCAAATTTGCTTTTGCAACCGGCAAATATCAAAACAGCAGCAAGCGACGCGCTAAAAAATCCGAGACTTAGTTTTTTAAACATTTTGCAAAGATAGTGAATAATACAAATCAGTCAATTATTTATTTGGGTGCTAATATATAAGCTATAAAACGCACGGTATAATAGGGGAGGTTGTTTTAACATCTTTTAACAGTAGGGCAGGGCTGAGTTTTAATTAACCACAAAGTACGCAAAGCCCGTTGTAGTCATCATTGCACAAAGGGCACAAAGCTTGGTCTACCTATACCTACTATATAACTATATATACATACTGTATGCATACTATATGGGTATATTATATACTATAGGTCAAGTCATTTATATACATACTTCCTATTATATACATACTTCATGGGCCACCAATTGCAAACGTTATACTATATATAATAGTGTATGCTTTATATGATAAAGTATTCTTTGTGACCTTTGTGAAAGCCTTAGTGCACTTTATGATTAAAATCTACAATTTGAAAATGAACGTTCAGTGTTTCATAGGAGCCAGTAGCCCCGCTTTCCGCTGCAAAGCCTCGCTTGCCCCTGCGCAGGCCACCCCACGCTGCGGATTTTCCGCTGCAATCAGGTTTAGATTGATCGGTTCCTGCTATTACATATACAACATTACAGGTGTATTACTATAGCACAACCATCTTTCGGACTTACAGGCTTTCCGTCTTGCGGACTTTCTCCCAAATTTTTCACCCTCGTTTTCAAAGTGTTATAAATACAATATGTAATTAATTGCAGAAACATTTGCATAAACAAAAAACCTGCGTACCTTTGCAGCCCGCAAATAAGGAAAGCGGGACGTTCTCTGACAGATTTTGAAACGAATTTTAAGCCGAAAAAAAGTTTAAAATAAATTTTAGAAAAAGAAAAAAGGTTTATACCTTTGCAGCCCGCAACGACGAAGAAGAAAACTTCGAAAGGAGTTCAGAAACATCGAAAACGGGGTCTCAAAAAAATAAAAAATAAAATTTTGAGATAAGAAAAAAGGTTCTTACCTTTGCACTCCCGAAACGAACAAGACGAAAGTTGGAAACGGAAAAAGGGAAAAGCGCTGACCGCAACGGGCAGTGGAATTGAAAAGAGAAAGCCGTCATCAAATACTAAGATGAGCAAACGGCAGGGCGGCGAAAGCGGCCATCATTAAACAAGACATTGACCATCGCAATGATGGAAAACATACAGCCGGTACCGGGATGGGAAAGCGAAAAAGTTCTTAGAAAGATAAAGAGACAAAAATAAATCATGAAGCAAAGCGGGGCTTTGAGTAAGATCAAAGTAACTGTCAATTTAACTCGGAAGCTTGGGATTTGTATAAAGATAACATAGCTAAAAGCGCAAAGCTAAAAGCAAAAAGCTGTCAAAGGCTTTCAGCTTTAGTCTTTCAGCTTTCAGCTCAAATACAGATTTCTATTTTGAGTAATAGGGTCTGGATACAAACAAAACATTTTACAATGGAGAGTTTGATCCTGGCTCAGGATGAACGCTAGCGGCAGGCCTAATACATGCAAGTCGGACGGGATTTGGGAGCTTGCTCCTAATGAGAGTGGCGCACGGGTGCGTAACACGTATGTAACCTACCTTGTTCAGGGGGATAGCCTCTCGAAAGAGAGATTAAGACCGCATAACGTTATGATGTGGCATCACAATATAACCAAATATTTATAGGAACAAGATGGGCATGCGGAACATTAGCTAGTTGGTAAGGTAACGGCTTACCAAGGCTACGATGTTTAGGGGATCTGAGAGGATGGCCCCCCACACTGGTACTGAGACACGGACCAGACTCCTACGGGAGGCAGCAGTAAGGAATATTGGTCAATGGGCGGAAGCCTGAACCAGCCATGCCGCGTGCAGGACGACGGCCCTATGGGTTGTAAACTGCTTTTGTACGGGAATAAACCTTGATACGTGTATCAAGCTGAATGTACTGTAAGAATAAGGATCGGCTAACTCCGTGCCAGCAGCCGCGGTAATACGGAGGATCCAAGCGTTATCCGGATTTATTGGGTTTAAAGGGTGCGTAGGTGGCCTGTTAAGTCAGGGGTGAAAGACGGTAGCTTAACTATCGCAGTGCCCTTGATACTGATGGGCTTGAATGGACTAGAGGTAGGCGGAATGTGACAAGTAGCGGTGAAATGCATAGATATGTCACAGAACACCGATTGCGAAGGCAGCTTACTATGGTCTGATTGACACTGAGGCACGAAAGCGTGGGGATCAAACAGGATTAGATACCCTGGTAGTCCACGCCCTAAACGATGAACACTCGATGTTGGCGATATACGGTCAGCGTCTAAGCGAAAGCGTTAAGTGTTCCACCTGGGGAGTACGCCCGCAAGGGTGAAACTCAAAGGAATTGACGGGGGCCCGCACAAGCGGAGGAGCATGTGGTTTAATTCGATGATACGCGAGGAACCTTACCCGGGCTTGAAAGTTAGTGAATGTGGCAGAGACGCCACAGTCCTTCGGGACACGAAACTAGGTGCTGCATGGCTGTCGTCAGCTCGTGCCGTGAGGTGTTGGGTTAAGTCCCGCAACGAGCGCAACCCCTATGTTTAGTTGCCAGCATGTAAAGGTGGGGACTCTAAACAGACTGCCTACGCAAGTAGAGAGGAAGGAGGGGACGACGTCAAGTCATCATGGCCCTTACGTCCGGGGCTACACACGTGCTACAATGGTCGGTACAGAGGGCTGCTACCTGGCAACAGGATGCCAATCTCTAAAAGCCGGTCACAGTTCGGATCGGGGTCTGCAACTCGACCCCGTGAAGTTGGATTCGCTAGTAATCGCAGATCAGCAATGCTGCGGTGAATACGTTCCCGGGCCTTGTACACACCGCCCGTCAAGCCATGGAAGCTGGGGGTGCCTGAAGTCGGTAACCGTAAGGAGCCGCCTAGGGTAAAACCGGTAACTGGGGCTAAGTCGTAACAAGGTAGCCGTACCGGAAGGTGCGGCTGGAATACCTCCTTTCTGGAGCAAGTCCGTAAGCCTATAGGTTATATAGACAGACCTGCTTTGCCCATGTTTATTTTTGTCGCTTTAATAAAGATAACCCAGGAAAGATGAAGCCATCGGTTGGGCCTGCCAGGGCAGGGACAATAAGTGGCAGTAGCAGTAGTAAGTAGCAGAAATAAAACGCTGCCACTGCAACTAAATACTGCAACTTATAATAAAGTCCCGTAGCTCAGTTTGGTTAGAGCACTACACTGATAATGTAGGGGTCAGCAGTTCAAATCTGCTCGGGACTACAGTGCAGCGAAGCTGCAGGTTAAAAGAGAGCGGTTGAATAAGTTAAGTAGTTAACTACTCACCAATCAACTACTCACTAATCACTATCCTTGGGGGATTAGCTCAGCTGGCTAGAGCACCTGCCTTGCACGCAGGGGGTCAACGGTTCGAATCCGTTATTCTCCACGCTGTTTAGGTAAAAGGCCAAAGGCGAAAGGAAAAAGGTATCAAAACCTTTCACCTTTAAGCTTTCACCTTTCACCTCAAACAAAACGTTCTTTGACATATTGGAAGAAGTAATTGAAAAAAAGAGAAAACAACAGTAGGGACGTTGTTGATCAGAATCAAGAGTACAGAATCAGGGATCAGGACTTGTCTTGACTCTTGGCTCTAAGAATCCTGAATCTGTGAAATGACTCTCAATAAAGCATACGCTGCCGAGCAAAAGCGGCAGATGTAGGAAGAAAGTAAATAAGGGTACACGGGGGATGCCTTGGCTCTCAGAGGCGATGAAGGACGTGATAAGCTGCGATAAGCCGCGGGGATCAGCAAATATGAATTGATCCGCGGATTTCCGAATGGGGAAACCTAACTATCTGAAGGATAGTTGCAATAGCGCGAACCTGCTGAACTGAAACATCTAAGTAAGCAGAGGAAGAGAAAATAATAATGATTTCCAGAGTAGTGGCGAGCGAAATGGAAGAAGCCCAAACCCATAATGTTACGGCATTATGGGGGTTGTAGGACCACGACATTGGATATTAAACTGAACCGGAAGGGGGTGGGAAACCCCGCCATAGAGCATGACAGCTGCGTACGGGTAAGGAATAATAACATAGTGGTATCCTGAGTACCGCGAGGTCGGAGACGCCTTGTGGGAATTTGCCGGCACCATCCGGTAAGGCTAAATACTCCTGAGAGACCGATAGTGAACCAGTACCGTGAGGGAAAGGTGAAAAGAACCCCGAACAGGGGAGTGAAATAGAACCTGAAACCGTGTACTTACAAGCGGTCGGAGCCTGGCAACGGGTGACGGCGTGCCTTTTGCATAATGAGCCTACGAGTTACTCCTCACTGGCAAGGTTAAGTGTTTCAGACACGAAGCCGAAGCGAAAGCGAGTCTGAATAGGGCGTGCAGTCAGTGGGGGTAGACGCGAAACCTTGTGATCTACCCATGGACAGGTTGAAGGTGCCGTAACAGGTACTGGAGGACCGAACCGATAAACGTTGAAAAGTTTCCGGATGATCTGTGGGTAGGGGTGAAAGGCTAATCAAACTGGGAAATAGCTCGTACTCCCCGAAATGTTTTTAGGAACAGCGTCGTGGTAGAGTTAAATAGAGGTAGAGCTACTGATTGGGTGCGGGGGAGTCAAATCCTACCAAATCCAGACAAACTCCGAATGCTATTTAATATACACGGCAGTGAGGCTATGGGTGCTAAGGTCCATGGCCGAGAGGGAAAGAACCCAGACCATCAGCTAAGGTCCCCAAATTATTGCTAAGTTGAACTAACGAGGTCCGATTGCACAGACAGCTAGGATGTTGGCTTGGAAGCAGCCATTCATTTAAAGAGTGCGTAACAGCTCACTAGTCGAGCGATCGGGCATGGATAATAAACGGGCATCAAGCAGTATACCGAAGCTATGGATTTGCAGCAATGCATCTGGTAGGGGAGCATTCTAACGCCGGTGAAGCAGGAGCGACAAGCAACTGTGGAGGTTTTAGAAAAGCAAATGTAGGCATAAGTAACGATAAGGCGGGAGAGAAACCCGCCCACCGAAAGACTAAGGTTTCCTGATCAACGCTAATCGGATCAGGGTTAGTCGGGGCCTAAGGTGAAGCCGAAGGGCGTAGCCGATGGACAACTGGTTAATATTCCAGTACTTTTTATAACTGCGATGCGGTGACGGAGTAGTGAAACTGACGCGAACTGACGGAATAGTTCGTTAAAGGCCGTAGGTATAGGATCTGTAGGTAAGTCCGCAGATCTTGCTGAAAGCCGATAGTACTCGGAACCTTCGGGGGATGGGATAGTTCAGGTAATCAGACTTCCAAGAAAACCCGCTAAGCTTCAGGTTATAAAAACCCGTACCGTAAACCGACACAGGTAGTCGAGGAGAGAATCCTAAGGTGCTCGAGTGAATCATGGCTAAGGAACTCGGCAAAATGGCCCTGTAACTTCGGGAGAAGGGGCGCTGTCAGCAATGGCAGCCGCAGTGAAAAGGCCCAGGCGACTGTTTAACAAAAACACATGGCTTTGCAAAATCGAAAGATGACGTATAAGGCCTGACACCTGCCCGGTGCTGGAAGGTTAAGAGGGGATGTTAGTCGCAAGGCGAAGCATTGAATCGAAGCCCCAGTAAACGGCGGCCGTAACTATAACGGTCCTAAGGTAGCGAAATTCCTTGTCGGGTAAGTTCCGACCTGCACGAATGGTGTAACGATCTGGGCGCTGTCTCAGCCATGAGCTCGGTGAAATTGTGGTATCGGTGAAGACGCCGGTTACCCGCAACGGGACGGAAAGACCCCATGCACCTTCACTACAACTTAACATTGATATCGGATACAGGATGTGTAGGATAGGTGGGAGACTGTGATCCGGCTTCGCCAGGAGTCGGTTAGTCAACGTTGAAATACCACCCTTTCTGTATTTGGTGTCTAACCCTGCAAAGCGGGGGACATTGTTTGGCGGGTAGTTTGACTGGGGTGGTCGCCTCCAAAAAGGTAACGGAGGCTTTCAAAGGTAAGCTCAGTACGCTTGGTAACCGTACGCGGAGTGCAATAGCATAAGCTTGCTTGACAGTGAGACAGACAAGTCGAGCTGGGTCGAAAGACGGATATAGTGATCCGGTGGTTCTGCATGGAAGGGCCATCGCTCAAAGGATAAAAGGTACGCTGGGGATAACAGGCTGATCTCCCCCAAGAGCTCATATCGACGGGGAGGTTTGGCACCTCGATGTCGGCTCGTCACATCCTGGGGCTGGAGAAGGTCCCAAGGGTTGAGCTGTTCGCTCATTAAAGTGGCACGCGAGCTGGGTTCAGAACGTCGCGAGACAGTTCGGTCCCTATCTGTTGTGGGCGTTGGAAGTTTGAGTGGGGCTGACCTTAGTACGAGAGGACCGGGTTGGACTAACCTCTGGTGAATCTGTTATGCCGCCAGGTGTACTGCAGAGTAGCTACGTTGGGAATAGATAAGCGCTGAAAGCATCTAAGTGCGAAACTAGCCACGAGATGAGACTTCCTTATAGGGTCGTAGCAGACTACTACGTTGATAGGTTACAGGTCTAAAGGTAGTGATATCAAAGCCGAGTAATACTAATAGCCCGAAGCTTTCTCATAGCAGGTAATTAAGGGGCCTGAGCTAACGCTCGGCCCCGAACACAAAGCTGTTGTTTTCTCTATATTCAATTCCTTCTTTCAATACTTGTCATAGATTAGCTAAAAGCAAAAAGCGTAAAGCAGAAAGCCGGAAGCCTATCTAATACCGAATTGGCTAAAAAGCTTTATGCTTTCGGCCTTGAGCTTTCAGCTCAAAAGAAATTCAGGTGCCTATATCGGCGGTGTCCACCTCTTCCCATTCCGAACAGAGAAGTTAAGCCCGCCAGAGCCGATGGTACTGCAGTAAAATGTGGGAGAGTAGGTCGGTGCCAAACCTTATCGTCTGACCGACGTTAATGTTAAGCCCCTCATCATTGCGATGAGGGGCTTTTTTTGTGCGCTAAATTCTCTGCGAAGAGCGATATTCCTGAAATAGCGGCTACCGCTCATTATAAACCCGATAGCAGCGGAAAACCCGGAGCTTGGGCAGACCGCGTTCGGGCAAGCGAGGCTTTGCAGCGGATAGCGGGACTGAACCGCCGACATTGGCATAATCGTTCATTTTCAAAACAACGCCCCGAAATATTTTATCCTTACCTTCGTTCTAATATCAATTCAATACCTATGCGGAAAGTGCTGCTCCTTATCACCGTTCTGTTAACTGCGAATATTCTTTTTGCGCAGAACATCCAATCAGTTTGCATAAAGATCAACGAGTTGAATGATAACATCCTTTTAGGGAATATAAAAAAGCAACAGGCAATAGCGCCTTTTAAGGCCTTAATGGCAGAACTAAACCGGCTTATAAAAACTAAACAATTGGATAATGCCTGGGTATTCCCATTGCAAGGTTATAAGCCCAGCGCTATCGGCGGCACAAACGGCAATGGCTATAGCGATAGGGGATACAATTACTTCGACGGTAATAAGCACGCCGCCCATCCGGCGCACGATATTTTTATCCGCGATAAGAATCAGGACGATATTGACGATAAAACCCTGCAGCCTGTAAACGTTTTAGCAATGGCTGACGGCATTGTACTGGCCTGCCGGAGTAACTGGGATGAAAAAAGCGATCTGCGGGGTGGTCGCTACATCTGGATCTATCATCCGCAGCTAAATATCATCAGCTATTACGCGCATAACCGTGAGATATTTGTAAAGCCTGGCGATGAAGTTAAGGGGGGCCAAAAGATTGCAGAAGTTGGCCGTACAGGTTTTAATGCCTTTAAAAAACGTTCACCAACGCATTTGCATTTCGGTACTTATCACCTGCAAAATGGTTTACCTATACCTTTTAATGCCTATAACCAACTTATTAAAGCGCAAATCAAATGAAAACGTTGACCATATTCCTTTTAGCATTCTTTGTTTCGGCCAGCATTCCCGCGGATGATGTTAATACACGGTTTAAAGTCCCGGCGGGGTATGGTATCATAACTAACATTGGTTTTGGGAAATGGCTTGGTCAACTATCTTTAAAACCTGCAGGCACGCATACGCAAACATATAAGGGAGATATTGCACGCACCGATGCCTATACCGCCGCGGTAATTGATATGAGTGTTGGCAAACAGGACCTGCAGCAATGTGCCGATGCCGTAATGCGCCTGCGCGCTGAATATCTGTTTCATCAAAAACGGTATGATGCGATTGCTTTTAATTTTACCAGCGGTTTCCGATGCGATTATGTACATTATGCCAATGGTTACCGCTACAGCCGCGATAAATGGGTAAAAACTGCCACCAAGGATTATTCGTATGCGGCTTTTATGCGTTATATGAACCTGGTATTCTCGTACGCCGGGACTTTATCGCTTGAAAAAGAGTTGATAAAAGTTAACAATGAGAAAGATCTGCGCGCCGGCGATGTATTTATTCACGGTGGCTCGCCCGGGCACTGCTTTATTGTGCTGGCTGTGGCAGAAAACGTAGCGCATGAAAGGAAATTCCTGATGGCACAAAGCTTTATGCCCGCGCAAAATATACAGGTACTACAGGCTGATGGGAATCCGTGGTTTAGTATGGCGCAGACAGCTCGGATACCTTACGGAGAACTGGTTGATCTAAAATATCTTCGCCGGTTTAAAGATTGACCTACCTGGGGAATAATCCACAGTTTATACGTTGCGGGAAGAGGAGTATCGGATTCAATTTCCCCACTATTTCCCCAACATTGGGTTATAGCTGTTGCAGAAAATCGATACAACTGACTTGATTTATATTAATTGCCCACTGAAAAAACGCTGTTTGCAGCTTGGTAGGGCCGTTTTTTAGACTTTGTTGTTGCGTTATTAATTTTCGGTTAAAATGTTTTCAATCAATGGCACAGGGATTGCATTATCCTTTGCAACACTAATTAAATTGATTGAAATATGAACGCAGTAATTAACGATACCCTGAGATTTTTAGCTAATTTTTCAGCTTGTGTAATTGTTTTTGGAGTGATAGTTTTAGTAAATTATATGTTTAGCCGCGATAAGGTGATCACCAGGACCATGCGTCATAAATAACCAGGATTTAGCAGGAACGATTATATTATGATCCGGAGCGACAGCTTACAGCTGCGCTCCGGATTTTTTATTTTACAACTTCTATGTTTTGTTTAATGAAGGTTTACTTAGCTGTTGATTAGAATAAAGGCATAGTAATTGCGTTTTAATAAATATTGTTACACTAAAATTAATTACTTATGCGTAGTATATTAATTGACCTGTTTCACATATTTGTAATGCTGGTTATATTAGGCTTTGGGGTAGCTTGTTTGTTTGCCAGCGGTGGCCGGTACGATCACTGGAACAAACGCCTGAAAGGCCGGAAGCCATCCAACGGCAGTTTCCAGTAAGCAGTGCCCGCATTTCAGTTTGCACTAAGCACAGCAGCAAACTGCACCTGATCAGGACCGTTTCTCCACGCGATCATAAAATCCCCCAAAGGAGTTTATTCTTACGTTTTCTTCTTTAAAAAAATCGCCGGGGAAGCCGAGCGGTACAGCACTTGCTTCGTCGATCTTTTTAAGATGCTCATCGCTTAATATTAAAGAAGTAGTTTTTAAGTTATCTTTCAACTGGCTTAGTTTGGTAGCGCCAACAATGGGGATGCACGAAAAGCCCTGCTGACGCATCCATTGCAAAGCCACATTGCCGGCCGATACGCCCAGTTCATCGGCTACTTCCATCACCACTTTAGTAATGCGTTCGCTGTTTTCATTACGGCGATTACTTTCGGGTTTTACGCGGCCGGTATCGCCCTTTAAATATTTACCGGTTAATGCACCTCCTCCAAGCGGGGCCCATGGCGTAACTGTCATCCCGAAGTGTTTGGCCATGGGGATCAGTTCGCGCTCGGGGGTGCGTTGCAGCAGGCTATATTCAACCTGCAGGGCAATAAACTGGCTCCAGCCCATTAGTTCGGCAAGGGTATTGCCTTTGGCCACCATCCAGGCTGGGGTATCGCTAATGGCGGCGTAAGTTACTTTGCCCTGTCGTATCAGGTCGTCCAGGCCACGCAGTACTTCATCAATTGGAGTAATATCATCCCAAATATGCAGATAGAGTACATCAATAAAATCGGTTTTCAAGCGCTTCAGGCTCTCCTCTACGCTGCGCATCATATTTTTGCGGTTATTGCCCGATGCATTGGGGTTGGTTTGGTTATCCTTCAGGGTATACTTGGTGGCCAGCACAAAATAATCACGGTCTTGATTTGCCAGATAATCGCCTATTATCCGCTCGCTGGTGCCTTTCTGGTAAACATTGGCTGTATCAAGGAAGTTTCCGCCCGCGCCGGCAAACTCATCCATAATATCAAAACTGGTAGCGGCATCGGCGCCCCAGCCATTATCGGTGCCAAAGCCCATGGTGCCTAAACAAAGTTCGGATACTTTAAGGCCCGAGCGGCCCAGCAATTTGTATTTCATAAAGATGATAAACGTATATATTGATTAAACGCCATAAACCGATGCCGGTTTCGGCCGAAGATAACATTTATCGTATCCACAAACAATATAATGCTGTAGGGGTTAACATAAAAGCATATATCAACCCATGAAGATCATTACCGCCAACCGCCCCTGGAATATTGATAAACTATTTGAAACATTGCAATCAAAACTGAACCCCATTTTTATGGAAGCCCGCCAAATGGATATACAGTTTGATATTGAAAGGAGTGGAGATGATATCAAGATAGGTAACCCCCAATATTATGATGGCTACCTCTTCAAAATAACAGTACAGGGCAATAAACTATACATCGCCAAGTCCGAACATTATGTGGACGACGTGAACCAAATAACCCTGCAAAGTATTTTAGAGACTTTGCAAATGGATAGTTTGGATGGGGCAGATATTACTTATATAAGCGGGGAATAAGTTTAAGTAAAAAGTCCAAAGTCAAAACTGAAAATCTGACTTTGGACTTTTTACTTTAAACTTTCGACTTGGAATTTACCCGCTTATCCAGCTAAACTTATAATCAAGCATTGGGTTTTTCATCCTGTCGGCAACGCGTATCAGGCGGTCAGGGAGGGCGGTGATATAATCACGGGCCTTTTCGCCGGCTTCGTTCAGGTCGCTGATCGATTCTAATTTCCATTCAACGATCAGGTCGCGCAAAATATCTACATAATCAGTAGCGGTATAAATGCCTAAACGTTGGGCCGCATCGGTAAAATGACCGAAGGTTTGGCCTATCTTTAAACCAACTTCGCGCAGGAAGTGCGCTGGCATAACTATCTTTTTGCGCATCATGTCTTCGAAGGCGATCATGGCCTCGCTGGCATCAACTTCAAATGCTTTTGAAATAAAAGCTATATAAGCCTTGGCATGGCGCGCCTCGTCCGACGCGATAACGCCGCACATTTTTGATAACAAAGTATCGCCGCACTTTTTAGCCTGGCTGGCCACGCGGCGGTGCGATATATTGGTAGCCAGTTCCTGGAAACTGGTATAAATGAAGTTACGGTAAGGGTCGGTGCCGGTACCAATGTCAAAGCCATCAGCCAGCAGGTATTGGGTTGATACCTCCATGGCGCGCATATTCACACGGCCGCTTAGGTACAGGTATTTGTTCAGCAGGTCGCCGTGGCGGTTCTCCTCGGCAGTCCAGGCGCGTGTCCATTTCATCCAGCCGCCTTCTTCGGCCATATTAACACCCTCAACCATCGTCAGCCACGATTCGTAAGTAGGCAAAGCTTCTTCGGTAATAGTATCGCCAATTAAAACAGCTACCAGATCGTACGATAGGCCTTTAGCGCTCTCGCGTAATTCTTTTACTTCCTGGAAAAAGGTATCACGGGTCGAATCGGGTAAAAAGTCAGATGGCTGCCAATTGGTCTCGATAGGTTTCAGATAATCGTGCATATTTTCCAGCATATATTTTTCAATATGCTTCATTACCTCACGCCGTTTTTCTTCAAAGAATCTCATTATAGCTTATTTCGCACAAAGGTAATCAATTAATATGTAATAAATAATGATATCCCTCACATGTATTATAACCAAATTGTTAGGGTAATGTGTGGCGGCATTACTTATTTAACTATACCCAATAATAGCTGGTAGCGGCTTTATCTATCCAATAACTAATGAGTAATGATAGCGCAGCGTAATGACCAAATGACGCGAAGCCTAAGGGCGTTGCCTGCGGCCCGGGCTGTCCGCTCATACTGCACGGGCCTTAGCCACAAGGCCGGTATCCGCTACTATCCCTAACGCGGAATTTGTCTGAATCAAAATTCACAGAATTTTAAAATGACCAGAATTCTGCAAATCCTAAAATCCTGTAAATTTTGATTCAGACGATTATCTTTGCCTGAACATATGACTGACATTCCGTTTTTACAGGCCAGCGCCGTAACCAAAATATATCCCGGTGCGCAGCCAGCAGGCTTAAAACCTACCAACCTGGTGATAGAACCGGGGAAGATCACTGCTATTATAGGTGCCAGCGGAAGCGGTAAAAGTACCCTGCTGCACCTGCTTTTTGGTTTGATATCTCCTGATAGCGGCAAGGTTTACTTTAAGGGCGATCGTGTTTGGGGGCCCGAAGAAAAACTGATTCCCGGTCATGACGCCATGAAGATGGTAACCCAGCAAACCGATGACATGAACCTGTTTGCCAAGGTTTATGATAATATAGCCATCCTGCTGCCCAATACCGATATCGAGGCTAAGCACCGTAAAACCGAAGAGATCCTGCTGCAACTGAACATGAAGCGGATCGAAAAAAAACGGATAGCCGACCTGAGCGGCGGCGAACGCCAGCGAGTGGCCATTGCCCGTGCGTTGGTAACCCAGCCCGAAGTTCTGTTGCTCGATGAACCATTTAACCAGGTCGACGCGTCGTTTCGCGAGGGTTTGCAGCAGGATATCCGTAAGGTGGTAAAGGAAACCGGCCTTACAGTGGTAATGGTATCGCACGATCCGGCCGAGGTACTTTCCATGGCTGATGAACTGATCGTCCTTAAGGACGGCGAAATACTTGAACACGGTCATCCTAAAACCTTGTACCAGGAGCCAAAGTGCCTGTACACCGCGCGCCTGCTCACCAATTGTAATGTGCTGAGTAACGGCGAGGCCAAAGCGTGCGGCATCATATCCGAAAAGGAAAATGTAGTAATATATCCTGATTGGGCTACTATTACGCCAAGCTATACCGAACAGCATTGGTTAGTGAAGCAGATATTGTTTAAAGGTTTTTACGAGGAATTAGTGATAGAACGTGATAACATTAGCCTGCGTGTAATGAACGCCCACGCCGAAAAATATAAGGAGGGAGATGCGGTGCAGTTGAAGGTGCGCCGGTATTTGGAGTATTAGGTATCTTGAAACTTGGTTGTTAGGCCATTCTAATGGGATCCATATTTTATATAACCCGGGGGCGTATGTCATAATTTAAGCTTTTAAGACGCCTGTGGGGACACAGGCACCGGATAAATCTCCCCTGGTTTGTGTCCCCACCATAGCCGTTAACTTAAGGATTTTCAGAAAGATTTTTTTTGAGATAGTGGCGTGAGATGGCTCCGCCGGTGGGCGAAACCTATTAGATTTTCCCATATTTGTTTGATTATTTTTTATTAAAAAGGGCGGTTTGTTTTCGAGGCAATTACCGCCCTTTTCTTACATAAAGATAACTTTTTTTTGAAAAAAGGTGTCATTTTCTTCGGGAAAAGCTCCTTTTATCTTCAGCCGCGACGCATTTGTTGATGGCATTATCACGCCCTTACAGGACAGTATTACTAATACGCTTGATCGCGACAAACTTGATGTGTTTGCGCGGCAAAGCGGATTTCTGCAACGGAGGTCCAAGCTTAAACCCGACGAGTTTATCGATACATTGATGTTCAGTGGTCTTGATCATGGGCAACTCAGTTTGCAGGACTGCTGCAACGACCTGGCCCGGCAGCACCAAACCGCTCTTAGCAAAGTCGCATTACATAAGCGGTTCAATTCAAAGAGCCTGAACTTCCTCAAGCTTGTGCTGGCCGAACAACTCTCATCCAGGCTGAATATCAAAGGGACGGACGACTGGCAGCCGTTTTCACGGGTAGTGATCGCCGACTCCTGCAAGTTTTCTCTGCCGGCACAATGCAAGGATGACTATCCCGGTTTTACAAACTTCGGCAATGTATCATCCATTATGAATATCCAATATGCTTTTGATATCAAAAACGGGGATTGGGAAAACCTGGAATTGACCAGGGCTACCGAAAATGACCAAAGTCATTCCAAAAAAACACTGCACCGTATTGGCAGGGGGGAGTTGCATATCTGCGACCTGGGCTTTGTTACTCCATCATACCTCAGAAAAGTGGTGAGTGAACAAGCCTTTTTCCTCAATCGCTTACATCCGCAATGGAAACCCCTGCAGCATGGTTCGGGCAAGCCTGTCGATTGGGCGGCGCTCCACCAAAAAATGAATCGCAGCGGGAAATTGCAGTTCGAAACAATGGTTACTATCGGAACCGGGGAGGATGGCTTCAACTGCCGCCTGATCGCTGTTCCCGTACCGGAACAGGTATGGGCCGAACGGATACGGATAGCTCAACAAAGAGCCAAAAGCCAGAAGGTCGCTCTTTCCGATGAATATAAGTCTCGTTGCCGGTTCAGCATATTTATTACAAATACGCCGATAACCACCCTTAAAGCCGCGGAAGTCATTCAACTATATCGTTTAAGATGGCAGATCGAACTCGTGTTCAAGACCTGGAAATCGCTGCTTGCCATCCATAAGGTAAGGGCTGCCAGGACTGAAAGGCTGGAGTGTCAACTGGTCGCCAAATTTATCTGGATATTTATCAACTGGAAGATATTCCGCTTTGTCGATTCCGTCATTCGGAAAAACCAGCCGGCCTACGCCCTTTCCATTTGGAAATTCTTTAAACATGCCCGCCTTAATAGCCAAGTCATCAGAAGTGTGGTTGCCGGTGAATTACCATTAAAAGATTGGTGGGAAAGGTTCCTTTTTCCAATTATAAAAAGTCTGTTGATCGAACCGAAAAAAGGAAAAAAGGCAGCTTTTGAAATTGTCTATGAGGTCTTTAAGAACTTAAGTTAACGGCTATGGTGTCCCCACAGACTACGTAGCCGACTCATTTTTTAGGCTATTTGCCTTGCCTTAATGGCCGTTGTTGGTGGCACACCAACAACATGCGCAATGTGCGTACCGTCTTTTTAGATTGTTATAGCCTTTAAATGATATTCTTTACCTGAGTTTTACGCCAATGTCATATAAATGACGTAAACATTTCTTTGCATAATCCACTTAAGCCCCTCTACATTTGTGTTATGGAAAAAAATATACTTGGCGAAAAAATAAAAGACCTGCGCATAGGAAAAGGCTATTCACAGGATCATCTGTCTAACCTTGCGCAATTAAGCCTGCGCACCGTACAGCGTATAGAAAACGGGGAAACCGAAGCCCGCGGCGACACTTTAAACCGACTGGCGAAGGCATTGGAAGTGAGCATAGACGAACTGATGGGCATAAAGCTAAGTACCGGTAATAACAATGGTTATTTAGCGCTTATCAATATATCCGGCCTTGCCTGCATGTTCGTGTCGTTCCCGTTGCTTGGTATATTGCTCCCGGTGATATTACGGTTGGCAAAAAAAGGCAAGATAGCCGATATTGACGACCAGGTGAAAACGATCATCAACTTCCAGATCACATGGACATTGCTCGGCTTGGGTGTGTTTATGCTGCTGATGATGAATATAGCGTTTTTTCACGTACCCATATTTCACGGCCTGGGCGGCTTAGGTGCGGCTGAAGTAATGCTGCTCATTCCAATTCTTATTTTTATTACTAATGCCGTGCAGGTATTAATAAATGCCGCGAGGATATGGATGCACAAAGAGGTAAAGTATTGGCCGGTGATCAGGTTCATCAAATAACGTCAGGCTATCCACCAGTCAATCACCAAATTCAATTCCAGTTTAGCGCGCGTAATGGCGGTATACCACCATTTGCACAGTTCGTCGCTGTCCATGCCGTACATGCTTTTATCCAGAAAAAGGAACACATCCGTCCACTCGCCGCCCTGGGCCTTGTGGCAGGTAACGCCGTAACCATAACTGGCGCGGATGCAGTTCAGGTAGTCGTCTTCTTTCCATTTGCGTTTATACTCCGCACTGTTGACTTTGATATCTTTAGCATTCATACGGGTATTAAAATCAATCATCAGCGTTTTCTGCTGATCGGTATCCAGTGCGCCCTTCTCGCTGTTTAATGCGTCAAGAGACAATATGGTATCATATTCAATATCCGATGCCAATGCTTTTACCCGGATGTTCTGGAAACACAGATCGAAACGACTGCTAATCTGCCCTAAGGATACCACGCTGACAAAATCGCCGTTGGTGAGGGGTACTTTGTAATTGTTTTGCGTTACCAGTAACACATCGCCGGTGCGTAAAGGCGTATACTGGCTGCCGAACAGGTCGCGGCGCATGGCTTTGTTAATATGCTGCACCATTTTATTGCTGCGGGCAATAGCCAATGCCTTGTTGGGCCCGTTTTTTCGATACTTTTCAGAATACACCTTAAACATATCCCTTACCGAGCCGTGCAGCTTAACATTATTAAGCCCGGCTGCCGGAAGCTTAATAAAACGGTTAGCGCTATATTGACCGCCCATCATTCTAACAGAACTGGCCAGTTTCAACACATCGTTACCAGCATCGGTACGTTCAATTTTTTGCAGGGTGAATGATATGGCAATCCGGTCTTTTTTTGCCAGCCAGTCCATATCCAGCGCCGGACTTAACTTTTGCCCGACAGGTGGCAGCTGACTTGGGTCGCCCACAAAAATGATCTTGTTTTTATCCGCTACCTTAAAAAGGTCGTCGAGCAATACGCCTGAACCGAAACTGGCAAAGTGATCGTCCTTATCGCTATGCTCGCCCGACATCATCGAGGCTTCATCAACAATATACAGGATCTTGTTTTCATCGGGTACGCGCAACAAAAATTGCATGCTCATCTGCCCGCTTTTGTCAATGCCGCCATCTTTGGCTATGGCGTTTTCCAGTCCATCTACTTTACTAAAATTATAGATCTCGCTGTGGACGGTCTTAGTATCGAAGCCTGTTTTACCTCTTAGCACTGATGCCGCCCTGCCCGTAGCCGCCAGCATCCTGAAGTCGTGCTTTTCTTCTTCCAGCCATTTGCCCAAATGCTGCATCAGGAAGGTTTTACCGGTACCGGCATATCCTTTCAATACAAAGGTATTAGCAGTTGGATGCTCCAAAAATTTCTTAATGGCCTTAAACGCCTGGGCTTGTTCGGTATTTAAGGTTGGAGTAGCGGACATTTTCGGTGCGATTGATTGTTGCCCGAAAATTAGAGAGAAGGTTTGAGAATAACAAGGATTTTGCTAAAATATTTAGTAATATGCGGATTGAGACAGCGGACACACCAGTTTAACTCAGCGATGTAGTACACAGTATTGTTTTGTTTTGTATTTGTGGTAGCATGCTGCAATATTAAGCAGACCTGAGGCATACAAAGCGATGAGCTTCTGTTAAGACTTTTCCTTCAGCGCTGATTCAGTTGATGCAGCAATCCGTATTTCACCAGTGCTCTTAACCTGTACAAAGCCTATAATATCCCAATCTTTATTGTTAAAGTTATTCGGTAGCGCTATTTCGGCGCTACCTGCATTGTTTTTAAGAACGATGCTTTCCAGCCTTTGCACAATATTTATGTGCGACAGCATCCGGCCGTTGTTTTCACCTGCTTTTACTTGTGTTTGAGCATACTTTTTTATTACGGCCAGCATAAGGTTGCTACCACCCGGCGTGCCGCTAACGTGATACTGTAAAATAGCTTTACTGCCGTTTATTTTCAGATTGCTCAATTCTAAACGTGCAGGCGCAGCCTTTGCCAATGCTTGTTTAATGGCGGTGTTCATCTTTGCTTCATCCGAACCCACAAATTCGGTTTGCCCGTTTACAATGGCCTGGGGCGTGTAAACACCATCAAGCTTTAAATAGCTGGAATAAGTGCGCTGTCTTTCGGAGTATAGCGGATTGCTGAATACATCTTTCCAGCCCAGGCGGTTCCAGTAATCTACATGGTATGCCAAAACATATACCTCCTTGTCTTTATATTCCTTTGTTATTTTGGCCAGCAGTTTATCGGCCGGCGGGCAGCTTGAGCAGCCTTCCGATGTGTATAATTCAACCAGGGCGAAACCCTCACCGTTGCCCTGTTTTATGCGGGCCCCATACTTACCAGTGGAGGCAACGCCAATTCCTGTAACCAAAAGCAGTGCCGCTAATATGCCATATAAGTTTCTCATATCTGTATACTTTGCCGTTTTTGTAATGTTTACCGTTTTGTCGTTGAAGGCAATGATCCCTTACAACTAATTTACGATTTTATTTGACAGGCGGGTTTCTATCAAATCGTCATAGCCACGTTGCGCTCGCTATGACGATGGGCGTATAAGCATTAAAAAAGCCCTGTGCAGTTTTAAAACTGTGCAGGGCTTTTATGTTCCTCCCTCTTTAGGGGACGCCTTATACCAAATATTCAAACAAGGTAGGATCCTCGTTCAGTACCTTAATACCGAAACGATGCGCATGCATGCGCTGTAGCAAACCCTTATAATCATCGGCCGATTTTAGCTCGATACCTACCAGGGCCGGGCCGCTTTCGCGCTCGGTTTTTTTGATGAACTCGAAACGGGTGATATCATCGGTTGGGCTTAAAACACTGTTTACAAACAGTTTCAACGCGCCCGGGCGTTGCGGGAAGGTGATGATGAAGTAGTGCTTCAAACCTTCGTACAGCAGCGATTTCTCTTTTATTTCCTGCATTCGGTCGATATCGTTATTACCGCCGCTGATGATGCAAACCACCTTTTTACCTTTTATGCGGTCTTTATAAACATCAAGCGCGGCTACCGACAGGGCGCCAGCTGGTTCTACCACAATGGCATCCTCGTTATATAATTTCAGGATGGATGTACACACCTTGCCCTCGGGCACCAGCTGCATATCATCCAGTAGTTTACTGCCGATCTCGTAGGTCAATTGCCCAATACGTTTTACGGCTGCGCCATCCACAAAACGGTTGATCTTATCTAAAGTTACCGGCTGGCCCATGCGCATAGCCTCCACCATTGATGGCGCGCCCTCCGGCTCTACACCCAGCACAAGTATGTTGGGGTTCTGCTGTTTCAGATAGCTGCCTGTACCGGCGGCCAATCCACCACCACCGACGGGTACGATCACGGCCTCAACATCAGGCAGGTCCTGCATGATCTCCACACCAACGGTTCCCTGTCCACTGATGACGCGGTAGTCATCAAAAGGAGGGATGAAGGTCATCCCGTGGGCCTCGGTATAGGCCAGTGCCTCGCGCAGGCAATCGTCAAAGGTATCGCCCGTAAGCACGATCTGGATATTGCCGTTGCCAAACATTTCGGTTTGTTTCACCTTTTGCTTGGGTGTGATCTCGGGCATAAATATCACACCCTTAATGCCCAATTTTTTGCAAGAATAAGCCACACCCTGCGCATGGTTGCCTGCGCTGGCGCAAACCACGCCGTTGGTAAGCTTATCGGCGCCAAGCTGACTGATCATATTATAAGCGCCACGCAATTTGTACGAACGCACAATTTGCAGGTCTTCGCGCTTCAGGTAGATCTCGCAGCCGTAGCGTTCAGATAAACGTTGGTTATATTGCAGCGGGGTGCGGTTTACCACATCCTTCAGGCGTTGGTAAGCTGATTCAAAATCCAGCTGTACTTTAGTTTCCGTCTCCATTTATTATTGTTTCACCAAACGATGCACCATCAGCCCTTGCAGATCGGCATCGTCTATATCCAGCTTGCTATCGGCAAGCGTTAAAAAGTTCTTATAGGTCTCGTTCAATTCGTCCTTATCCAGCTTAAAGCCCAAACGCTCCAGGTGGAATTTCAGCGCGTGACGGCCACTGCGGGCGGTCAACACAATGCTGGCGCTCGGGAAGCCTACATCCTCAGGGCGCAGGATCTCGTAATTCTCACGGTTCTTCAAAAAGCCATCCTGGTGTATGCCTGAGCTATGGGCAAAAGCATTGCTGCCCACAATGGCCTTGTTAGGCTGCACCGGCATACGCATTTGTTGGCTTACCATGCGGCTCAGCTCGTAAAAATTCTTCGCGTTGATCTGGGTATGCAATCCCAAAACTTTGTGGGTCTTCAAGATCATCACCACTTCCTCTATCGAAGTATTACCGGCGCGCTCGCCTATACCGTTAATAGTACCTTCGATCTGGCGGGCACCGTTCTGCAAACCGGCGATAGAGTTGGCGGTAGCCAAGCCCAGGTCATTATGGCAGTGTACCGAAATGATAGCCTTGTCGATATTCTTAACGTTCTCTTTCAGGTATTTTATCTTTTCGCCGTACTGGTCGGGCAGGCAATAGCCGTTGGTATCGGGGATATTAACCACGGTAGCACCGGCAGCGATAACCGCCTCTACCATTTGCGCCAGGAAAACCACATCGGCACGGCCGGCATCCTCGGCATAAAACTCAATATCCTCGACCGACTTTTTAGCGTATTTAACTGCCTCAACGCCACGCTCCAATATCTCTTCGCGGGTGCTGTTAAATTTGTGTTTGATATGCTGATCTGACGAACCGATACCCGTATGGATACGCGGATGTTTAGCGTATTTCAACGATTCGACAGCTACGTCGATATCCATTTTATTGGCGCGGGTTAGGGCGCAAACCGTTGGTTCTTTTACGGCTTTTGATATTTCTACCACGCTCATAAAATCGCCCGGGCTAGATACCGGGAAACCTGCTTCAATAATATCTACACCCAGCGCTTCCAGCTCGCGGGCTATCTCTATCTTTTCGGGGGTTGTCAACTGGCAGCCCGGCACCTGCTCGCCATCGCGAAGCGTGGTGTCAAATACATAAACGCGGTTGGGATCGTGTAACATTTCTTTTTAGATTTAAGATGTTCAGATTCAAGAGTCAAGACACTTTACTGTCTCTCACTTATCTCCTGCATCCGTGGGTTTGTATTGTTTTTTATCTAATTAATTAGTCTTTACTCTCAATTCTTGGCTCTTGATTCTTTGCTCTTAATTCTCTTTCACAGCGATGAAACGCAATCTTTTATAATCGGCATACCATTCGCCGTTCTTGTTGTAATCGGGTTCAAGTATGTAGGTAATTTCTTCCAGTATCGGTTTTAGTTCCGTTTCCGGGATATCCTTAAAGAACGTAGAACCGAACATTTGCAGCCATTTGGCCACACCGGCACGGCCATCCTGCAGCAGGGTAGGCCTGTCAAAATGCGCCATGAATGTCACCCTGAAACCGGCTGCTTCCAACTTACCGGCATATTCGGCCGTTGATGGAAAATACCAGGGATTATTAGCCTGATTAGCGCCGTAGCCGTATTTGTTCAGCACTGTTATTGTTGCAGCTACTATCTGATCCATATTGCCCTTGCCGCCCATTTCGGCCACAAAACGACCGCCGGGTTTTAGGCTTTTGTAAACGTTTTTGGTCAGCGCGTCGGCATCCTTTATCCAATGCAGGGTAGCATTGCTGAAAACGGCATCGAAAGGTTCATCAAAATGATACGATGTACCATCAGCCACCTCAAAATCAACCTCAGGGTAAGTTGCCTTTGCTTTCGCTACCATTTCGGGCGATGCATCGGCGCCGATAACCTCGGCACCCTGCGCTTTGATCTGGCTGGCCAGGTAACCCGTACCGCAGCCCAGGTCGAGCACACGCTCGCCCGGTTTTACATCAAGTAATTCCAGCACATTCTCGCCGTATTGAAATACGAAGGAATGTTTTGAATCATATAGTTCTGCGTTCCATTTCATCTTTTCACAAGCTTAAAGTTGAAAGCACAAGGCTTAAAGCTTTTCTTTATCGTTTTTAAAATTCTGCTTTCGGCTTTGTGCCTTAAGCTTTCAGCTTACAAATACTCCAACACCTTTTGCCCCATGGCGGTGGTGCCTAATATTTTGGCTTTATCGGTATTGGCATCGGCAATATCGCCGGTGCGGTAACCTGCTTTCAGTACTTTATCAATAGCTTCGGTAACTTGCTTAGCTTCTTCTTTCAGGCCGAAGCTGATCTCGAGCATCAGGGCGACCGATAGGATAGAGGCCAGCGGATTGGCTTTGTCCTGCCCGGCAATGTCATGCGCCGAACCGTGGATAGGCTCGAAGAAGCCTGTACCATCGCCTACCGATGCTGATGCCAGCATACCCATCGAACCAGCTATTTGCGATGCCTCGTCGGTAAGGATATCGCCGAACAGGTTGGCGGTCAGCACCACATCGAACTTTTTAGGGTTCTTTACCAATTGCATAGCGGCATTATCAATAAACATGTGTTCGGTCTCTACATCAGGGTATTGCGTGGCCAGTTCCTGTACTACTTCACGCCATAGGCGCGATGCTTCCAGTACGTTAGCCTTATCTACCGAACACAGGCGTTTGCCGCGTACACGGGCAGCCTCGTAAGCCTTGCGGGCAATACGTTCTACCTCGTAACGGTGATAGATCATCAGGTCGGATGCGGTATTGCGGTCTTCGCTACGTTTCTTCTCACCGAAGTAAACGTCGCCGGTCAGCTCGCGGAAGAACAGGATATCGGTACCTTTCAGCACCTCAGGCTTCAGGCTCGATGCATCCAGCAACTCGTCGAACAACATGATAGGGCGCAGGTTAGCATACAGGCCAAGTTCCTTACGGATCTTCAGCAGGCCCTGCTCCGGGCGTACCTTAGCCGATGGGTCGTTATCGTATTTGATGTGACCGATAGCGCCGAACAGGATCGCATCGCTGGCTTTGGCTTTTTCCAAAGTCTCATCGGGCAGGGGACTGCCGGTAGCTTCTATACCCGCGTGGCCCATCAGGGCTTCGTCGTAAGTGAAATCGTGACCGAATTTTTCGGCTATTTTTTCCAGTACGGCCTTACCCCAGGTGGTAACCTCGGGACCGATGCCATCGCCTGGTATTACTAATATGTGTTTTTGCATGATCTATAACCCCCCAGCCCCCTAAAGGGGGAGTTTATTTTTGTTTTTTAATATTTAGTTATTTCATTCCCACCTCCCAACTCCCCCTTTAGGGGGCCGGGGGGTATTCCTATTCCCCCTTTAGGGGGTTAGGGGGCTTCTTCGTATTCTACTATCAGGCCCTTATTGCTCAGTATATAATCAATATCATCGTACCCGTTGATCAGGCAGGCCTTTTTATAGGCGTTGATCTCGAAACTTTCCTGTTCGCCGGTGGCAGATATTCTGATGAACTGGTTCTCCAGGTCTATCTCTACCTGCGCGGTATGATCGGCCTCTACAGCGGCAAAAAGTTTAGCCAAAAACTCGTCGCTTACCTGTACCGGTAGCAGGCCGTTGTTCAGCGCGTTGCCTTTGAAAATATCGGCAAAGAAGCTGCTTACTACGGCATCAAAGCCGTAATCGGCAATGGCCCAGGCGGCATGCTCGCGGCTGCTGCCGCAACCAAAGTTCTTAGCGCCCAGTAAAATCTTGCCCGAATAAAGCGGGTTGTTCAGCACGAAATCGGTTTTAGGCTGATCGTTCTCGTCAAAGCGCCAATCGCGGAACAGGTTGTTGCCAAAGCCCTCGCGGGTAGTGGCTTTCAAAAAGCGCGCAGGAATGATCTGGTCAGTATCGATGTTCTCGATATTGACCGGCACTACGGTGCTTTGTATGTGTTTGAAAATTTTTGTCATCTGAATCAGAATTTTCAGAATTTTAGGATTTTCAGGATCCTTTAATTCTAATTATTGTTAATCTTTATATTGTATTTCGGATTAAATATCAGTTTGTATTGTAGGCTTTGACTTCCGAAGTTTATTAACAGTCCAATCGGAAAATCATATGCAATCGTGTAGTTCTTTGCTTGTGCTAAATGGACATCTTCCAAATTAATAATCGCTTTTAATTCTACCGATAATCTGCCTTCAACAACAAAATCTGCTCTTCTTGTGCCAACTTCTATTCCGTTATAAAATATTGTATGCTCTTGTTCTCGAACAAAACTTACGCCTGCCTCCGCCAGTTCAATTGCTAAACACCTTTGATAAATAACTTCCTGAAAGCCGTTACCTAACGTGTTGTGCACTTTCATAGCGCAGCCGATTATTTTATATGTAAGTTCATCTCGTTGCATCTTGCATATAATATTTTGTAAATTCTATAATTCTGCAAATTCTGATTCAGACAGAAATTCGCGGATATCAGTTACTACACCAGTAATTGCCGATGCAGCCGCAGTAAGCGGACTCGCAAGGAAAGTCCTTGAATTCGGCCCCTGGCGCCCCTCGAAGTTGCGGTTAGATGTAGATACGCAATATTTACCTGCTGGTATCTTATCCTCGTTCATACCTAAGCAGGCGCTACAGCCTGGCTCCCGCAGTGGGAAACCGGCGGCTTCAAACACCTTATCCAAACCTTCGCGGATAGCTTGTTCCTGAACTTGTTTCGATCCGGGGACAACCCAAACGGTCACGTTATCGGCCTTGTGTTTGCCTTTTACAAATTCGGCTACCTGGCGCAGGTCTTCAATGCGCGAGTTGGTGCAACTGCCTATAAAAACATAATCAACAGGTTTGCCTAAAAGCGGTTCGGCATCGTGAATGCCCATGTAGTTAAGGGCTTTGGTGTACGATGGCTGTTCGGCTTTCTCGATATCGGCAGTAGCCGGTACGTTCTGCGTAACGCCAATACCCATACCGGGGTTGGTACCATAGGTGATCATCGGCTCTATATCGGCCGCATCAAAACTTAGTACGCTGTCAAACTGCGCGTCCTCGTCGCTATATAATGTTTGCCAGTAAGCTACGGCTTTGTCCCAATCTTCGCCTTTAGGGGCAAATTCGCGGCCTTTTACGTAGTTAATGGTGGTTTCGTCCGGTGCTATCAAACCGCAACGGGCACCCATTTCGATGCTCATGTTGCAGATGGTCATACGGCCTTCCATGCTCAGCGAGCGGATGGTATCGCCGGCGTATTCAACGGCATAGCCGGTACCGCCCGCGGCCGATATCTTAGAGATGATATACAGGATGATATCCTTGGCGCCTACACCTTTTTGCAGTTTACCGTTCACCTCTATCTTCATGCGCTTAGGGCGCGATTGCAGTAAACACTGGGTAGCCAATACCTGCTCTACCTGCGATGTGCCGATACCGAACGCGATAGCGCCGAAAGCACCGTGGGTAGAAGTATGGCTATCGCCGCACACATAAGTGCCACCCGGGCGGGTAATGCCCAGTTCGGGGCCAATTACGTGTACAATGCCCTGGAAAGGGTGGCCCAGGCCGTAAAGTTCAATGCCAAATTCCGCGCAATTTTTGGTCAGCATATCTACCTGGTAACGCGAAAGCGCCTCCTTAATGGGCAGGTGCTGGTCCCAGGTAGGCACGTTATGATCGGCCGTTGCTACGGTTTGTTTTGGCCTGAAAACAGGTAATCCACGTGTACGCAGCCCATCAAATGCCTGTGGACTGGTAACCTCGTGGATGAAGTGTGTGTCGATATACAATATGTCCGGGAAGCCCTCCGCGCTGCTGACGACATGCGCATCCCAGATCTTATCAAATAATGTTTGTCCCATTGTTATTTGGTTGTTTAGGGCCTCACCCCAACCCCTCTCCAGGGGAGAGGGGCTTAGTGAGACGTTTTATTTTTAAAGTCCTCTCCTTTGGAGAGGATTTAGGTGAGGCTTTTGGCCTGTCCCCTTTGTTCCCCCTTCAGGGGGTTAGGGGGCTTACGCTTCTACAGCCTGGTTCTCAGGGCGTAAGCTGCGTACAGTTT
Organism: Mucilaginibacter mali; assembly: GCF_013283875.1. Classification (NCBI taxonomy): domain Bacteria; kingdom Pseudomonadati; phylum Bacteroidota; class Sphingobacteriia; order Sphingobacteriales; family Sphingobacteriaceae; genus Mucilaginibacter; species Mucilaginibacter mali. The sequence continues at coordinate 1,191,181 of NZ_CP054139.1, forward strand.
TACCGGCTTGCCATAATTCGCTGTCGCGTAATTCTTTAAGTTCGGCATCCAGTTTCTCGCGGTAATCTGGCTGGCTGTTAGAGTCAATTGATCTTTGCGATTCAAAACCGGTAGCAACGCTTTTGTACAGGTCTTCAAATACCGGTTTGGTAGCGTCACGGAATTTTTTCCACCAATCTAAAGCACCACGCTGAGCGGTGGTAGAGCAGTTGGCATACATCCAATCCATACCGTTCTCGGCAACCAATGGCATTAACGATTGGGTCAGTTCCTCAACAGTTTCGTTGAATGCTTCAGACGGGGTGTGGCCATTGGCGCGCAATACTTCGTACTGTGCAGCGAAGATACCCTGGATACAACCCATCAATGTACCACGCTCGCCGGTCAAGTCGCTGTATACTTCTTTTTTGAAGTTGGTTTCGAAAAGGTAACCGCTGCCTACGGCGATACCTAAAGCGATAACACGCTCGAAAGCATTACCGGTAGCATCCTGGAAGATAGCGTAGCTTGAGTTCAACCCACGGCCCTGCAGGAACATACGACGTAGTGAAGTGCCAGAACCTTTAGGTGCAACCAGGAACACGTCAACATCGGCAGGCGGAACGATGCCGGTCTGCTCGTTAAAAGTGATACCGAAGCCATGCGAGAAATAAAGGGCTTTGCCCGGGGTTAAGTGTTTTTTAACAGTTGGCCATAAGGCGATCTGGGCGGCATCGCTCAGCAGGTAGCAGATAATGGTACCGCGCTCTAAAGCTTCTTCTATCTCAAAAAGGGTCTCGCCGGGAACGAAGCCATCAGCAATAGCTTTATCCCAGGTTTTTGAGTTTTTACGCTGACCAACAATAACGTTAATACCGTTATCTTTTTGGTTAAGCGCCTGGCCCGGACCTTGAACACCGTAACCGATAACCGCTACAGTTTCATTTTTCAGTACGTCCTGTGCTTTTGATAGCGGGAACTCTTCGCGGGTCACTACATTTTCTTCAGTACCGCCGAAATTTAATTTTGCCATGATCTTTTGTTTTTTGTGATCTCACCGATTGATCTGTGAGATCACCGATTGTGTTGTTTTATGTTGTTGTTCTTTAATTACTTGTTATACTTATTGTCATTGCGAGGAGCGTAGCGACGTGGCAATCTCATAGGCAGATCCTCGTTGCATGTCCTCTGAGATTGCCGCGCTATCGCTCGCAATGACAAATTGTTGTGTTACATCGAAAACACCTTTTGCCCCTGGTTCAAATACTCATTTTCTATCACATCTTCACCCGGTTCTAACCTTTCAAACTCGCGCAGTTTGGCGTTGAAGCCTTCACTATCTTTGATGATGGCAACGCGGGCACTGCGAACAAATTCGATCAGTCCATAAGGTTGAAGGATTTTGATCAGCGCATCGGTTTCTTCCCGGTGGCCGGTGGTTTCAAATACGGTATAATCTTTACGGATCACTACCGCGCGGGCGCCGTTCTCGCGCAGTAAACGCTCAACGCTTACCTGCTCGGCAATTACATCGGTAGATACTTTGTAAAGGGCCAGTTCCTGCCAAATTACATCGGCATTGGTATGATAGTATACTTTCAGCACCTCTACCTGTTTTTCTATCTGGCGGCAAAGTTTGCGCACCACGTCCTCGTGCTCGGTGATCACGATATTGAAACGGTGAATTTTATCTATCTCCGACGGAGAAGTATTCAGGCTGTCGATATTGATCTTGCGGCGGGTAAATATAATGGCAATACGGTTTAGCAAACCGATCTGGTTCTCTGTATATACCGTAATGTTAAATTCCTGTTTCACCTCACTCCGGCCCTCTCCAGAGGAGAGGGAGTCATTTGTGTTTTTGTTATTTTGATCGCTCATGATTATATTTTTTAAGCCTCCCCTTTGGGGAGGTTTGGAGGGGTGTTTACTTCAACCTTATCTCGCTTACACTGCAACCTTGCGGCACCATCGGGAATACATTATTCTCTTTGGTCACCATTACTTCCAGCAGATATGATCCTTTGTGGTCCAGCATCTCTTTCAGTGCGCCTTGCAGGTCGGCACGTTCCGAGATGCATTTACCATCGATACCGTAACCTTTGGCCACCATCACAAAATCGGGGCTTTGGATATCCACGAACGAGTAACGGCGTTCGTTAAACAACTCCTGCCACTGACGTACCATACCCAGGAAACGGTTATTCAGGATCAATATCTTCACATCAATGCCCGATTGCATAATGGTACCCATTTCCTGCAGGGTCATCTGGAAACCGCCATCGCCAATTACGGCAACCACGGTACGCTCCTGCGCACCAAATTTTGCACCTATGGCGGCAGGAAGGGCAAAGCCCATGGTACCTAAGCCACCACTGGTAACGTTGCTGCGGGTTTTGTTTAGCTGCGCGTAACGGCAGGCCACCATTTGGTGCTGGCCCACGTCGGTAACAATTACCGCTTCGCCTTTGGTAAGCTCGTTCAGTTGTTTGATCACCTCGCCCATGGTCATTTCGCCGGTGCCTGGATTCAGTTCTTTTTCAATTACGGCTTCCACTTCCTGGCGGGTATATTCGGCAAATTTTTGCACCCATGCCGAGTGATCGTTGCTTTGGATAAGCGCGGTCAACAGGGGCAGGGTCTCTTTGCAATCGCCCCAAACGGGTACGGTCGATTTTACGTTCTTATCTATCTCGGCCGGGTCGATGTCTAAATGCACCACCTTAGCCTGCTTGGCGTATTTATCAAGGCGACCGGTAACACGGTCGTCAAAACGCATCCCGATGGCAATCAGCACATCGCAATCGTTAGTTAAAACGTTAGGGCCGTAGTTACCGTGCATACCCAGCATACCAACGTTCAGCGGATGGTCGCTTGGGATAGCGCCTGCACCCAAAACGGTCCATGCCGCTGGGATACCGCTTTTCTCAACAAAAGCTTTAAACTCCTGCTCGGCATTGCCCAGTATCACACCCTGACCAAACAGGATGAAAGGTTTTTTAGCGCTGTTGATCAGTTCGGCTGCCTGTTGAATATACTCGGGCCTTACAATTGGTTTTGGCCTGTAGCTGCGGATATGGTTGCAGGGGGTATAGCCTTTAAACTCAAATTTCTGTATCTGCGCGTTTTTGGTAATATCGATCAGTACTGGTCCCGGGCGACCGCTGCGGGCAATGTAAAATGCCTTGGCAATAACTTCGGGTATCTCGTTAGCGTCGGTTACCTGGTAGTTCCATTTGGTTACCGGGGTAGTGATGTTAATTACGTCTGTCTCTTGGAAGGCATCGGTACCCAACAGGTGGGCAAACACCTGGCCGGTGATACAAACCAATGGGGTGCTATCTATCTGCGCATCGGCCAAACCGGTAACCAAATTGGTAGCGCCGGGACCGCTGGTAGCAAATACCACACCCACTTTGCCCGATGTGCGGGCGTAGCCCTGGCCGGCGTGGATGCCGCCCTGTTCGTGGCGTACAAGTATGTGGTTCAGTTTTTCCTTGTAATCGAACAAGGCATCGTATATAGGCATTATGGCACCGCCGGGGTAGCCAAAAATGGTATCCACACCTTCAACTATCAGCGCTTCCAGTAAAGCTACCGATCCTGAAACTTCTACAGTTGGTACTGTCGCAGACGGTTCTGCTATTTCACTTATCTCGGGTGCGATCGTTTGTGTTTCCATTTTGTTATATTTTATTTCACCGGTCCCCCGGTGCTGTTATTATCATTTCTTCATTTGCACATCTGCATATTCACGCATCTGCACATTTACTACTCCATCTCATCCGTCACACAGCCATCCGCGGCCGAAGCGACAGTTTTAGCATAGCGGTACAGCAAGCCTTTGGTAACCCTTAGCGCCGGTTGCTGATAAGCTGCCCTGCGGGCGGCCATTTCCTCGTCGCTAATTTTAAGGTTAATGATGTTTTTTGTCGCATCTATCTCTATACGGTCCTCATCTTTTACCAGGCCTATGTTACCACCGCGATATGCTTCGGGGGTGATATGGCCTACCACAAAACCGTGGGTGCCACCGCTAAAGCGACCATCGGTGATCAGTGCTACCGAACTGCCTAAACCAGCGCCAAATATGGCCGATGTTGGTTTCAGCATTTCGGGCATACCCGGTGCGCCTACGGGACCCACATTGCGGATCACTACCACATCACCGGCTTTGACTCGGCCGCTCATAATACCATCTATCAGTTCAAATTCACCGTCGAATACGCGGGCAGGGCCTTCAAAACGCTCGCCCTCTTTACCGCTTATTTTGGCTACGCTGCCGCCGGTGGCCAGGTTTCCGTAAAGGATTTGCAGGTGGCCGGTGGCTTTTATCGGCTGCTCTGCCGGGAATATTACTTTCTGGGTATCAAAATCGATCGCTGGGATATCGGCCAGGTTCTCGGCCAGTGTTTTACCGGTAACGGTTAAGCAGCTGCCATCTAACCAGCCCAGTTTAAGCAGGTATTTCATTACGGCTGGTACACCGCCAACCTTGTGCAGGTCTTCCATCATGTATTTGCCGCTTGGCTTCATATCGGCCAGTACCGGGATACGGTTACTTACGGTCTGGAAATCGTCCTGCGTTAATGGTACGCCTATGCTGCGGGCCATGGCTATCAGGTGCAGTACGGCATTGGTAGATCCGCCCATTACCATAATAGTAACAATAGCGTTCTCGAAAGCCGCGCGGGTCATGATATCCGACGGCTTGATGTCTTTCTCTAATAATATCTTAATGGCTTTGCCTGCCGCTAAACATTCGTCCTGTTTTTCCTGGCTTAATGCCGGGTTAGATGACGAGTACGGCAAACTCATACCCAAAGCTTCGATAGCGGCAGCCATGGTATTGGCCGTGTAAATACCTCCGCAGGCACCCGCGCTTGGGCAGGCGTTCTTCACCACGCCCATAAAATCCTCCGGACTGATGGTACCGGCTATCTTTTTACCCAGGGCCTCAAAAGCCGAAACGATGTTCAGGTCTTCGCCTTTCCAATGGCCGGGTTTAATGGTACCGCCATATACCATAATAGATGGACGGTTCAATCGGCCCATGGCTATCAGCGAGCCGGGCATATTTTTATCGCAACCGGGTAGGGCGATGATGCCGTCGTAATATTGTGCACCCACAACCGCCTCTATCGAATCGGCAATTACATCGCGGCTAACCAGCGAGTAGCGCATACCTTCGGTACCGTTGCTCATGCCATCGCTCACACCTATGGTATGGAAGATCAGGCCTACCAGGTCTTCGGCCCAAACGCCTTTTTTCACAATGGCGGCCAAATCGTTAAGGTGCATGTTACAGGTATTACCATCGTAGCCCATACTGGCAATGCCCACCTGCGCTTTTTTCATGTCGTCATCGGTTAAGCCAATGCCGTATAACATGGCCTGCGCGGCCGGCTGGGTTGGGTCTTGCGTTAGTGTCTTGCTGTATTTATTCAGTTCAGTAGCCATGCGGTGTATCGCTCGTTTTTCGGTTCTGTTGACCTGTTGCCGGCCCCTGAAAAATTAAGCTTACGATTGTGCCGTTTTACGCTTAATTGTTGTGCAGGATCGGGTAACAGGTTTATTATAATTTGTATATCTGTAAGGTAGCGAGATGACTTTTTAGCGACAATAGGGTATGGTGAATTTTTTAAATTAGAATAAAATATCGTTTTCTATATTTTAATAAAATTATATTTTATTTATTTTGAAAAAATCAATACATAAAACTTATGTGCTTATACCAAAGTTGAAATTGGTATTCGGTATGTATTTTATGCTTGCATAATAAAAAGCGGGAAAAACGTCGTAAAATGGGAGAGTGGAACGGAAAAGTTTAAGAAATGAAGTGCCGCGAATTGTTCGGATTTAGAAGGATTGCGCAATTTTTTAGAAGCCTTATAATTTGTTCTAAATCTCCTTAATTTGTGAAATTGGTGCATAAAAAAAGCGAACCTGGTATCCCAGATCCGCTCCATTATAATTTGTTCTAAATTTCCCTAATTGGTGAAATTCGTGTTTGTTCAAATTACATCGCTTCGCTCACCACTTCGGTAACCTCTGGCACCATGCGTTTCAACAGGTTCTCGATACCGGCTTTAAGGGTGATGGTTGATGATGGGCAACCACTGCATGAGCCACGCAGTTCTACAGTAACCACACCTTCGTTAAATGATTTATAGCTGATAGCGCCGCCATCCTGTTCTACAGCCGGGCGCACGTAATCATGGAGGATTTGCTGAATTTTAATTTCCGACTCGGTACCTTCAAAGGTTACTTCTTCTGTGCTCTCTTCAGCTTGCACCTTCAGTTCGGCCTCAACCGCGCCTTTAACAAACTCTTTAATAATGGCTTCGATATCGGCCCACTCGGTACCCTCGGTTTTGGTAACGGTTACAAAGTTGCTGGCGAAGAACACCCCGTTAACAAACGAGAATTTGTACAGCTCCTTAGCAAAAGGCGATTTTTCGGCGCTTTCCTTTGTAGCATAGTCAACACTGCCGTTTATCAGCAACTTGTTTACTATAAACTTCATAGTTGCCGGGTTCGGGGTGCTTTCGGTATATACGTTGATATTCATGGGATGTGCTATTTAATAATGAACAAATGTAACGAGGTTTTTGATTGCTTTTATATACTGATTTAGTTTTGACCTGTGCATGACTGTGCGGGCGATAACGTAAGTCAGGGTAGCGTAGAGAACCTATCGCCGATTTTACTCATCCGGTCGTTGCTACGCTCGACCACCCTCTCTTCGCCTTTGGCGGAAAGAGGGGACAGCTTATCCGGTACTACTCCTGCCCTCTTTCCGCGCAGCGAAGAGAGGGTCGACCAGCGAAGCGCTGTCGGGGTGAGTCTATACGTTTGTAATATTCTTACTATAAATTTAGTTAATTACGAAATATTCGTAGATTTACGAAAATATCGTAGACTAAAACAATATCACCATGAATAATTCGACACCCCAAAAATGCAGGCTGATCTTAGAGGCCTTATTAGTAGTAACAGCCATAACAGCCAATGCCCAAAAGTTACCAAGCGTGCAAAAGACCAGCGTTTATGCCCCAATCAATGTAAAAACCGATGGGAAGACCAACGAGTGGGAGAACAAATTTGAAGCACAGAATAACGCCACCGGGCTATATTATACCATGGCCAACGATGGCGATAAACTTTACCTTACTATACAAGGCCGCCCTGGTACTGGCAGCCCGATCAGTAAAATGCAAAACGGCGGCATCACCCTTACTTTTAAAAGCAATGACAAATCGGTTAAACCGGTAGTGTTTGATTTCCTGATATTTGAGCGTAATGGTTTAACCGATGTGGGTAAGAAGATGAACGCTGCTGATGCAAAAATGGATTCGCTGCTGGGGCCAATAAATACGCAGGTAAGTAATGCTTTAAAGGAAATAGGTGTGAAGGGAGTAAATGATATTACCGATACCTTAATTTCTGTTTATAACGAATATGGTATTAAGCAAGCCGTTCAGTACGACAGCAAAAAGGCGTTAACCTGCGAGATCGCTATTCCGCTTAAATACATCAGCCATTTAATGAAGGACGGCGCGTTTAAATACAATGTAAAACTGAATGCCATGAAAATGGGGAAGGTAAGCATCGTAATGAATGGATCGCCGGTTGCCCCGGGAAGCGCGGGCGAAGCAAAAGCCGCGGTAATGTTTAGTTCTATATCGATATCAGGTACCGGGGGCATGGGCGATGTGTTTAATGATACCGATTTTTCGGGGGCGTATATATTGGCGAAGAAATAGGCTTTGATACACCCAATGTCGATAGAGCAGCGTTGGATTATGGCTTGGGGGCGAAAGAGAAATCTTATACGAGTGATAAGCAAAGTCGTATAAGATTTCTCGCTATCGCTCGAAATGACAGGTTAGTAAAAAGACCAGCGCTTACACCCCCGTGTAATTCCCCGGCGTAATCGCCTTCAACTCCGCCTTAACCGCATCGCTAACATTCAGTGTGTCCACAAAGCCGGCTATTGTATCGGCATTTACACCTGTATTAATGCGGGTCAACTCTTTCAGGGCTTCGTAGGGGTTAGGGTAACCTTCGCGGCGCAGGATGGTTTGTATCGCTTCGGCAACTACGGCCCAGTTGGCTTCCAGGTGGGCGTTGATGGCAGCCTCGTTCAGCAGTAGTTTATTTAAACCGCGCATCGTAGATTTTATCGCGATCAGCGTATGTGCTACCGGCACACCTATATTGCGCAGCACAGTGCTGTCGGTCAAATCGCGTTGCAGGCGTGATATAGGCAGCTTGGCGGCCAGGTGCTCGAACATGGCGTTGGCCATGCCCAGATTGCCTTCCGAGTTCTCAAAATCGATCGGGTTTACCTTATGCGGCATGGCCGACGAGCCTACTTCGCCCGCTTTTATCTGCTGCTTAAAGTAGTTCATGCTGATGTAAGTCCATACATCGCGGTCAAGATCGATCAATATATTGTTAATACGTTTCAGCGCGTCGCACTGGGCAGCAAAGTTATCGTAATGCTCTATCTGGGTGGTGTATTGCGATCGGCTTAAGCCCAACTGCTCGTTCACGAACTGGTTGCCAAATGCCTGCCAATCGATCTGCGGGTAAGCGATATGGTGCGCGTTGAAATTACCGGTAGCCCCACCAAATTTGGCCGAAAGCGGTACTTGCTTTAATTGCGCTAATTGCTTCTCCAAACGTTCGATAAATACCTGCACCTCTTTACCCAAACGGGTAGGCGATGCGGGCTGGCCGTGGGTATGGGCCAGCATCGGTACGTTCTTCCATTCTTCAGCACGTTGTTTCAGCGCGCTGATCAGGTTGGTAATGGCCGGGTAGTAGATATCTTCTAAAGCCATTTTAAAGCTGTAGGGGATGGCGGTATTGTTGATATCCTGCGATGTTAGGCCAAAATGGATAAACTCTTTGTATTGCTCCAGGCCCAGTTCGTCAAATTTCTTCTTGATGAAGTACTCAACCGCTTTTACATCGTGGTTGGTGGTCTTTTCTATCAGTTTGATGCTCTCGGCATCTTCAGCAGTGAAGTTTTTGTAGATGTCCTGTAACTTTTGCTGCAAAGTTTTATCAAAACCCTGTAACTGCGGCAGCGGGTGGGTATACAACGCTATAAAATATTCTATCTCCACAAACACCCGGTATTTAATCAGCGCGTACTCAGAAAAATAACCCGAAAGTTCGGCAGTGGCATTATGGTAGCGGCCATCAACCGGAGAAATGGCCATAAGCGGTGTAAGTGTCATAGAAAGAATTTTTGGCAAAGATAGTTTTTCAAGCCGAAAGTACTAAGCTGAATGTCCAAAGCCCTGAGATATTACTTTTAAAACGGGAGTATATAATTTGTGGCTAAAGCCATCGCACTGTGCAAATTTATCCGTTGGCTAAAGCCAACGGCAATGAATAACAAGTTAAAATTCATTGCCGTCCCATTTATGGGACGGGTATAGCAAAGCCAAGGAATGGCTTTAGCCTAAACGACAGAGCAGGTTTTTTTAAGATCCAACAGCCCCAAAACCTGATCTATCAATAATTGCGAAAAAATATTTGAAAAACTTGTACATGGAAACTTTGAAATCAAAAAATGTTTCCATAGTTTTGACCCGGAAAGTCAATGAGTCAAAAAGAAAGAATTTTAGCAGGTAGTTTAGAGCTTTTTTACCGCGCAGGTATCAAGAGCGTTACCATGGACGATATAGCCAAACACCTGGCCGTATCTAAAAAAACCATCTACCAGTTCTTCACCGATAAAAATGAGTTGGTGATAGCCCTGGTGAAGCAAAAAATGGAAGAGGATGAGCAGCAGATGAAGACATCGATGGCCGCGGCATCAAACGTGATCGAACAACTGATCGACATGATGCAGTGTTCGGAAGAGATCTTCTCACGTGCTAACCCCATCCTGATGTACGATATGCAAAAGTACCACCCGGGCGCGTGGGACGAGTTTCAGAAGTTCAAGAACGGCGTGATTATCAGCACCCTGGAACAATTGTTGCGCGAAGGTAAGGAGCAAGGTTACATCCGCCCCGAAATTGATGAGCGGGCCATAGCGCGGATGCGGGTTAACCAGGTTGAAATGGGCTTTAACACCTCCATATTTCCCTTGTCGGAGTTTAGCCCATGGAAGTTGCAGCAGCAGTTTTTAGAACACTTTAATTACGGGATTTGTACACTGGAGGGATACAAACTTTTAGAAAAGTATAAAAATTTAAAAAAACAGGATTAGCTGCTGACATAAGGTTGACGCAACCGCATCGCAGTTTTACAGCAAATAAAATTACATACATCACAATTCAATATATATACATGAGAAAAATAGCTATCATAACCTTTATGTGGGCAGTGGCGGTGCTGAAGGGCACGGCTCAGCAGGCCCCGCCCAGTAACGGGCCACATAATTTCAGTCTGCAAGACTGTATCAACTACGCTTACGAGCATCAGGATTCGGTAAAGAATGCCAAACTGGATATCACCAGCGCCGATTATAAGGTAAAGGAAACCAAGGGGCAAGGTTTACCGCAGGTAAACGGTACAGTAAGCTTTCAGGATTTTCTGAAACCTCCGGCTTCTGTAGGTCCTAACTTCTTTAACCCGCCTATCGACCCAAACGCGCCATTGGTGCAGTTCCCCTTCGGCGCGGTAAAGTACAACAATACTTTTTCGCTGCAAGCTACGCAGTTGCTGTTCAGCGGTACGTTTTTGGTGGGCTTACAGGCGGTAAAAACCTTTAAGGAACTGTCTGAGCGCAGCCTTACCCGTTCTAAGATCCAAACCAATGTGGCGGTAACCAAGGCTTACTACCAGGTGCTGGTAAACAACGAGCAGATCCGTTTACTGGATGCCAACATTAACCAGTTGAAGCAACAAGTAAACGAGACCTCACAATCGAACAAGCAGGGGTTTGTTGAGAAGATCGACGTTGACCGTATCACCGTGCAGTACAATAACCTGGTAACCAACCGCGAGAATGTATCGCGTTCGTTAGCCCTGGGTTATGCCATGCTGAAGTTCCAGATGGGTATGCCAATAGCCGAAGAGTTGAACCTGACCGATAAATTGGGAGATGTTAACCTAACGCAATCAGTTGCCGAAACCGCGGTTGATACCACTTTTTATCGTAATAGGATAGAGTATAACTTATTGGAAACCAACAAGCGTTTGAACGAACTGGACGTAAAGGCTAAAAAGGCCGATCTTTTGCCTACAGTTTCAGCTGCGGCTGGTTTGGCTACTGTATTCCAGGAAAACCATACCCGCTACCTGTATAACCACACATATCCAAACAGCTACGTGGGATTAAATATCAATGTGCCTATTTTTAGTGGCTTCCAGCGTTCGAGCAAGGTAAAACAGGCCGAAATTGAAGTGCAAAAATCAAACAACATGCTGAACAATGCTAAAAACGGACTTGAACTGCAAGCTACTGCTGCAAGGGTAACTTTTGTGAACAGTCTTAAATCGCTGGATAACCAAAAGCGTAACCAAACCCTGGCAAACGATGTGCTGCGTGTATCGCGCATTAAATACCAGCAGGGCGTAGGATCCAGCATTGAAGTTACACAGGCCCAAACCGCTTTGGAAACATCAAACAACGATTATATACAGGCGCTTTACGATGCCCTGATCAACAAAGTGAACCTTGACCAGGCTTATGGACGCATTAAATAATAACACAACCAACCCTAACATAAACAAACACACAGCAATGAAAAAAATATTATACATATCTGCAGCCATGTTATTAGCTGCCTGCGGCCAAAAGAAACAAGCCGGCGATTATAAAGCGGAACTGGCCGATCTGCAAAAGCAACAGGCCGATATAGCTGCCAAAATAGCTAAGATCCAGGCTGCTCATCCCGCCGCCGATTCATCGCGCGTTACCGATGTAAGCGTGTTGGAAATAAAGCCGACAAAATTCACTAACTATATTGAGATACAAGGTAAAGTTGATGCCCAGGATAACGTAACCGCGTATCCGCAAATGCAGGGTACCATTACCAATATTTATGTAAAGGTGGGCCAGCATGTAAGCAAGGGCCAGGTAATGGTTCAGTTAGATAACAGCGTGCTGAAGCAGCAAATTGCCCAGGCCGAAGCACAGTTAAGCCTGACTAACACAGTTTACCAACGCCAGAAAAACCTGTGGGACCAGAAGATCGGTACCGAGGTGCAGTTTCTGCAAGCTAAAACTAATTACGAGGCTGGCCAAAAACAAGTTGCTGCCCTGCGCGAGCAATCGGCTATGTACACCATCAAATCGCCTATCAGTGGTACGGTCGATCAGATGGATTTGAAGCTGGGCCAGGCTGCTGCCCCGGGCCAAACCGGTATCCGTGTAGTTGATGCCGATAATTTGAAGGTTAAGGCCGATGTTCCGGAGTCTTATGGTGCCCGTGTTTCAACCGGTGATATGGTGAAGATCATCATCCCCGACCTGCGCGATTCTATCAACGCTAAAGTAAGCTTCGCTGCTAAAGTGATCGACCCAACCTCACGCAGCTTCGCTATCGAGGTGAAACTGCCATCGAGCAAAGGCCTGCGCCCTAACATGACATCGGTGCTTAAAGTGGTTGATTACCAAAAGCCAAACGCCTTTGTTGTTCCGGTTAATGCCATCCAAAAGGCCGAAAGCGGCGACTACGTTTATGTGGCCGATAACGGTGTTGCTAAAAAAGTAGTGGTTAAAGCCGGTGCTACTTACGAGGGTAAAACCGAGATCGTTTCGGGCCTTACAGCGGGCCAGCAGGTAATTACCGCCGGCGCCGCCGACCTGGAAGACGGTAACAAAGTTAAAGTAGCTCAATAAGTATTACACAACCTAAAAATTGATCTGCAATGAAGGATCTTGAAAAAGAATTTGGGCCCTCAAGTTGGGCTATAGACAATAAAACGGCCATTTATGTGGTGATCTTCCTGATAACATTATTGGGTATCATCAGCTACAATAATTTGCCAAAAGAGAATTTCCCGGATATCACGATACCTAAAATTTACGTATCGGCGCCTTACCCGGGCACATCGCCGGCCAATATGGAAACATTGGTGACCCGGCAGATAGAAAAGCAGTTGAAATCGCTGAAGGGACTGAAAAAGGTAACTTCTAACTCGTACCAGGATTATTGCGCCATTGTGGCCGAGTTTAACCCAACGGTAAAGATTGAGGACGCCAAGCAGCGGGTAAAGGACGCGGTTGATAAAGCCAAACCCGACCTGCCGCAAAACGACCCTAACTTTAAGGACCCGCAGGTAAATGATATCAACTTTTCAGATCTGCCTATTCTTTACGTAAATATCTCGGGTAATTACGATCTGAAGAAGCTAAAGGAATATGCCGATGAACTGAAGGACGATATTGAAGGCATGCGCGAAATATCTAAGGTTGATGAAGTAGGCGCGCTAACCCCGCAAATACAGATCAACGTTGATATGAACAAGATGGCCGCCGCGCAGTTAGGCTTCGGCGATATTATCCAGGCGGTGGGTAACGAAAACGTAACCTCATCTGCCGGTACCGTGCGTATGGATGGCGTTCGCCGTTCCATCAACCTGCGTATGGCGTTCAAAAGCGCCGACGAGGTGAACAATATGGTGATCCGTAACCCTAAGGGCCAGGCTATTTACCTGCGCGATATTGCCGAGGTAAAAGACGGCTTTAAAGAACAGGAAAGCTATGCCCGCTTGTACGGCAAAAACGTAATTACGCTTAACGTTACCAAGCGTAGCGGCGAGAACCTGATCGAGGCATCGGACAAGATCCAGGCCCTGATCGCTCAAAAAGAAAAAACATCGTTCCCTAAAGGTTTAGAGATCAAAGTAACCGGCGACCAGTCGGAGAAAACCCGTACTACGCTGCACGATCTGATCAATACCATCATTATCGGTTTCATTTTGGTAACCGTTATCCTGATGTTTTTTATGGGTACTACCAACGCCATCTTCGTAGCGCTTTCGGTGCCGTTATCATGCTTTGTGGCCTTCCTGGTGATGCCGGCCATCGGCTTCACGCTAAACATGATCGTGCTGTTTGCGTTCCTGCTGGCCCTGGGTATTGTGGTAGACGATGCTATTGTGGTGATAGAGAATACGCACCGTATTTTTGCCAATGGCGCTGTACCGATTAAAAAGGCGGCCAAGATAGCAGCAGGCGAGGTATTCCTGCCCGTGCTTTCGGGTACGCTGACCACCCTGGCGCCATTCGTGCCGCTGGCATTCTGGAACAGTATCATCGGTAAGTTCATGTTCTTCCTGCCTATAACGCTGATCATCACCTTACTGGCATCGTTGCTGGTGGCTTATATCTTTAACCCGGTATTCGCGGTTGATTTTATGGGACATAAGGAAAGTGCTGAGGAGGAAAAACCACGTTTTGACCGTAAGGTTAAACGCACGCTGATTGGTTTTGCTATAGTAGCCGTGTTAGGTTACTTAATGAATGTGGGTGTAGGTAACTTTGTAGTATTCATCGCATTCCTTTATTTGCTTGATCATTTTGTACTTGAGCATATCATCCACAGCTTCCAGCATAAGATATGGCCTAAGTTTCAGGATTTTTATGCCGGTTTACTACGCCGGGCGCTGCATAGCCCGTGGTGGGTGCTGGCCGGTACTTTCGTGCTGTTCTTTCTGTCGTTTGTTATTATGGCTATTCGTCAGCCGCAGGTGGAGTTTTTCCCTAATGGCGACCCCAATTTTGTGTATGTATACGTAGAGTTACCGGTAGGTACCGACCAAGCCCATACCAACGAGGTAACCAAGCAGGTGGAAGAAAAGGTAACAAAAGTGGTTGGCCGCGATAATCCGATTGTATCATCCATCATATCAAACGTAACCGTAGGTGTAACCGACCCGCAGGACGAGGACCAGGGTAACTACGCTAACCGCGGCAAGGTAACCGTAGCTTTTGTTGAATTTGGCGAACGCCACGGCGAGGATACTAAAAAGTACCTGGATAAGATCCGTAATTCGGTACAGGGCATCCCGGGCGCCAAGATCACTGTAAATAAAGAACAGGGTGGCCCGCCTACACAAAAGGCCATCAGTATTGAACTGGCTGCCGATAACCTGGATACGCTGGTGCGTACTACCGATCGTTTGCGTTCATATATCAACAAGCAAAATATTGCCGGTATTGAAGATCTGCGCTCGGATTTGCAAAGTAATAAGCCCGAGATCGTGTTCGATATCGACCGTGAGCGCGCTAACCGCGAGGGTGTATCAACCAATACCATTTCGCGCGAGTTGTTCCCGGCCATCTTCGGTTACGATGTAAGCGATTTTCGCGAAACCACCGAGGATGACTACAAGATCAACGTGCGTGGTATAGAAAGCCAGCGTTACAATGTAGATCAGTTGCGTAACCTGAAGATCACTTACCGCGATATGGGCACAGGCGGCGCTATCCGCCAGGTACCTATCTCGGCCTTTAGCGATATCAGGTATGTAAGTTCGTACGGTAACATTAAGCATAAGCAGCAAAAACGTGTAATTAACCTTACATCAAACGTATTGCAGGGCTATAATACCAACGAGGTGAACGCCGCTATACAGCAAGCAATTAACCGGTACAAATTGCCATCGGGCGTTACCGTGAAAATGGGCGGTGAACAGGAAGACCAGGCCGAAGCGATGGGCTTCTTACTATCGGCACTGGCTGTTTCATTTGGTTTGATCCTGATCATCCTGATGTTGCAGTTTAACTCGGTAGGTAAAACCCTCATCATCCTGAGCGAGATCTTCTTCAGTATCATTGGTGTACTGTTGGGTATCGCCATCTTCGGTATGAAGTTCTCGATAGTAATGACCATGATAGGTATCATTGCCCTTGCAGGTGTGGTAGTACGTAATGGTATCTTACTGGTAGAGTTCAGCGATTTGCTGACATCGCAAAACGAAAACACCTTCGAAGCGATCATCGAGGCAGGCCGTACCCGTATGACCCCGGTATTGCTGACCGCAACCGCCGCTATTTTAGGTTTGATTCCGTTGGCCGTTGGTCTGAACATCGACTTTGTGAGCCTGTTCACCACCTTTAACCCGCATATCTACTTCGGTGGTGATAACGTAGCGTTCTGGGGCCCGCTGGCCTGGACCATGATCTTCGGTCTGGCATTCGCAACCCTGATCACCCTGATACTGGTGCCATGTATGTACCTGATCAGGATCAGGTTGAAAACCCACTGGTTCGGCAAAAAGAACAAAGCAGAAATGGCCAGGCTGGAAGATCCGCAGTTGAGCCATGCTTAATATATCGCCCAAAAATCAATAATTAAATAGTAAGGCCGACCGGGATAACCGGGCGGCCTTTTTTTGGCATCGGCTGCATTACTTCTGAGTTCCCTCCTTGGGGAGGGGTGCGGCTGGATGTGCTGTGGCAGGGAGGGGTTTATGTGATATTGCATTCGTGACGAAACCCCTCCCTACACCCTCCCGTTGGAAGGGAATCGCACAAGGCCTGCGCTTCCTAAATGGGGCCCCTCAATAATCCCAACTATCCGTCCTAAACGCCTCCATCGGCAAGCCAGCTCCGTTTTGGATATTGGTAACCGGCGCGTTGGTAAAAGCGTAGCGGATAGCTTGAATTGGCAGATTAGTTTCGGCAGGAGCGGTAACAACGATAGTATTGCCGTTGATAACAGCTGCCCCTTTCCTGAAAACACGATCAGCGCCCGCAACAAAAAAATATTGCTTCAAAGGCTGGTTATCAATCGTGTTCAGGCCATCGGCAGTGTTACCGGCAAAGTTAATGGTGGCCGTATTGCCGTTCAATGTGAAATAGCTGTATTTCGGGCCATTGCAAATTACATTTTGCCCGTAAGTGTTTCTAAGGGCCAGCAAAGCCAGGCGCTCGCCAACCGGTTTTTTATTTCGGGGGTGATGATTAGCCGCTTCGCCTACATCCATGGTAACGGCCATGCCGGTGTTAGCTACCCTGGATTGAATATTGGCTTGCGCTTCGCGGAAAAAGGCTAACCAGTTTTGGTTTGGGTCGCCACCGGCGGGGACGGTGTTGTTATAATCTTCTGCAAAGGGCGTAAGTTGAACGTAATAAAATGGCAGGTCGCCCTGTTTAAATTTATCGCGCCAACCTTTAATTAAGGCAGAGTTCAGTAAGGTATAATCACTCACAGGAGATATATGCTGGTTATTTTCTCCCTGGTACCATATAAAACCCTTTAGCTGCAACTTTAGCAAGGGGTTGATCATGCCGTTGTATAAAGTTGATGAACCATGCCCCAGGTAAGCCGCCATCGCACCGGTTAACACTTCAGTATTTGCCCATGTTTCGCACCAGGAACCATTTTCGGAAGCCACGATAATACCGACAGGTATATTTAAATCAACTTGCAACTTCATCGCGAAAAAATAGGCTACCGCGCTGAACTTCCCCACTGTTTGCGGCGAGCAAATCGTCCACGCTCCCGGAGTAGTAAATTCGGTTAGTGGTTTATCCTGATAATCGGTAGCGGCAGTTAATACGCGTATGTTGGGATAATTGGCCGTTGTTATCTCGTCGGCATAATTTAGTACACCGGCAAACGGGGGTATCGCATCAACCTGCATCGTCATGTTCGATTGGCCAGAGCATAACCATACATCGCCAATCAATATATTTTTAAGCGTAACATCGGTAGCATTATTACCACTCACGGCGA